>CAMZNU010000015.1 GCA_947313885.1 uncultured Clostridia bacterium | reverse complement strand
TGTTTTTATTTGCATTTTGATGAAAAAAGTTGTATAATAATAAAAAGTAGACAAATAAGAGCTGCTATATATATTATTATCGAACCCAACAAAAAAAAAAATATAAGAGAGGAATTTCTGAACATAAATCTAAATATCAACTAAAACAACTGTAAAAGTTGTTTTTTGTTTTAAAAGTTGTTATTTTTTTGTTACTTAATGTAAAAACATCAAAAACTTATGGTATTTTGATGTTTTTATTTGCATTTTGATGAAAAAAGTTGTATAATTTTAAAAAATATATTTATATAGGGAGGACATATGAAAAAACAATATTATTTAGGGATAGACCAAGGCACTACTGGTACCACAGTAATTATTTTTGATAAAAAATTCAATGTAGTATCCAAAGGATACAGAGAAATCAAACAAATTTATCCTAATCCTGGATGGGTTGAACATGATCCTATGGAAATTTGGGATTCTATTTTAAAAGCCACGCAACAAGCTTTTGATTGTGGAAATGTAAATCCTAAAGAAATTAGATCTATAGGTATAGATAATCAAGGCGAAACTGTAATGCTGTGGAATAAAAAAACAGGTAAACCAATTTACAATGCTATTGTGTGGCAAGATAAGAGAACATCAAATGAATGTGAAGTAATAAAATCTAAATATGAAGATATCATTTGGGAGAAAACAGGTCTTATTGTGGATTCGTATTTTTCAGCAACTAAAATCAAGTGGATTTTAGATAATGTAGAAGGCGTTAAAGAAGACATAGAAAATGGTGATATTGCTGCAGGAACTTTAGATTCATGGATGATATGGAAATTAACAGGTGGTAGAAGTTTTATAGGTGATAGAGCTACTGCGGCAAGAACGTTATTATTTAATATAAATACAGGTGACTGGGATGATGAATTATTAAGTTTATTTGATATTCCCAAAAAAATATTACCTGAATTAAAAGATAGCATTTCATATTTAGAAGAAACAAATCCTTCGGATTTTTTTGGTGTTAAAATACCAATAACAGCATCAGCCGTAGATCAAGGTGCGGCACTATTTGGTCAAGGGTGTTTTAAGAGAGGTAGTATAAAAACAACATATGGTACAGGGGCTTTTATATTATTAAATACGGGTAATAAAAAAATCATGTCTAAAAATGGTTTATTAACTTCTATTTCATGGAGTTACAAAGGCGAAATGACATATATTTTAGAAGCTGGTATATATATAACAGGAGCGGCAACACAATGGTTAAGAGATGGTTTAAAAGTTATAAATTCAGCCGATGAAACAGAAGCTATGGCAAACTCTGTAAAAGATAATGGAGGGGTATACTTTGTTCCTGCTTTTTCAGGTTTAGCAGCACCGAAATGGGATCAGTATGCACGAGGCATAATAGTTGGTATTACAGGTGGGACATCTAAAGAGCATATTGTAAGAGCAACTCTCGAGAGTACAGCGTATCAAATAAAAAATAATGTTGAACTTTTACAAAATTCATTTGGTGAAGAAATAAAGATTATGCGTGTAGATGGTGGAGCGACTGTAAATAATTTTTTAATGCAGTTTCAATCAGATATATTAGATATGGAAATTCAAATACCTAAAATAAATGAGGCAACAGCATTAGGAATAGCAAAAATGTCCGCTTTAGGATTAGAAGATTTTAAAAATTTAGAAGAATTAGAAACTATATGGTCTTTAAAAAAGAAATTCAAACCTAATATGGAAGAGAGTGTTAGAGAAGACCTAATGAAAAATTGGAACAAGGCTATGGATAGATCAGAAAAATGGATAGATAATTAAAATAAGGGGGATAAAAATATGAGTTTTGATCAAGTTATACTTTTTATAATAGGGATAGGAGTTATCATTGGTGGGGTAGATAAAATATTAGGAAATAAATTTGGATTAGGTGAAAAGTTTGAAGAAGGCTTTAATGCTATGGGACCTTTAGCTTTAGGGATGGTAGGTATTATGACACTAGCACCTGTTATAGCTAATCTTTTAGGTCCTATGTTAACACCAGTGTTTATATCTATGAAAGCAGATCCAGCTATGTTAGGTGCTTTACTAGCAAATGATATGGGAGGTTATGCATTAGCTACGGAATTAGCTATAGACAAACAAGCGGGACAGTTAGCAGGTGCTATTACAGCATCTATGCTAGGTTGCACCTTAGTTTTTTCGATACCGGTTGGTTTAGGGTTAATAGAGAAAAAAGATAGACCATTTTTTGCCAAAGGACTATTAATAGGATTAATAACTATTCCAGTCGGAACATTTATAGGAGGGTTAGTTGCGGGATTTGATATAAATATGGTTTTTTTAAATACTATACCTGTTTTAATTTTATCTTTAATTTTAGCTATCGGATTAAAAGTGATG
Organism: uncultured Clostridia bacterium; assembly: GCA_947313885.1. GTDB lineage: Bacteria > Bacillota > Clostridia > Lachnospirales > CAMZNU01 > CAMZNU01. The sequence continues at coordinate 71,618 of CAMZNU010000015.1, read as the reverse complement.
CCAAAAAAAATGATAAGATATTCTATAATTTTTGGAAAGTTTATTACAATTGTAGCAACAATAGGTTTAATAGCAAGTGCATTTGAATGGATAACAGGTGCTGTTTTAGAAAAAAGTATTGCTTTAATTCCAGGGATGGCGCCTATTGAAGAGCAACTTGCAATAGTTGGTATTATAGGTATAGTTTTATTAGGTACTTTCCCGATACTAACTTTAATAACTAAACTATTAGATAAGCCATTAAATTATTTTGGAAATAAAATAGGTTTAGATAAAACATCAGCAGCGGGTATAGTTTTCACACCAGCTAACTCTATACCAGTTTACACAATGATAAAAGATATGAATAATAAAGGTAAAGTAGTTAATATAGCATGGTTAGTGCCGGCAACAGCCGCGCTTGGTGATCATTTAGGATTTACAGCTGGAGTTGCTCCGGAATTGATATCAGCAGTAGTTATTGGAAAACTTAGTGCAGGTGTTATAGCTATAGCTTTAGCGATACTAATGACGAAAGATTTGTCAGTGGAAGAAAAAGTAAGTTATGATTTAAGTAAAATGGAGGAAATAAATGAAAAATAAGTCTAAAAAAATCGTAATAATAGGTGCTGGAGTAGTAGGATGTGCCATTGCAAGGGAATTATCTAAATATAAAGGGTTAGATATAGTTGTTTTGGATAAGCGTGAAGATGTAGGTGGCGATGCTTCTAAATCAAATAGTGCTATAATTCATACAGGGTATGATGCTGTTCCAAACACTTTAGAATCACAGTTAGTAGTTGCATCGAATCCTATGTTTCCTAAATTGGTAAAACAATTAGATGTAGAATTTAAATTAATAGGTGCGATATTGCCAGCTATTAACGATGAGCAATATGAACAATTAGGAAAAATAAAAGAAAAGGCATTTAAAAATCGTGTATACGATGTAGAATATGTTACAAAAGAAGAAATTATAAAAATGGAGCCAAATATTAACAAGGACGTGAAAGGTGGTTTAATAATTCCTCGTGAAGGGATAATAGATCCTTTTACATTTACTGTTGCATTAGCAGAAAGTTCGGCGAGTAATGGTGTAGTATATAAATTAAATACAGAAGTATTAGGAATTAATGTTGAGAATAATAAAATAAAAAGTTTAGAAACTAATAACGGCAACATAGAAGCCGATTATATTATAAATTCATCAGGAGTTTATTGTGATGAAATAGCAGACATGGTTGGAAAATCAAATTACACAGTAAACGCAAGAAGAGGAGAATTTTTTATATTAGATAAAAATACAGAGTGTAAAGTAAATAGTATAATTTTGCCTATACCGACAAAAATAACAAAAGGAAAATTAATGACACCTACTATTCACGGTAATATGTTAATTGGTCCAACGGCGGAAGATTTAGATGATAAGGAAGATAAATCTACTACACTAGAAGGATTAAACTCTGTAATAGAGGATGTAAAAAAATTAGTACCAAATGTTAATCCAAATGATACGATTAAGCAATACGCTGGCAATCGAGCGGCTAAAACACCAGCAGTATTAGAAATAGATATGTATGATGATTTAGAAGGGTTTGTCAATTTATCAGGAGTAAGATCTACAGGGCTAACGGCATCGCTTGCTATTAGTAAATATGTACTAGATTTAATGGTATCTAATGGATTAGAAGTTAAATTCAAGGAAAATTTTACAAATGAAAGAGTTGCTATTAAATTAATAAGAGAAGCGAACAATGAAGAAAAAACAGAATTAATTAAAAAAGATCCTAGATATGGAAATATTATTTGTCGATGTGAAACGGTATCGGAGGCGGAAATAGTTCAAGCTATAAATAGCAAAATACCAGCAACAAGTGTTGATGCTATTAAAAGAAGACTTAAGGCAGGATTTGGAAGGTGTCAAGGAGGATTTTGTTCACCTAAAATTATAGAAATTTTAGCAAGAGAACTAAATAAAGAAGCAAAAGAAATAAACAAAAATGTTAAAAATTCAAATATGTTAATGGGTAAAGCTAAATAATATAAAATTTTACTCAAGGAGGAAATAAAATTAATATGGAAAATATAGATATTATTATTATTGGTGGCGGTCCATCAGGATTAGCCGCCGCAAAAGCCGCTATAAGTGAAGGGGCAAATAGCATTGTTGTAGTTGAAAGAGATAATAGCTTAGGTGGTATATTACAGCAATGTATACATCCAGGTTTTGGGCTTAGTTATTTCAAAAAAGAATTAACGGGACCAGAATATTATGGAAAATTCACAGAACAATTAAAAGGCGAACCTATTAAGTTTTTATTAAATTCTATGGTTTTAAATATAAGTGACGATAATAAAGTTTCTATTGTAAGTAGCGAACATGGTTTCCTTGAATTAAAAGCTAAAAGTATAGTATTAGCTATGGGTTGTAGAGAAAGAACGAGATCTAATATTAGAATACCAGGGAGTAGACCGTCAGGTATCTATACAGCGGGTACAGCACAAAGATTAGTTAATAGACAAAATCTAATGGTAGGTAAAAATGTTGTAATATTAGGTTCTGGTGATATAGGAATGATTATGGCTAGAAGAATGACATTAGAAGGTGCTAACGTTGTAGCTGTTGTTGAGTTAATGGATTATTTGGCAGGTTTAAATAGAAATAAAGTACAGTGTTTAGATGATTTTAATATACCTTTATATTTATCACATACAGTTACAAAAGTAATCGGTAAAGATAGAGTGGAAGGTGTTTATGTCGCAAAAGTTGATAAAAATAAAGTCCCTATAAAAGGAACAGAAAAACTATATACTTGTGATACTTTATTGTTATCAGTAGGTTTAATACCAGAAATAGAATTGATTAATAATATAAATTTAGAAGTATCTAAAATTACAAAAGGACCAGTAGTTAATCAATATATGCAAACTTCTAAAAACAATGTATTCGCGTGTGGTAATGTGGTACATGTTAATGATCTTGTTGACAATGTGAGTATTGAAAGTGAGATTGCTGGTAAAAATGCCGCTAAATATGCATTAGGTAAATTAGAAGATCCAGCTAAAGAATTAAAAGTTACAACGGGTGAAAATGTGAGATATGTTTGCCCACAGAAAATAAATTTGGATAATAATAATAACGAAGAAGATATTAAATTATTTTTTAGAGTTTTATTACCTATGTCGAATGTTACATTAAGAGTTAGCGTTGAAAACAAAATTATATTTGAAAAGAAAGCTTTACATGTGGGTCCAGGTGAAATGGAATTTGTAACTATTAAAGAAAAAGATTTAAAAGACGTTACTAGTCCTATAATAATAGAAGTGATTTAAAACGGGAGGAATATTCGTGATAGAAAAAATTATTTGTACAATTTGTCCAATAGGTTGCGAGATAGAAGTTGTTGGAGATAAAAAAAATAAATCAGTTAGTAGTCTAAATGGTTACAAATGCAATAGAGGTAAAGAATATTCAATAAATGAATTTATAGCACCTGTTCGTACTATAACTACAACTATAAAAATTAGTAATTGGAAAGAACCATTAATTCCAGTTAGAACAGATAAAGGTGTTTTAAAAGATAAGCAAATGGATTGCATGGAGGAAATTAATAAAGTCGAAGTGAAACCACCTATAAAAAGAGGTGATATCTTAATAGAAAATATATTAGGATTAAATGTAAACGTCATCGCAACAGGTGAAGCGTTATAAATAAATATCTTGGTAGTTTCAAAGGGAAATGAGAAAATAAGTTAATAATGAATACAACAGATAAAATAGAAATTATTTTTAAATATCAACAGTAGAGTCTAATCTACTGTTGATATTTTTTTGATGGAAAATAAAAAATGTTTAATTATGCGTATAGATGTTAATAAATAGAAAAATTTTAGACGTATGTAAAATAAATACTTTCATTTAATAAAACCTGTTTTGTATAACAATTTAATATTATTAGTACAATACATAGATAAGAAAATATAAATAAAATATTAAAATAAATACAACATATGAATATTAAGATGTATAAGAGATGGGTGACTTAAAGAAATTTGAGTATTAAAAATAATGAAATAAGAAAGTATAATATTAAGTGTTCATTAAATGACATATAAAAGAGGGGTATTGGAATAAATATGTTTTTTATCATTAGATGGTTTTAAAAAGAACAGTTACAAAAATAGTTACAAGTAATGAATTTTAATATATAATAAAAGTATTAGATTAGAAAATATAGGAGAAAAACATGATAAATTTTGAAGAAGAATTAAAAAAATATGAGTTAGAGGTAGAAATAAATGATTTAATAGAAGAAGTAGAAAACAAAGAGGGGTTAGAAAAAATATTAAAAAATATTAAAAAGGACAAATAAATGAGCACATACAAAGAAGAATTATATAAGCTGAATAAATATTATGAAGATGGGGCAGTAGAGAAAAAAGATTTAAATAAGGAAGAATTAAATGAAAGTATAAAACTTTACAATAAAGGACTGGAAAATATAAGAGAAGGGAACGTAACAAGAGGGGTAGAGTTTTTAAATAAGAGTATAGAACTAAATCCAGGAAACTATGTATATAGAAATTTACTAGGGTTATGCTATTTAGAACATGGCGAATTATCAAAAGCAATAATTCAATGGAAGTTAAGTAAAGATATTAAAAAAGAACGTAACTTAGCAAATAAGTACATAAAAATAGTAAGTTCTAACATTACAAAAGTAAACAGAATGAATAGAAGTATAAAAGAATATAATAAAGGATTAATGTTAGTGAGGAAAGGTGAATATTCAAAAGGTGTAATGCATTTAGAAAGTAGTGTAATTTTAAATGTAAAGCTATTAAAAGCACATAATTTACTAACGTTAACATATTTAAAGATGGAAAAGCATAGCAAGGCATTAGATAGAGTAGCGAGAGTTTTGGAAATGGAAAACAAAAATAAGGATGCTTTAGAGTACTTAAAAGAAATTGAGAGTAAAATAGGCAAAGAAAATAAAGGGGTAGAGGTAGAGGTTTTAAGGAGAGAACATTATAATAACGGAAAAGTGTCTAAATTTAACAATGATAAAAAAGTTATAAAAGAAAAAAAAGTAATAGCATATATATTTATAATAGTTTTTTTCTTGGGGATGGCAGTAGGTTATGGGGTAACAATGTTAAAACCTAGAAATGAAGATTTAGAAAAAGTGCAAACTCCACAAAAAGATTTATTGGAAATGAGTGAATTGAATAAAAGAATCATCTTATATAACAATATAGAAAAAAAGAAACTTCAAGAAAAGTTAGAGTCTTTGCAAATAGATAAAAAAGATAACATTAAAAATATAGAAAAGAAATCTAATACGATTGTAATGTTAAAAGCAGAGATATTAAAAGAAAAGGGAGACTATAAAGGAGCGGCAAGATTACTTAATATAATAGAAAATGGTGAAGTGGAAGAAAAGGAGAGATTTGAGAGTCTAAAAAAAGAAGTTTACAACGTAGTAACAAATGAATTGTATTTAGAAGGAGAAGAGTTTTACAAAGCAAAGGACTATATAAATGCTGTATCATCGCTAGAGTTAGGGTTTAAATATAGTGGAAGCGGACATGAAAAACTTGAATATATTTTATATTTACTAGGTAAGAGCTATATTGAATTAGGAGAAAAAACTAAAGCAAAAGGGTACTTCGAATTAATAATAAGAACGTTACCTGAAGGGTGGTTTTCAAAAAAAGCTAAAATAGAGATAGAAAAACTAGGAGTGTAATGTGAATAGTTTCAGAAAAATAAAGGATTTTAAAATTGAAAATATCGATTGTGAAAGTCATGAAAATTATGTAGGTGCAAAGGTTGTATTTATTAAAGATATAGAAGAAAAAAATTTATCTTTTACATTAAGTGTAAAAACATCAGTAAAAAATAACAAAGGAATACCACATATATTAGAACATTGTATTTTAGAAGGTTCAGAAAAGTACCCGACAAAAGATTTATTTAACAAGATGTATGAGAGTAGCGTAGTAACGTATTTAAATTGCATTACGTATAGAGATAAAACGGTTTATCTTGTAAGTAGTAATGAAAAAGATGAATTTGACAAATTAGTAAAAGTGTATGTAGATTGTATATTTAGACCATTAAATAGTGAGGAAATTTATTTACAAGAAGGATTAAACAAGAAGATAGAAGGTAAAGAAATAGAGTATGGTGGTGTAGTATTAAATGAGATGGCAGGGTATTATGGAGATTATAAAAATGAGATAGTTGAAAAAATTTTCAATACTATATACATTGGAGAATATAAGTATATAAGCTTTGGAACTATGGAGGGGATAAAACAAAGTAGTTATAATGAAATGCTAGAATATTACGATAAATTTTATAATATAAAAAATATGGAAATAATATTTTATGGTGATGTGAATAAAAATAAATGGTTGGATCTAATAGAGAGATATAGCGAAGAGAAGATAAAAAAATATGAAGATATAAAAATGAAAGAAACTAGCTTAATAAAATACAAAGAAATAACTTATAGTGGGAAAGAGAATATAGGGAATATAAGTATAATTTTTGAATTTAAAAATTATTATGAAAAATTTAAAATGGACGAAATAATGAAGTATGTATTTAAAGGAAATAAAATTAAAAACATCTTATTAGAGGAAGGTATTAATTTTAAATTTTATAGGTATGAAAATGAGATAAAAACACCAACATTAATGATATTTTATTTAGGGGAAGTAAAAAATGAGCTTAAGGAAAAAATAAAAAAAATAATTATAGAGTGCATAAAAAATAAGAAGGAGCTTTTACTAAGTATAGAAGAAACGAAATATAAATACTTAATAGGAGATTTTGGATATAAGCCAAAAGGGGTACAATATAGTTTAGATTTAGTTTATAGGAATATGAGTTTTAAAGGAGATAAAGAAAATATAGATTATAAAAAATATTTAGAGAGAATAGCATATGAAATAAAAAAAGGGGAAATATGTAACAGTATCGGAGAATATTTTAATAATGGGAATAATTTTTATGAGGTTCAAATAACAGGGAGTGATGAAATAAAGGAAAAAAAAAAAGATTATAGATAGAGAAGAGTTGCAAGTGGAAACTGTAGTAAGTAATGGAATAGAGTATAACTACATAGAAGTTAATAAAGATGTTTATATGTTGGATATTGCATATGAGATCAATATAGAGAATAATGAAATATATCATATGAAAATGTTGATAGACTATTGGAAAGAAAATATAAAGAGTAACATATATATTAAAGTAGATTATGAGTTAGTAAGAAATATAGAAGGGGTAAGATTATTAGTAATAAAAATGAGAACTAGAAAAAATGATAAGGCGATAGATGAAATAAAAAAAATGATAAGTAAATTAGAGGAAAGTAACGTAAATATAAAAGCGGTAGGTGATAATGAAAGGATAAATAAGTTAATAGAAAATTGTGAAAAAATAAGCAGTGAAAATTTAAAGGAAGAAATAGAATATATAAATTTAAAAAAAAGCTTTAATAATTTAAAAAAAAATGTTATCATGTGTAATAGTAAACGAAAGAATGTAATGAGATGTATAAAAATTAATGCAAGTAATAATTTAGTTGGGAAATTAAAGGAACTTAAAACATATGATTCCAAAAAAGGCAAACCAAACAGTCAAAAAACGTACACAGGAGGGTGCAAAGTACCGATAATAAAAAAAGAGATTAACTACAATAATTATTATATAGAAATAAAAAAAGAATTTAAGTACATATACATTGAAATAATAGGAACAATAATAAAAAATCATATTTTAAATAGAGATATAAGAAATAAGAATGGAGCATATAGTTGTGGATATAAAATATATCCTAACGAGCTACTGCTTTATAGTAAAGAAGACCCAAATGTGAGTGAAACATATGAAATATTTAAAAATTCATTTAAAGAAGTGTATAATATGAAAAATTTAGAAGTTGCAATAAAAAAAGCATTAATAGAAATAAAAAGTAATAGAAACAAAAGGCTAAATATAGAATGGGAATTTAATAGAATTAGCGCTGAGATATTACTGTACAATGAAAAAATCATGTATGAAGACAATATAGGAGTTGATGAAATAAAAGGTTATATCAGGAAAAATATATTAGGAAATAAAAAAGTATTTAAATATACATTTAGTAACGCCGAGAAAAAATAATAAAAGACAAAAAAATAATAATATTTACGAAGAAAGGAAAAAAATATGCTAAACAGAATGTACTCTATAAACTCAGTACTTGAAAAAGGATTACAGGCATCTGTAATTAAAAACAACATAATACAGGACAATATAGCTAATGCAGATACTCCAGACTATCAAAGAAAATCAGTAATATTTGAGAGTAAGTTAGCTAAGGAGATGGAAGCGTCAAAAACAAGTGGAGTAATAGACGTAAGAAAAATAGTTCCAACGGTAAAAAGTTCTCCACCGAGATATAGATTAGATGGAAATGGCGTAGATATAAATACAGAAATGGTAGAACTTTATAAAAATGCAGTAAGATATGACATGTTGATAAGTAGCGTATCAAATAATATTAAGAAAATAAATTTAGTTTTAAATAAGTAGGAGGATAAGATGTCTTTTTTAAATGCGATAAACACAAGTGCGACGGCATTAACAGCACAAACACTAAGAATGGATGTTATAAGTGAAAACATAGCAAATGTAAACACGACAAGAACGGAAAATGGTACACCGTATAAGAGAAAAACAGTATTATTCGAGGCAATGGAAAAAAAGAAGCCTTTTTCAAATTATTTCACTAGAGAGTTGGATTTAAATGGTGGTGTAGGTGCGGGAGTCCGAGTAACAGACATAAGCGTAGATAATTCACAGGGGACATTAAAATATGATCCATCCCATCCAGATGCTGACAAAGATGGATATGTTGAGATGCCAAATGTTAATATAGTTGAGGAAATGGTAAACATGATATCAGCAAGCAGATCATATGAAGCCAACATAACAGCAATGAATACTACAAAAGGTATGGTAGCAAAGACATTTGAGATAGGTAATTAAGGGGGATGAGAAAAAATGGAAGTAAATAATAGTTTGATCAAAATATTTGACACTAATAAAGAGGTAAATATTAGCGAAAGTAAGTTAAATAAAGATAAGACATCTGGAGTTTTCTTTGAGGATATCTACAAAGCGAGTATAAACCTGTATGACGAGGTAAATGAGAAACAATTTGAATCAAACAAAGCACAAATGGATTTTGTTACTGGAAAAACGGATAATGTGTTAGGGGTAATAATGGCACAAGAATCGGCATTATCATCTTTAAATTTCACAGTACAAGTTACGAATAGGATGGTAGAAGTTTATAAACAAATTATGCAAATACAAGTATAAACTGAAAAGTATGTGAATAAGGAGAAAGAGGTGAAAATGTGCAACAGAAGATAAAGAAACGTTTTATGGTAATAAAGGATAAGTGGGAAGAATTAGAAAAAGAGCAAAAACAAAAAGTGATAATAGCTACGACACTGGTTATTGCGACATTAATAATATTTATATATATGATATCAAAGCCAAGTGTTGTAACACTAATAGATAACCAAGAGTTTGGAACGATAATAGAAACGAAGAATTCATTAGACAATGTTGGCATAAAATATAAATTAATAAATGGGTCTAAGGGGATAACGGTAAAAGAATCTGATTATATGCAAGCGCAGTTAGCAATTGCACAAAATGTATCGATAGATTCGAAAGACTTCACATTCGAAGATGCACTAAACTTAACGGGAATGGGAACAACACAAAGTTTTAGAAGGCAAGCGTTAATAGAAGCACAGGAGAGTAAATTAAGAAAAGCGTTATTAACGATAGAAGGTGTAGAAAATGCAATAATAACCTTAGATATTCCAAATTCAAATAATTATATATTTGAATCAGATGATAAAGCTACAGCATCAGCAGTATTAACAACTAGCAGGGAACTAAGCACGACACAAGCGAATGCAGTAGCTAGATTAATTCAAAGAAGTGTATTAGGACTAGAACAAGAAAACATAGAAATAATAGATCAAAATGGTAACTTCATATATTCAGGTTCTTTTGAGACAACAGTGTCGGGGAAAAATTTAGAACATGAATTAATGAAAAGAAACCAGATAATAAACGATATAAATGCGCATTTAAAGAATCTTTATGATGGGGTAACTGTATCGACTAATTTGGTGTTTGATTGGGATGAAGTAGAAAGAATATCTAGTACAGTAACGGCACCGATGCAAGGAAATGCATCTGGCTTAATTAGTAGTCAAAAATTAGAAAGCAGTGAGGTTGAAAATAGCGGTGCAGGATTAGAACCAGGGGCAAAAGCAAATAATGAAGTTATAAATTATACGATGGGAGGTTCTGGACAATCATCGGGGAGTACGGAGTTATCAGAAACAGAGTATAAGTTAAATGAATTAGAAACGTTTGAGAAAGTAACACCAGGACTAATAGATGCGAGTAAATCGTCAGTAACTGTATTTTTAACGCGAAATAAAATTTTAAATCAAAAATATTTAGAGAAGAATGATTTATTAAACGGTATGAGTTGGGAAGAGTACAAAGATACTATAAACCCAGCGGAAACATTTGAAGTAGATGAAGCCACTGTGTTAGGTATAGAAAATGCAGCAGGGGTTGAGAATGTAAGGGTAGTAGGATATACAGTTCCTCTATTCCAAGATAATGTAAAAACTCCTATAAATATTCAAGAAATAATAATATTTGTAGTATTAGCCATACTAATATTATTGTTAGGATTATTGTTCGTTAGAAATACGAAGATGGATATAATAGAAGAAGTTGAGCCGGAGTTATCAGTAGAAGACTTATTAATTAGCTCACAAATAGAAGAAGATAGCAAAATAGGCGAAATACCATTAAAAGAAGAAGACGAAATAAAAGCACAAGTTGGAAAGTTTGTATTAGAAAAGCCAGAGATGGCTGCACAGCTGTTAAGAAATTGGTTAAATCAAGAGTGGGAGTGATAATATGGGTGTAGAACTTGAATTGTTAGGACGAGAGAAAGCGGCTATTTTATTGGTAGCATTAGGACCAGAGAAAGCGGCGGAAATTTTTAAATATTTAAAAGAAGATGAGATAGAGTTGCTAACGTTAGAAATTTCAAATTTATCAACTATATTACCAGAGACTAAAGAAGCAGTAATAGAAGAATTTTATAATATATGTATAGCGCAAGAGTTTATAACAGAAGGTGGAATAGGTTATGCTAAAAGTATATTAGAGAAAGCTTTAGGAGAATCAAAAGCTTTTGAAATAATAGGAAGCTTAACAGCACAGTTGCAAGTGCGACCATTTGATTTCATAAGAAATACAGATGGAAGACAAATAATAAACTTTATACAAGGCGAGCATAATCAAACTATAGCATTAATATTGTCATATCTAGAGCCAGAGAAAGCGGGAGAGATTTTATCATCGCTATCAATGGAGAAACAGGCAGATATTACAAAGAGGATAGCAATAATGGATAGTACATCGCCAGATATTATAAAAGAAATAGAAATAATATTAGAGAAAAAAATATCAGCATTAACAACAGAAAAAATTGCAAATGTTGGTGGAATAGATTCAGTTGTAGAAATATTAAATACAGTTAATAGAACAACAGAGAAAAATATTATGGAGACATTAGAGGAAGACGATACAGAGTTATCAGATCAAATTAGAAAGAAAATGTTTGTATTTGAAGATATATTAAGCTTAGACAATAGAGCGGTACAAACTATATTTAGACAAGATATAGATAATAAAGAGTTAGCAATTGCACTAAAAGGTTCAAGTACGGATGTACAAGAATTAATATTTGGCAATCTATCAAAACGTTTAGGCTCTATGATAAGAGAAGATATGGAGTTTATGGGACCTGTAAGAAAAACAGATGTAGAAGAAGCGCAACAAAAAATAGTTAGCATAATAAGAAGACTACAAGAAACAGGTGAGATTATCGTGTCAAGAGGTGGAGGAGATGAGTTAATTGTCTAGAATATATAAAGCCTCTAAAGTTACAATAGACAGTGATAATAGAGTATTGATAAAAAGTGAAAAAATTAAATTTAATGTAAAAACAGAAGAAAAAAACGTGATAGAGGAAGAAAAGAAAGAGGATAAAAAAGAAGAATCGAAGCAAGAAATACAAGCACAAATAAAAAAAATGTTAGAAGATGCAGAGAAAGAAAGAGAAAAAATACTAGAGGAATCTAGAGAAGAGAAAAAAAGAGTATTAGAAGAAGCAAGGCAAGAGGGTTATGATGAAGGTTATGAGAATGGATGTAAAGAAGGTAAAGAAAAAGGTTACGAAGATAGTAGAAAAGAAGCTGAAGAATTAATAAAAGAAGCTTCTGAGGAATTAAGGAAAAGCAAAGAAGAACGAAAAGAAACTATAGAAAGTATTGAAAAAGAAATGTTGGATTTAATAATGGAAATAAATAATGACATGTTAAAAACGACTATTAAATATGATGAAAAAATAATACTTGAAATACTAAAAGAGGGATTGGGCAATACAACTATATTAGAAGAAGTAACAGTAAAAGTTAACGATAAAGATTACGATTTAATAAAAGAGTATGAGGAACAATTAAAAGCAATAGTAGGTAGTGATAAAAAAATTACATTAGTAAAGGATAAGGGAATTATTAAAAATGAAGCTTTAATCGAAACAGAATTAGGATATGTAAAATGCTCGTTAGAAGATAAAATGAAAACTTTAAGAGCCAATGTAGATTTATTATTGAATAATAAAGTTAAATAGGTGAAAAATGATACAGTTAAACTTAGAGAAATATAAGGATGTAGGTAAAAATATACCTGTAAAAAAGTTAGGTAGAGTTTCGCAAATTGTTGGTTTAACTATAGAGTCAGTGGGTCCAGATGTTAGCATTGGAGACATGTGCAACATAAAATCTGTAGCTAATGATAAGGTTGTAAAAAGTGAAGTTGTTGGATTTAAAAACAACAATATATTATTGATGCCGCTAGGAACTATGGAAGGTATTGGACCAGGAAGCATAGTAGAATCTACAAATAGTTCATTGAAAGTTAATGTATCAGAGGAAATGCTAGGAAGAGTTTTAAATGGTCTAGGAGAGTTTATAGATGAAATAGGTGATATAGGAGAGTCAGAAGAGGTAGAAGTGAAAGGTGTACCACCTAAAGCATTGAGTAGAAAGCGAATAACAGAAGTTATGCCATTAGGCGTAAAAGCAATAGATGGATTATTAACAATAGGAAAAGGACAAAGGGTAGGCATATTTGCAGGATCAGGAGTAGGTAAGAGTACGTTATTAGGAATGCTATCAAGAAATGCAGAATCGGATATAAATGTAATAGCATTGATAGGTGAAAGAGGACGTGAAGTAAAAGAATTTATAGAAAAAGACTTAGGTGAAAAAGGATTAGAACGCTCCATATTGATAGTAGCTACTTCAGACGAGCCAGCATTGGTGCGTTTAAAGGCAGCAGAAGTTGCAACAGCTATAGCGGAATACTTTAGAAGTTTAGGAAAAGATGTTTTATTGTTAATGGATTCTTTAACAAGGTATGCGATGGCACAAAGAGAAATAGGGTTAGCGATAGGAGAGCCACCAGTTACAAGAGGATATACACCGTCCGTATTTGCAAACATGCCTAAGTTGCTAGAAAGGGCAGGAATGTCTGATAAAGGATCAATAACGGGTCTGTATAATGTGTTAGTAGATGGCGATGACTTAAATGAACCTATTACAGATATGGTAAGAGGGATATTAGATGGACATATTATTTTAAGCCGTAAAATTGCAAACAGAAATCAGTATCCGTCGATAGATGTGTTAGAGAGTGTGTCAAGGGTAATGACAGATATAGTAGAAGAAAGTCATAAAAATAAATCTAATAGGATTAAGGAATTAATGGCACAATATGAAGAGTCTGAAGATTTGATAAATATAGGTGCATATATAAAAGGTAGTAATTCTAAAGTTGATGAGGCAATAGATAGCCATGAAAAAATTTTAAATTTTTTAAAGCAAGACACGAAGGATAAAGTAGCCTTTAACACAACTATAGAGGAAATGGAAAACATAGTGGATATATAGGTGAGTATGAAAAAATTTAAATACAAATTAGAAAAACTATTAGAAATAAGAATTAAACTAGAGGAAGTAAAAAAAATAGAGTTAGGTGTAGTGAGTCAAGAATTAAAATTAGAAAAAGAAAAAGAATTCAAGTTAAAGAAAGAAATAATAGAGCAGTTAGAAAAAGGTAAACAGGAATTGGAAAACCAATTAAATATTAGAAAATTAAGAATAGCAAATGAATATATGTATATTATGAAAAATAGAATAAAAGCTCAAGAGGAAAGAACAAAGATAAAGGAAAAAGAATTAGAAAATAAAATAATGGAGTTATTAGAGAAAACGAGAGAACGAAAAATTTTAGAGAAGTTAAAAGAAAAAGAGTATGCGAGATATTTAAAAGAAGAAAAAAAGGAAGAGCAAAAAAATACAGACGAGGTAGTGAGTTACATGTATAACATTAAGGAGTGACACTAATGCCAAAGTTAAAAGAATTAGAAAAGACAGAGAATGAAATAGAAGACAAAAAAGAAAAAATGACCAAAGAAGAGAAAAAAGAGCTTAAGAGACAAAAAAAGAAAGAGAAAAAGGGAAGTAAAAAATGGCTAGCAATAAAAGTTATTATATTCTTTATCTTAGCAGGTGGGATCTCATTTTTTGTTTTCAGAGCGAATTTTTTAGGGATTGGAGATAAAGTAAGACCAACACTGGGTAAAATACCATACGTGAATAGATTTATAGAAATAGATAATGAAAGAGCGGAAAAAAGTCGTGGAGAACTATTAATAGAAAACGATGCTTTATTAAAAACAATTGATAATTTAGAAAGCGATATAGAAAAACTATATGAATCAAATGAAAATTATTTATTAGAATTAGATAAGTTGAGAGAATTAGAAAACAATTACTTAACATATGTAGAAGATAAAAAAAAGTTTGATATGGAAGTTGGTAATTTAGAACCTACAGAATATTTAAAATATTATAAAGGTATAGAAGAAGAAACGGCTAAAGAAATATATGAAAACTTAATAGGAAAAAAAATAAACCAAGAAGAGATGGAGAAGTATATATCAAGATATGAAAATATGGACCCTAAAGTGTCAGCGGGGATTTTAGAAGAATTATTGTATACAGATCGGGAGTTAGTTATAAATATAGTCAACAAATTGTCTATAAAAACCAGTAGTGAAGTGCTAGAAGCAATGAAGATAGAAAATTCAGCGACTATATTAAAAAGGTTAACGCCTACAAATTAGTGTAAAGGAGGTGAGAAGAGAGATGATGGAATTTAATTTTGACCCAATAAAAAAAGAGGCAAATCAGTATAAAGGAAATGAGAGAAAAAAAGAAATTAAAGGAAGTAAGTTTACTAATGAATTCAAAAATAGAATAAGTAATAGAAATGATAAAGAGAATAAAATCAACTTTAAAAGAAAAGAAAAAGTATTAAAAAGAACGAACAAAAGTGATCATGTAAAAGTATCGAGAAATGATATAAAAAATAAAGAAGACATAGTTGATGTGAAAAAAACAGAACAGGATATTTTAGAATTAATAAGTGAATATACGGGTGTAGAAGTTGAACAATTAATCGAGAGATACGCATTAGAAAATGGGATAACATTAGAGGAATTAAAAGAGATTTTAGTTAATGAATTTGGATTAGAAAATGAAGTAGACATAATAGCACTAGAGGGGAGCAAAGAATTATTAAGCGAGTTTTCGAAGCTATTGGAAGTTAAAACAGAAGCAGAAAATAAAATAGATATAAATAGTGACAAAATTGTAAAAGGCATAGAAATATCGAATAGAGAACCAGAAATCAAAGGTATGGAAAATAACGTTAAAGAAATAGCAAGTATTAGTATAAAAAATAATGAAAGTATAGACAATGAAATTGGAAGTAAAGATATAGAAAATATGGAGGTTGAAATTCCTTTACTAGACACAGAAGATAACGAAGGAAGAGATAAAGGTAGTGAAAGTGATAAAGGAAAAGATTTAGAAAGTAAGCATAATGTTGTGAAAGAATCAGGAACTGTTTTAAAAGAAGAGGTAGAAATATCAATTTTAGACAATGTGAAAATCGACGATGAGACAATAAAAACAACGAAGACTAATAACACAACGAAAAGTATGTATACGTTATTAGAAGAAAAGAATGTTATGACTCAGGTTATTGAGAAAATAGATTTAGTAATAAAAAACGAGTATTCAGAAATGAAAATAAACCTTACGCCAAAAGAATTAGGAGATATAACTTTAAAAATAATAACGCAAAATGGTATAGTATCAGCAGAATTTGTGGCCGAAAGTCAAAAAGTTAAGGAAATAATAGAATCTAACTTTAGCGATTTAAGTGATACATTAAAAAGTAAAGGGCTAGAAATATCGGAATTATCAGTATCAGTAGAAAGTGAAAATAAAAAACATATGGATAATTTTTTTAAAGAGAAAAATAAAAGTGTAAAAAGAATAATGACTATAATAAAGGAAATTGAAGAAGAAGTAGAAGAGAGAGAATATTTAGATGGAGACGAAATAGTTAAATCTAATATTGAATATAGAGTATAGTATAAGAGGAGGTTATAATGCCAAGTAGCATACAAAATAATTGGGAGCCTTTTTCGTTAGAAGGTAATTACACTAAAGTTCAAGAAAAAAACGAAACAGATAAAGACATGTTTTTAAAACTTATGTTAGTTCAAATGCAAAATCAAGATCCATTAAATCCAGTAGATGATAAGGAATTTTTAGCACAGATGGCACAATTTACGTCATTAGAACAATTACAAAATTTAAACACGAACGCTATACAACAAAAAGGTTATGCAATGATAGGTAAGTACATTGCTGCACAAGTAAGGAATACGGATACAAATGAAATAGAAATAATAGAAGGCAGAGTTGATGGGGTTATTACAGAAGGTGGAAAAGTAATTTTAGAAGTTGGAGATAGAGATATTCCGATTGAAGATATATTTGCGACATATGATGATTATAGTGGTATTGCACAAATGGCCAGCATATCAGAAATGATGAGTTCGCAACAAAGTTTGGGACTTATAGGTAAGTATATACAAGCATTTGTAGTAGGTGACGATGGTAAGCCTGTAGAGTTTATAGAAGGTAAAGTAGGATATATAAAATATTCCAATGGAATACCTATACTAATGGTAGATGGAAAAGAAATATTTGCAAGTGAGGTGTTTTTAATATCAGAAACTAAGATGTTAGTGGATAAATACGTAGAAGTGTATGATGAAGAGAGAGATACATATGTAAATATGAAAATTAAAGATGTAGAAATTAAAGGTGGTAAAACATATATAGAGGATGGAGAGAAGGTAATACTCATAGATAATATAAATCAATTATCAGAGGCATTGCAGTTAATGGGAAATGAGATAAAATACGAAGGCGAGTTTATACATGTTACAAATGTAAAAATTAAGAATGGAGAAGTATTAATAACAATTAATGGTAAAGAAGTACCATATGATGCAGTAATTAGAGATTTAAATGATTACGATAAAGAAGAAGGCGAAGAAAAGAGCGAATAGGTAAAAACGATAATAAAATATAAGTAATTAAAGAGGGTAATAATATGAAAATTACAAATAATTACAATATAGCTATTACTAATCGTGAGATTATAAGTAAAGGTAGAAATGAATTAAAAATAGATAAAGGTAATCATTTTAAGGATATATTAGATATCAAGATAGAGGAAAGAAAAGTAAAGTTTTCAAAACATGCAAATTTACGAATTAAAAGTAGAGATATAAAATTAACAAAGGAGCAATTAAAAAGATTAGATGACGGAGTTGATAAAGCAAGAGAAAAAGGAATAAGAGACTCAGTAATATTAATTGATAACATAGTATTGGTAGTAAATATAAAGAATAACAAAGTAATAACAGCAGTAAATAATGACGAGAGAGTTTTCACAAATATAGATGGAGCTGTAATAGTATAGTTGGACCTTTTAAAAGGGGGGGCTATCACTTTGGAATGAATGAAGAAGTGTATACAGCATAATAATAGGAGGTAATGCATTATGATGCGTTCAATGTTTTCAGGAATATCAGGTTTAAAAGTACATCAAACGAAAATGGATGTTATAGCGAATAATATATCGAATGTAAATACAGTAGGATTTAAGTCAAGTAGAGTGACATTTAATGAATTTTTCAGTCAAAATATTTCTCCAGCAACTTCGCCAAACGAGGATACAGGAAGAGGAGGGGTAAATGCCAAACAAATCGGATTAGGAGCAAGTTTAGGATCTATTGATTTAAATATGACTACGGGAACTACACAAAGAACAGACCGACCTTTTGATCTTAGTATTAATGGCGATGGCTTCTTTATAGTAGGAGATAAAGGAAGAAACTTTTTCACACGAGCAGGAGCGTTGGTTCTAGACAAAGCAGGAAATATAGTAATTAACACTGGTGAAAAATTAAAAGGATGGATAATGGAAGAAGATCCAAAAAACCCGGGAGCGTACATACCTTTAAAAGACAAAGTACAGCCTATAGAAATAAAAGGCGATAAAACATATGCACCACCTATGGCAACAAAGCATATGAAGATGTCAGGTAATTTAAATACAGTGGATAACAAAGAACATATATCAACCATAGCGTTTTATGATAGTTTAGGTAATAGATATGTAGTAGATTCTAAATTATCGTATGATGACACAAATAAAACATGGGCGTATCAGCTAGGAGATATAGCATATTTAAATGGAGATAAAGATAAAGCGTATCAGATTAACCATGGAGCACCAGATTTCCAAATAGATAGCTTAGTTACACCAACACCAGATGTTATAAACTATACAAGTTATGGAGATGTCAAATTCACATCAGATGGTTTAATTGATGAAAATGAATTAACGATGTTGGATATGAATATAACGAATACAGGATTACCATTTGATAGTACATTTGGAACAGCTGGTGTGGTAAATATGGATCTAACAGGACTAACAGCGTTTAATCAAATTGCAGACGCTTATGCTACAACGATAAATGGAAACACGTCAGGAAATTTAACTAATATGTCTATATCACAAGATGGAACATTAATAGGACAATATAGTAATGGAGAAATAAGACCGTTATACAAAGTTCCAGTTGCAACGTTTATAAATCCGGCTGGCCTTGAAAAAGTAGGTAACAATTTATTTAGAGCATCACTAAATTCAGGTGATTTTGATGAAATAGGACGTGATGTAGGAGCACTAGGAGGTTCGATTTTAAGTGGTGCCCTAGAAATGAGTAATGTAGATTTATCAGGAGAATTTACGGAAATGATAACTACTCAAAGAGGATTCCAGGCAAACTCTAGAACAATAACAACATCAGATGAAATGTTGCAAGAGTTAGTAAATTTAAAAAGATAAATAAATGAAATAATTGAAATAAATATAAAATAATGCTAGTATATAAGTGTATTAAAAAATTCATATACTTAGGGAGGGTATGATGATATATTTAAGGAAAATTAATGATAAAGAAATAGTGATAAACTGCGATAAGATAGAAAGTATACAAGAATCACCAGATACAATAATTTTATTAAGCAACGGAAAAAAAATTATTGTGAAAAATAGTATAGATGAAATAGTAGAAAAAACAGTAGAGTTTAAAAGAAAATTATATAAATAAGAGTATAAGAAAGGAGCCATATTGTGGAGTTAGGTTCACTGATCGGATTAATAGCAGGAGCAATATTTATGTTTTTAGCTATGTTTATAGGAGCAGGTTATGATATTATGTTATTAGGTGCTTTTGTGGATATACCATCAATGATGATAGTTTTTGGTGGTACGTTCGCATCTTTGCTAATAGGTAACCCATTACCAAATGTAATAAATGGATTAAAAGTATTTAAAAAAGTTATGGAAAAGCAAGAATTAAGTTCACAAGAAGGGATAGAAAAAATAGTTGAGCTTGCAAATTTAGCAAGAAAAGAAGGACTATTAGCATTAGAGGCAGCTGTCGAGGATGTAGATGATGATTTTTTAAAAAAGGGCGTAGTATTAGTAGTAGATGGTACGGACCCAGAATTAGTGAGAAACATATTAGAAACAGAATTAATATATTTAGAAACAAGACATAAAGATGTAAGAGGAGTATGGGAATATCTTGGTGCAATGTCACCAGCTTGGGGGATGATAGGGACATTAATAGGACTTGTTTTAATGTTGTTAGACTTAAGTGATCCAGATACCATAGGACCTAAAATGGCTGTTGCATTATTAACTACCATGTATGGATCAATAATAGCCAACTACATTGCGATACCCGTAGCAAATAAACTTAAAATCTTTAGTGATGAAGAAATGTTGATAAAGGAAGTCTTAATAGAAGGGATATTATCTATACAGGCAGGTGAAAATCCAAGAATCATAGAAGAAAAACTTAAATCTTTCTTATCACCAACACTAAGAAGCGATATAGGGGAAGAAAATGGAGATGATTAAATAAATGGCTAACAAGAAAAAGGAAGAATGTAAAGCAGGGCTACCATCATGGATGGCCACATATGGAGATTTAGTTACATTATTATTATGTTTTTTTGTATTATTATTTGCGACATCATCTGTAGATGCAGAAAAATTCCAGGCTATAGCACAGTCGTTTAATGATAAAGTAATTGTAATTAATGCAGGTGGTAAAAGCGACGAAGGGAGCAAATTAGGTTCCGGGATAATGGATTTACCTAACGTAGATAGAAATATACACGATTCAAAAGAAAATTTTAAAAAGCAAAGAGAAGAAGCTGAAAAAATGGCGTCGGAATTCAAGACATATTTTGCAGAAAATAATTTATCAGATAATATAGAAGTTGAAGTAATAGGCGATGAAGTTTTATTAAACTTTAAAGATGGTATTTTATTTTCATC
Organism: uncultured Clostridia bacterium; assembly: GCA_947313885.1. GTDB lineage: Bacteria > Bacillota > Clostridia > Lachnospirales > CAMZNU01 > CAMZNU01. The sequence goes on along the minus strand of CAMZNU010000015.1, from coordinate 50,605 downwards.
AGGTGAAGATGAATTAAACGCAGATTCAAAAGAGGTGTTAAATGGAGTAGGATCTTTATTACTAAAATATCCAGATAAAAACATCAAGATTGAAGGACATACAGACAACGTACCAATAAATTCAGTAAGAATAAAAAATAATTGGTATTTATCATCAAATAGAGCATTAGCAGTATTAACATATTTTATTGAAGATAAAAATATGGAAGAGAAAATGTTTGTAGTAGAAGGAAAAGGAGAATATAGCCCTATAGCCCCTAATGACACACCAGAAAATAAAGGGAAAAATAGACGCGTTGAAATAAGAATTACAAATTACAGATAATGCAAAGGGTTTAGGAGGAGAGATGAAAAAAATTAAAATATCAATGCATAAATTAATATTGTTACTAAGTGCAATAGCGATTTTATTGTTAACGGTATCAGCGTTAGTAATGTACAAATCTCTTGTACCTAAAACCGAGAATCCAGGTTTAAACATATCTATACCATACGATAAGATAAGTCCTTTAGATATAGAATATATAACATTCGAAAACCCATTTTATACCAACTTGAAAGTGGATAAGAACAAGGCGAAAGGTGATTTAGATCATTTAGCAATTGTAGAAGTTAAATATGAAGTTTACAACAAAGAAGGAATAAATGATGAGCTAGTCGCAAAGTTAAAGGATAAAGAAATGGTAGCACGATCAATTATTTTAGGGATTATTAGAAAAGAAAGCGTGGAAGATATGAATAGAGCAAAACAAAAAGAAGTATTAGGTAATAAAATATTAGATGAATTACAAAAAAAGTTTATGACAAATGCAATAGTGAAAGTGTACGTACAGAGTATAGTAACGGATTAATAAGTTGCATTATGGAGGTTGATATGGAAAAGAACAAAATTATGATGGTTGCTATTATAATACTCTTAGTGGCGGTAATAGGAGCAGTAGTAGGAGTAGGATTAATGGTAGTTAGATCATTAGGCAAAGAAGATGTAGATGCAGAAGGAAGCTTAGAATATAAGGGAGTAAGTCATTTAGAACTTGAACTTGTCGGTATAGATGGACCAATTAGTACGAATTTATTAACGGGGGAAGATAGAGTTCCTCATACGGTACGACTTGATTTATCTATAAGTGTTGTAAATAGTGAAGAAACCTTAGAGGAAAGTACAGAATTAATAGCTTTACTACAAAATAAAAAAGTAGTTATAAAATCAATAGTATTAGATTATGTTAAGAAAAAAACATATGAAGAAATAATGAAAACAGATGCAAAAGAAAAGCTAGAAAATGAAATTAAAGAAAAATTACAAATCGAATTTGAAACAAATTTAATTTACAGTGTAGAAATATTCGAATTTATAGCAATTTAAAAAGATTAGAATAGAGGGCAGAAGTATGGGTGACATATTATCACAAAGCGAAATAGATGAATTACTAATAGCACTTACATTGGAGGAAAGTTTAGAAGACTCCGAAATTAAAAATATTAGAAAAGATGTAAAAGAATATGATTTTGCAAGACCGCCAAAGTTCAATAAGGACCATTTAAGAACTTTAGAAATAATATTTGACAACTATGGAAGAAAATTGGCAACATTTTTAACAGGGTATTTAAGAACTAATGTAACACTAGAAGTAGTTAATTCTGAACAGGTTACTTATAGTGAGTTTAGCAGTACACTGTTAAATCCTATAATATTATCAATATTTGAACTTGAACCATTAAATGGAACAGTTGTATCAGAATTATCAGCTTCTGTAGGATTTGCTGTAATAGATAGATTGTTAGGCGGAGAAGGCAAACCATTAGAAAAACTTAGGGAATTTTCAGATATTGAAAAAACAATATTAAAAAGGTTTGTAGAACATTTACTAAATTTTTTACTAGAACCTTGGGTGAACGTTGCGAAAATAAAGCCAAAATTGGATAAAGTAGAAACAAATTCACAATTTTCTCAAATAATATCTCCAAATGAAATGGTTGCTTTAGTTACTTTAAAAATTAAAATAGGGGCTACAGAAGGATTTTTAACATACTGCCTACCTCATTTAGTTTTAAAGCCTGTAATGGATAGACTAAATACAAAGTATTGGTATAATAAACCGACTAAAGATGAAAAAGATAACTACAAAGAATATATAGCCGAAAACTTGGATGAAGCTAATATAAAAATTACAGCCAACGTAGGAAAAACCACAATAACCCTTGATGATTTTATTCAACTACAGGTAAACGATGTTATTCCTCTTGATTCATACCTAGGAGCAGATATTGATGTAATGGTAGGAAATATTTTAAAGTTTAAAGCGAAGCCAGGTGTTTACAAGCAAAAAAATGCTATTCAAATAACAGAGGCGATAAGAAAGGATGAAATTTTATGACAGAATCGTTATCAACGGAAGAATTAGATGCATTATTATCAGATGATTTTATAGATAAAAGACCAGATGATTTTATAGACATATGCAAAAAAATAGAAATAGAAATTATAGAAGTAATGGCAAAAAATTTTGAAAAAAATTTAAGAAAAAAAATAACTATTGAAGGAACTGATGTTTTTGAAGTAACTACATTGGGCGAAGTGAAAAAAAATATAGAGGGTGAAAGCGGTAAAGGCATAGAAGGTAAAAAAATTGGAACGACGATAAAATATAAAAAAGGCGTAGAAGGAACTAGCACATATATATTATTAGAAAAAACAGTAAAATCATTAGTAAATATGATGATTCCAGAAAATGACTCTAGCGAAGAAGACGAAAGTTTAAGTGAATTAGAAAAAGATGCAATGAACGAAGGGGTAAATCAAACATTAGGTAATGCTACGCAAAAATATATAAATATGTTAGATCAAATGGTGGAAATAGAACCACCAAAAACATATGAAATAAGCGAATCAAAAGAAGAACTCAACAGCAACTTAGAGATGAACGATGATACAGAAGTGCTATATATAGAATATAAATTTGAAATAGAAGATGTATTTGATGAAAAAATTATAAGTGTCGTTCAATTATCAATAATTGAAAAAATATATGACATGATTAAAAAAAATGGTTATACATTTGATACGGGTGAAGTTATAGATAAAGAAATAACAAAGAAAAATTCTAACAAAGAAAGTAGTAAAACTCAAAATGCACGTAGTTCAAAACAAGGAAATAGAAATATACTTACAAATAATTCGGGAGGTTTTAAAAGACAGATGTATAATGAAAATAATATAAACGCATCTCCAGTTGAATTTGAAGAACTAGATATAGAAGATTTAGTACAGCAAAAGGAAAATATCGATATAATAAAAGATGTTTCTCTAGAAGTTTCTGTTGAGATGGGGCGAACATATAAAAAAATAACAGAAATATTAGAATTTGCACCAGGCACAGTTATAGAGCTAGATCAATTAGCTGGAGATCCGATAGATATAGTTGTGAATGGAAAATTTATAGCAAAAGGCGAAGTTGTAGTTATAGACGAGAATTATGGAATACGTGTTACAGAAATACTAAATGTTAAAAATAGATTGTAAAAGCGAAACACAAGGGGGGATTTAGTAACATATATGAAAAAAATAATGGTAGTAGATGATTCTATGTTTATGCGTAAAGTATTAAAAGATATACTGACAGCAGGAGGGTATAATGTTTCTTTAGAAGCCGAGGATGGTGAAGAAGCAATAAAAAAATTTGCAACTACAGGAGATAATAAGCCAGATCTTATTTTGCTAGACATAAATATGCCTAAAAAGGATGGAATAGAGGTTTTGAAAGAAATTTTGAAAATGCACCCTGCATCAAAAATAGTGATGTGTAGTATGATGGGGCATGAAAAAATAATACATACCGCTATTAATATAGGTGCACAAGAATTTATAACGAAACCTTTTGAGGTGGAAAATTTATTAGAAACAATAGAAAAGGTGATTTAAATGAATGTAGGTAGCGAAACAATAGTTGCAAATATTACAGGAACAAGCTCGTCCGTATTAGCATTAACAGGACAGCTTGTTTTTCTTGTGTTTATTTTGGCAATAATGTTAATAGCGTTTTATTATTTGATGAAGTTTATTAATAAGTTTAAATTTTTAGATATGTCAAATAACAACATACAGATAATAGAAAGAAAATATATGAATAACAATGTATATCTTGTCATAGTGAAAGTTGGTAGTGAGTTGATATTATTATCAGTATCAAAAGATGGCACAAAAAAAATAAGCGATTTAAATAAAGACGATATAGAAATAATGGAAAAAGGAAATACAAGAAATGAGTTTATGGATATATTATTAAAAAAAATAAAAACGAATGAAAAAATGGAGACTAGAGATGAAAAAATATAAACCATTGTTAATGCTATTAATAGTAATTTTCATAACATTAAATATAATAGATGTTGTAGAAGCAAACACTATAACTATAGATTTAGCAAATGAAAATGATGGAGTAGATTCTACTTTGCAATTATTTTTCTTAATGACATTTATAGCATTCATTCCAGCTGTGTTATTGATGATGACAGCATTTACTAGAATAATAATAGTGATGCATTTTATAAGAGCTGCATTAGGAACACAGCAAATGCCACCTAATCAAGTTTTAATAGGTATAGCATTATTTCTTACATTTTTTATAATGGGACCAACATTTGATGAAGTGAAAGACAGGGCGATAACACCATATACAGAAGGAATTATGAGTCAAAGTGAGTTTATGGAAGAAGCAATGATTCCAATAAGAGAGTTTATGATAAAACAAACAGAAGAGAAAGATGTAATTTTGTTTGTAAAACTAGATAATAGCAAATATGATACAGTAGATGAGCTACCAAATAGGGTACTAATACCAGCGTTTATATTAGGTGAAATTACAAAAGCATTTAGGATAGCATTCATAATATATATGCCATTTATAGTTATAGATATGATAGTTGCATCAATATTGATGGCTATGGGAATGATGATGTTGCCACCAGCTATGATATCATTACCATTCAAGTTATTATTTTTCATATTAGCAGATGGATGGGTGTTGTTATTTGAAAACTTAATATTGACATTTAGGTAGGTGAATGATGAATCAAGAGACAGTAATAGATATAGCACAACAATCAATATATACGTTAATAATAGTGGCATCACCGATATTATTAACAGCACTAACCGTAGGATTGTTAGTAAGTATATTTCAAGCAGTAACGTCAATACAAGAACAAACATTAGCATTTGTTCCGAAAATTATAGCTGTTTTTTTAGCACTGTTAATTTTCGGACCATTTATAATAACTACAGTACAAGAATTTATAATAGAACTTTTTAAAATGATACCTACATTAGTAGTACCGATGTAAGGAGATAATATGTATGATTCGTCAGCACCAATAATACAAGCTACATTAGCAAGCATGGATATATTAATGATAATTATGGCAAGGCTTTTAGGGTTTACTATAATATTACCAGGATTAAGCGGTAGATCTTTTCCTTTAATATCTAGAATAGGCTTTACATTCATAATATCAACTATGCTATATGTTTCGAATTACACAACATTTTATAATGTAAACACGTATACAAATACATTTATAGGTTTTGGGATGTTATTATTTTTAGAATTTATAGTTGGGTTTACTATTGGGTTTACAATATATATGTTTTTCACAATAGTTTTTTTTTCAGGTCAAATAATAGATTACAACATAGGATTTTCAATGGTCAGTGTTACGAACCCGTTGACTCAAACCCAAGCACCTGTAACAGGTAATTTTTTTTATTTTATAATTGTAGTTTTTTTTATACAAACAGGGGCTATACATTTAGTAATCGACACTCTTTTTGATAGTTATAAAATAGTGCCAATAGGAACATCAAATATTATGTCTAGCGGAAACACACCATATTTGATAATAAAATCTATGACTAAATACTTTGAACTAGGACTAAGAATAGCGCTACCGATTACAGGAGTAATAATGATAGTAAATATAGCGCTAGGCATATTAGTAAAAGCAAATCCGCAAATGAACATATTCGTCGTAGGGATGCCAGTTAAATTATTAATAGGACTTGTATTATTATTATTTTTTATACCTATGCTAGTAGATATGTTTACGTTAATATTTGATGAAGCATATAATTTAATGAAGGTGATTATAAGAACTATGTAAGGGAATGAATAAATTGAATAGATTGAATAGATTGAATGAAAAGCAATTGTTTAAAATGAATTTAAGTTTTTTTGATAGTGGAGATAAGACAGAAAAGCCGACTGCAAAAAAAAGAAAAAAAGCTAGAAAAGAAGGACAAGTAGCAAAAAGTCCTGAAGTTTCTACAGCTTTTCTTTTAATTGCAGTTTTTTTTGCATTTAAATTACTATTTCCATCAATAATAAAAAGTGCGTTAATAATATATACAGAAGCATTTAATGAAATCAGATATTATGACAAAGTATATGAAGTAAATGAATTAAAAGAAAATACAAAGTATATAATGTTCATGTTTTTTAGTGCGGTAGGACCGATATTGGGGGTTTCATTTTTAGTGTCGTTTATTAGTAATTATATTCAAGTGGGATGGCATCCAACAACAAAACCACTAAAACCTAAATTTAGTAAATTAAACCCAATTAAAGGAGTTAAAAAAATAATTTCATTTGCCGCAGTGATGAATTTATTTAAGTCTATTGGTAAATTAGCAGTAATAGGATTCACATCATATATAATAATAAAAGATAAAATACCGAGTTTAATAAATTTATTTGCATTTGAATTAATAGATGGCACAATTTTTGTTGGAAAATTAATAATAGATTTAGGAATAGGAATAGGATTTCTATTTTTGGCAATAGCTTTAATAGATTATATATATCAGAAATTGAAATTAACAAAAGATTTAAAGATGAGTAAGCAAGAGATAAAAGAAGAATATAAAAGCGTAGAGGGTAATCCGCTAATAAAAGGTAAAATTAAACAAAAAATGTTAGAAGCATCGATGCGTCGAATGATGGATGATGTACCTACAGCAGATGTTATAATAACGAATCCAACTCACTATGCAGTTGCAATCAAATATGATCCAAATGGAAAAGATGCTCCGCAGGTAGTTGCTAAAGGGAAAGATCATTTAGCGAAAAAAATAAGAGAGCTAGGAAAAGAAAGTAACATTGAAATTGTAGAAAATAAAATATTAGCAAGAACATTGTACGCAACCGTTGATATTGGTAAAGAAATACCGGAAGAACTATATCAATCAGTAGCAGAAGTATTAGCATATGTTTACAAATTAAAAAATAAAGTTTAAATTAAGAGCATTTTGATGTATAATATAATAAAGAACTGTTCAAGGAGAAAAATATGAAAATAAAAGAAATTATATTAGGATTTATAGTAGTAAGTATTGTAATGGCATTTATATTACCGATACCAGAAACATTATTAGACTTTTTGATAATGATGAATATAACAATGTCTTTATTAATATTATTAAATGCTATATATTCAAAAGAAGCATTAGAAATGTCTTTATTTCCAACGATACTTTTAATTACAACTTTGTTTAGGTTAGCGATAAACATTTCAAGTACAAGATTAATGTTATTGAATCAATCAGCAGGGGAAGTAATAGAAACATTTGGGGAGCTTGTGGCAGGTAACAATATAGTTATTGGTGGAATCATATTTACAATTTTAGTAATTATAAACTTCATGGTAATAACAAAAGGTTCAGAAAGAGTAGCAGAAGTTACGGCAAGATTCACATTAGATGCAATGCCAGGAAAACAAATGGCAATAGATGCAGATTTAAACTCAGGAATTATAGGAGAAGAAGAAGCAAAGAATAGAAGATTAAAAATACAAGATGAAGCTAGCTTTTTTGGTGCTATGGATGGTGCTAGTAAGTTCGTAAAAGGAGATGCAATAGCAGGTATAATTATAACAGTTATAAATATAATAGGTGGTATAATAATAGGTACATCTGGGATAGGTGGTAAACCGCCTATATCTATCAGCGATGCAAGTAACATATATACATTATTAGCTATAGGTGATGGGCTAGTGAATCAAATACCGGCACTATTAATATCAACGGCTACAGGTATATTAGTAACGAAAGCAAACTCAACAGAAGATATTAGTACACAAGTGGCATTACAATTATTTAGAAATCCATTAGTATTATATATAACAGGAAGTGTGTTAGCGTTACTAGGCTTCACACCGTTTCCAACATTAATATTCGTTCCAGCAGGAATTGGAATAATGTATTTAGGTTATTTATTAGCAGAGAAAGAGAAAGAAGATGTATTATACAATGAGTTAAACGAAGAAGATGAAGAAGTAGAAGATATAAGAAAACCAGAGAGTGTAACATCTTTATTAAATGTAGATCCTATACTATTGATATTAGGGTATGGGTTAATTCCTTTAGCAGATTCTAATCAAGGTGGAGATTTATTAGATAGATTGGTAATGATAAGAAGACAAATAGCATTAGACTTAGGGGCAGTAGTTCCAATAATAAGACTTAGAGACAATATAAGATTAAACCCTAATGAATATAAAATTTTGATATCTGGGGATGAAATAGCAGGTGGTGAAATAATGTTTGATCACTATATGGCGATGAATACAGGATATGTAGAAGAAGAAATAGATGGTATAGAAACAGTAGAGCCATATTTAGGGTTGCCGGCATTATGGATATCAGAGTCTCAAAGAGAAAGAGCAGAAGCGTTAGGGTATACAGTAGTAGATCCGCCAGCAATAATAACAACGCATTTAACAGAAACAATAAGAAATAGTTTATATGAATTATTAACAAGACAAGATACGCAAATGTTAATAGATACAGTAAAAGAAGATAATCAAATACTGGTAGATGAATTAATACCGAAATTATTATCGGTAGGGGATGTACAAAAAGTATTATCTAATTTATTAAAAGAAGGTATATCGATAAGAAACTTAGTAAGTATACTAGAAACTCTTGCAGATTATGCAGGTATGACAAAAGATACAGATATGTTAACAGAATACGTTAGACAAGGATTAAAAAGATCGATTACGAGTAAGTACTTTGACGGAAGCGATAATACAGTAATAACGTTAGATCCAGAGCTAGAGCAAGAAATAATGGAAAGTGTACAGCAATCAGAGCAGGGTTCATATTTAGCAATCAGTCCGGATAGAACGCAAGAAATATTTGATAGCTTAACAGAAGAAGTAGAGAAGTTTAATAACGTTGGAACAACACCTATATTATTAACATCACCAATTGTAAGAGGATATTTCAAAAAATTAGTGGAGCAGATATTACCAGATTTAGTAGTATTATCATATAATGAGGTAGAACAAAGTATAGCGATAAAATCGATAGGGATGGTGAGTTCTAAATGATAATAAAAACTTTTACAGCAAAAACAGAAGGAGAGGCTTTAGAGAAGGTAAGAGAAGAGCTAGGTGAAGGTGCGATGATTGCGAATATAAAAAAATATAAAGGTAGAGGAATATTTTCTAAAAGTAAAGTTGAAATAACTGCGATAAAAGACGGTGTAAAAAAAGATTCTAAAAAAGAAGCAGAAGTAAACGAAAAAAACATTTTTTTAGAAAAGATGGGAAATGTAAAAAAGTTAATGAAAGTAGAGAGCAAAGCACAAAAAAAAGAAAACAATGAAAAAACAGATGAAAATGAAAAAATCATAAGAGAATTACAAGAAAAAATCACAAAATCTAACAGGTTAGTGTCAATATTAACAAAAGATGTAGTTGAATTAACAGGTAAAGCAGAACCTAAAAACAAATTTGAAAATAAGCACAAGCAAGCAGAAGAAATATATCAGAAATTAATTGAAGAGAACGTGTTAGAGCCAGTAGCAAGAGCATTAGTAGAGAGTATAGAAAAAGAGAACATAGATATAAAAATGTGCTATAAAAAAGTGTATAGTGACATAGTAAATATAATAGGCGAAGTAGAGGCGATAACTGTAAAAAACAATACAGAAGGAAAAGGTGTAATGTTTTTAGGACCAACGGGAGTGGGTAAGACAACGACGCTAGCTAAATTAGCATCTAAATTTTCAATAGAGGATAATTTACAAATAGGATTTATAACATCTGACACGTATAGGATAGCGGCAGTAGATCAATTAAAAATATATGGAGACATACTAGATGCAGATGTATTAGTATCATACGAGAAAGATGATTTAATAGAAAGTTATAAAAAATTAAAAAACAACGTAGACATAGTGCTAATAGATACAGCAGGAAGATCGCATAAAAACTTAAAAGAAGTAAAAGAATTGGAAGAAATAGCTAGCAGTATAAAAGGATTAGATAAATATCTAGTTTTGAGTTTAACTACAAAAACAGAAGATTTGATATCAATAATCCAAACATATGCAGAATATTTCGATTTTAAAATAATATTAACAAAAGAGGATGAAACATTGTCTTTTGGAGATATTTTAAATATGAGTTACATGACACAAAAGAAAATGTCGTATATTACAAATGGTCAAAATGTACCAGAGGATATTAAGTTATTAGATGCAAAAAAAATAGCAGAATCGATATTAGGATTAGGAGACAATAATGTTTGTAGACCAAGCAGATAAATTAAGGAATATGGTAAATAGTCAAAACAACAATATTAGGATTGCCAACAATTCAAAGGTAATAGCAATAACGAGTGGTAAAGGTGGTTCAGGTAAATCTAATTTTGTTGCCAATGTAGCGATAGAATTAGTAAGGAATAAAAAAAGAGTATTAATAATTGATGCAGATTTAGGATTATCAAATATAGAAATACTATACGGAGTTATGCCTAAACGTAATTTAGCACATTTAATAAATGGCAAAAACACAATAAAAGAAATAATATCAGAAGGACCACTTGGTATAAAATTAATATCAGGTGGTAGAGGCTTAAAAGAATTAAACGACATAGATGCAAGAACTCAAAAAAAGATGTTAAAAGAGTTTGCCTATTTAGATGATTATTTTGACTATATATTAATAGATACAGGGGCCGGTATAACAAATATTATATTGAATTTTGTTTTTGCATCGGACAAAGTTATAATAGTAACTAATCCAGAACCAACGGCGATAACTGATTCATATGCAATGATAAAATTATTAAAAGAAGGCAAAGAGGACATAGACGTTAATATTGTAGTAAACAAAGTAGAAGATATTGAAGAGGGTAAAAATTCATTTAAAAAAGTACATATGGTATGTAAAAAGTTTTTAAACTTAGAAGTAAAAGGATTAGGAATAATACTTTACGATGAAAAGTTAAATAGAGCGATAAAGAAACAAGTGCCAATGGCGATAGAATATCCAAAATCAGATTATTCAAGAAATATAAAATTAATAACTGACAAAATAATAAATGAAAAATATTCAGTAGATATAGATGGAAATAAAAAAGGAGCAAGAGGGTTTTTAAAAAAAATATTAGGGATGTAAGAATAAAGGGGGGGAGTAATAGATGTTAAATAAATTGGAGATAAATATTAGCATAAAAATAAAAGATAGTGATAATAATATAGAATATACAACAAAAATAGAAGAGATAGAAAAAGTAGAAGATGATACGTATATATATGTAGACTTTATAATAAGTGAAGGACGGTACGTAAAGCTGGAAAAAACAGATAAGTATCTGATAAGTTTTATGGATGAAAAGAGCATATATGAATTTAAAGCTAGCATAATAAAATATATCAAGATAGATAAATTACCATATATGAAAATTAAAATATTAGATAAAGGAACTAGACTGCAAAGGAGAGAATATTATAGGCTTAAAATAGAAAAAGAGTTTAATTTCATAAATATAACAGATGAAGAACTTATTATAACAGATGAAGGAATCAGTAAAACAGATGAAGAACTTATTAGAATAGATGAAGAACTTATTAGAAGAGATGAAGAACTTATTAGAAGAGATGAAGAACTTATTAGAAGAGATGAAGAACTTATTAGAAGAGATGAAGAAATCACTAAAACAGATGAAGAACTTATTAAAACAGGTGAAGAAATCAGTAAAACAGACGAGGAAATTAGTAAAATGATGAAGAATATGCTAACAGGATATTCTATAGATATATGTGCTGGTGGAATGATGTTTTATACAAATGATAAAATAGATGAAAAAATAAGAATTTTTTACAAGCTTGGAGATTATTTATTAATAGCAGAGGGTGATATAGTATCTTGCATAGATGATATAAATAATATGAAATACACTTATACAGTGAGGTGCCAATTTACGGAAACAACTAAAGAAGGAGAAGATAAGTTAATAAAATTTATTTTCTCAGAAGAAAGAAGAAGGGCTAGTATTAGTAAAGGGAGTAAGGAGAATTACTATGAATAAGTATACAAATGTTTTGGTTACATTAATAGCAAGCATAATATATACATTATTAGCTATTATAAAAAATGAAAATGCAATGGTATGGGCATACAATTTAGTGCTAGTCATGATGTTTTCAATAATTTTTGGAACAATACTGAAAATTTATTTAGAAAAAAAAGTTTTTTTAGTAGAGGACGAAGAGGTAGAGAGTGAAGAAAATACGAATACAGATATAGAAAATATGGAGGTAAAGAATGATGAAAAAAGCGAAACAGAAAATTACTTTGAAAGTTTAAAGGAATAAACAAAGGGCTATAAAGGAGGTGAATTTTGAGTAATCAAAATGAGTTATGGGAGAAATACTCAAAAACTAAAGATGAAAATATAAGAAAAGAATTAATAGTTAGTTACTTAAAATTGGTTAACTATATAGCAGGACGAATAAACATGGATGTTGGACATTTCATAGAATTTGAGGATTTGGTAAGTAGTGGTGTATTAGGGTTAATAGATGCAATAGATAAATATAAACTAGAATTTAATACAAAGTTTGAAACGTATGCGAGCCTTAGAATAAGAGGTGCCATATTAGATGACTTGAGAAAAAAAGATTGGATTCCGCGGAAATTAAGAACAAAATATAAAGAAATTTTAGTAGCAAAGGAAATGTTAGAAAATGAATTTGGTAGAGAGCCAACAGATGATGAAATAAGATCAACATGTAAAATGACAAAAGAAGAATATGCAAAGGTAATTAGTAAAACACAAGGTGCAAAAATATTATCAATAGAGGAATTTATGGAAAGCACAGGAGATATATTTTCTATAAATCAAGAAAAAAAGCTTGGTAATCCAGAAGAAGAATTTAACAGGTTAGAAAAAAAGGAAACTATAGAAAAGGCATTAAAAGAATTAACACAAAAAGAAAAATATGTAATAAGCTTGTACTATTTTGATGACTTAACACTAAAAGAAATAAGTAAAGTATTAGAAGTTACAGAATCACGAGTATCACAAATACATACGAAAGCGTTAAAAAAATTAGAAAAAAAATTAGAAAAAAATTAGTGTAGGGGTAAAAGGGAGGATACGTATTAATGAAAAGTATAACGATAAGCGAAAATAAAGAAGGGGTTCTTCTTGAGATAGATGTACAAAGCAGTGAAAATCACCCAGCAGTATCAGACATAGTAATGGAGTTGAAAAGTTTTAATGTAACAGAGTATAACATGAAAGAAATAGAACAAATAGTTAATTTTGGGGAGTTGAAATCATCTAATATAATAGAGGGGAAAATGGAGGTGATTCCAGAAGACGAAATAGGTGTAGTAGAAATAAAAGACAATGATATGGTATGTACTATAGAATTTATAGCAGCTAAAAATGGAGGTGCAGCCATTACAGAGGCAGATATTAGGTCTATTTTGAAAAAAAGTGGTGTAAAAAAAGGTATATTAGAAGACACAGTAAAAATAGGTAAAGAAAAGGATTATAATGTACCGTATGTAATAGCAAAAGGTGAAGAAGTTGTAGATGGCAAAGACGGGTATATAGAATACCATTTTGACATTGCTAAAAAGAAACTTGCACCAGTAGTGGGAGAAGATGGAAGTGCAGATTATCAAAATATAGATCTTTATGTAAGTGCTAATAAAGATCAAAAGTTATTTACAATCCACCCACCTGTAAAAGGTACAGATGGTGTGACTGTAAAAGGGAAAGTGACAAAAAGCAAGAAAGGTAAAAAGGTATCTAAAATACCAGCTGGAAAAAATGTAAAGCTTTCAGAAGATAAAACTTTTGCATATGCTTTAGAGAGCGGACAGATAGAAAATAAAGGTAATAAAGTAAATATAGTGCCTATTTTAGAGATAAGAAAAGATATAGACAACTCAACAGGAAATATAAATTTTAATGGTTCTGTAAAAGTAGGAGGCAGTGTAAAAGGTGGATTTTCATTAAAAGCAAAAGGTACTATAGAAATAATGGGTGTAGTAGAAGGAGCGAATATATTTGCTAGTGGAGACTGTATAATTGCAGGTGGAATAATAGGTGGTGGTAAAGCAGTAGTTACATCATTAGGCGATATAACAGCAAAATTTATAGATAGCGCCAAAATTGCCTCAGGTGGAATAGTGAGGGCAAATAGTATAATGCATAGCGATGTCTCAGCGGATAAAAGTATATTAGTTGAAGGTAAAAAAGGGTTACTGGTTGGTGGAAAAATATCAGCAGTGTATGAAGTAAATGCAGGAACAATAGGTTCACCTATGGGGACGAGTACAAAAATAACAGTAGGTGCATTACCAGCAATGTTAGATAAATACAAACACCTAATTGTAGAGTATGAAAAAGTTGCAAAAGAAATAGATAAGCATGATAAAGGTATAAAATTAATAAGAAGGTTAGGAGAAAATATAGATAGTAGCAAAAAAAATCTATTAGCAAGCGCATTGTATCACAATACAAAGTTAAAGAAAGAAAAAAAAGAAATAGCGATACAGCTAAAAGAAATAATACCTATTTTGGAAAGTGGTAAAGGTAAAGTAATAGTATCACAAGTAATTCATCCAGGGGCAAATATAGTAATAGGTAATGCAGGTATGAAAAATAGGGACCAAAAAGAACGTTTAAGATTTATAAATAAAGATGGAAAAATAGTATCAATACCATTATAAGGAGATGTTATTATGTCGATAACACCGGTAGATATGAAAGCAATGGTTCACAGAACATTTGAATTGGATAAATCAGCACAAGATAGAAGTGCAGAAATGAATAATTTAAATGTAGGGGAAGGAAATAAAAAAGAAAAAGAAGTAAGAAGAAAAACAGATAAAGTAGTAAAAAAAAGTAAAAATGAAAAAAAATTGAATAATAGATTAAAGGAAAAAAGAGATGATAGTAAAAATAGAAAAGAAAAAAAAGAAAGTGATAAAAAGAAAAAAATATCGTTAGATATATCAGTATAAGAAGCAGGGAGGCTAAAAATGTTACAAATACAACTAATAGCCATAGTATTTTTAGTTTTAGGCATACTAAGTGGAATATATGGGATTAAAATAAAAAAAAATAGCGATAATGTAAAAAATACAAAAATAGATAAGAATATAGATATCGATGATAAAATCGAGCAGTTAAGTAGTTTAGGGGATAGTATATTTAATGAATTTGATTTGAAGTACGAAGAGTTACTAGAGATGTACAAGTTGATAGATGAAAAAGAGAAAAAGATATTAGGAAAAAGTGAAGTAGGAAATACTATAATTAATAAAAAGATTAGTAAAAAAGGACGAGAAATATATAAATTAGAGGATCAAGGGATAAAAAATGTAGAAATCGCCAAAAAGCTTAATTTAGGGATAAGAGAAGTAAACTTAATATTAAGTTTACGCGAGGTATAAAATGGATAAAAAATATAATAAAGCATACTTTTTATTTGGCTTAAGTGCAGGAATAATCATATCAACAGTAGGAATGTATATGGCTATTAGTATGAATATAAAAAGTATAACTGGAAATTATAAAGAGGATGATTGCATAGAAAACTTATACGCAGAAAGTATAGATACCGAGAAAGAAAATACTATCCCTAAAGAAAATACTATTCCTAAAGAAAATACTATCCCTAAAAAAAATATTATAGAAGTAAATCAAGGAGATACGTCTTATGGGATAGCAAAAAAAATATATGAAGCAGGATTAGTAAAAGACCTAGATGAGTTAAATGATTATTTCGTAGAAAAAGGAGTTAGTAGAAAATTACTAGTAGGAAAATATGAAATAAGTGAGAATGACACGCTAGAGGAAATAAGTATAAAAATAACAAAAAAAAACTAGTCGAGCTAGTTTTTTTTTGTATAAAAAAACTATTTAAAAGCAAAATAATTATAAGGAGGAGAATATGAAAGTATGCATAATAGAACAATATGAAGAAGAAAAAGTTTACAAATTATTGAATGAGATATTTGAAGAAGTCGAACGTTATGATGTAAATAAAATAGAGAAAGTTAACTATGACTTAGTAATAGTAAATTGTAAAAAAGAGTATAAAAAAACAAAAATAGGTTGTAAATATATGCTCATAAATAGTGATCTTTATAAATGCAAGCATGGGCTAGTAGACAATGTAGAGCATATTATAACGTATGGACTAAACGATAAATCAACGTTAACATATTCTAGCATAAACAAAGAAAAGGGTGAATATTTAATATCTCTCCAAAGAGGTTTTAAAAATATAAAAGGTGTAAAAGTTGTGCAACAAGAACTATTAGTTAAATCTTTTGATAAAAAATTAGGAGAGATATTATTATTGGTAGGCATAGCATTAATAACAGGTAAAAAAATACTAATATAATTGTTCTAAATTTTCAAATTCAGAATATACTTTTAAAAGAATAAAGGTTATTTTGAGAATAGGAGAATACTATGGATAATAATATTAGAGAAACAAATAATGAAATAAAATTATTAGGGAAAGTAGCTACAGAATGTACATATAGTCATGGTATATACGGGGAAAATTTTTATGCTTTTAAAATGGAAGTACAAAGATTAAGTGAACAAGTTGATGTTTTACCAGTTATAGTATCAGAAAGATTAATAGATATAGGTGAAATAAAAGTAGGTAGTCGAATAAAAGTAGAGGGTCAACTAAGATCATTTAATAAACGCGATGAAGTCGAAAAAAAAAATAAATTATTGCTATCAATATTTGTATTTAAGATAGAATTATCGACAAGTACGAGTAAAGATTATCAGCAAATAAAACTCAATGGGTTTATTTGTAAAAAACCTATTTATAGAACTACGCCATTTGGAAGAGAAATATGTGATTTATTAATAGCAGTAAACAGATCATACAATAAATCAGATTACATACCGTGTATATCGTGGGGAAGATATGCAAAATACACAAGCATGTTAGAATTAGGAAGTGGGTTAAAGGTTGTAGGTAGATTACAAAGCCGAACATATCAAAAGAAGAAAGGTGATGATGAAGTTATTGAGAGAATAGCTTTAGAAGTTTCATTAAGTAGAGTGGAGAAAGTAAAAGAAATTGATGAAAAAAAAGAGATACAAACAAGCGACAATGATAAATACTAAATATAGAAATAAAAGCAAACTAAAAAATGACTACTTATTAAAAGTGGTCATTTTTTAGTTTGCAGTCAATATGCATATTAATAGTTAAATATAAATTTAAATGGAAGAGAATTTTTTGTTAGGAAAAGTAGTTAGTGAGCAAAAGGTGAATATAAAATTAGAAAAGAAATGAACGATATTATTTATTATTTTTATTTTTTTTCATAGCCTTTATTTCAGATAAAAGTTTTTTATTTTCTAATTTCAAGTTATTTATCGTAGAAAGTTTACTATCATTAACGATAGAAGCAATGTCTATTAAGTTATGTTTAAAAAAATCAGGATATAGATCGGTAATAAAGTATATATTAGAAGGATTATAAAAATCAGAATAAAGTTCATTTGATACAAAAGTATCATTAGAATATTCATTGATGAAATTAATTTTAGTTATGTTTGAAAAATGGTGAGGATGTTTATTAATTTGTGAAAAAGTTAACCCATTATCAGTAGATGTGAAAAAGTAAATATGATCTAAAAAAACAAAGGAACAGTAAATAGTATCGTTAATAATAAATAATGAACATTTATTGAAAGATTTACCTTCAAATAACACTAGAGGGTTAGAAAATGAGCCACCATGTTTTTGTCTATAGGTTAATTGGGTAGACAAGTTACTAGATGTGATAGAGAGGTTGTGTAAAGTATTGTTAGCTAATAAAAAAGAGGTATCTACAATAGTAAAAGGAGTATCTAAAAAAGATAAAAAATTACCAAATTTATTGTTATTAAATTCTCTGTAGCCAATAGAAGTTAAATTAGTTTTTATTTTATAACAAAGCAAGTTATGGTTTTTAGAAATATTAACAATATGTAAATGTTGATATTTGAGAGGTGTGCAGTAATCAATAAAAATAGGTTTAGACCAAGTTCCATTTTTAGAAATACCTTGCTTCATAATTTTATAGCTATTTTCAAAAGGCAAACAATAAAGGACAGAAAAATTGTCATTAGAAGGAACTTTAAAAAAAGTGATAGGGATCACTTTCTCTTTTTTAGGATGCAGAAGCATAGTGTTAGATACCCAAAGTCCTGATGAATTAGAAAGAAGAAGTACATCGCCTAAATTATTTTGACAAAAAATAAAAATAGTATTATTTGTATTTACAAAAACAGAAAAGTTCTCTAAAATATTTCCCAAAATCTTTTTAGGTGTTTCCCATTTATTAGAAAGGTAAGAACATTCAAATAAAGAGCCATGTTCAAAATAAATAGAAATTAAAGAGCCGTTATTAAATTTAATTAAATTATTATACATATTTATAGCCTCCAAAACTTTTAATAAGTATATTGAATTAAAATAAATAATATGTTATAAAAACATTGACAAAAAATAGATAATATAATAACATATAAATATACTTTAGAAAAGATTATGGAGGGTAACAATGAAAAAATTATCTAAATTGGCATTAAGTGCAATATTACTAACTATGTTAGCATCTTGCGGAAGTAAAGAAGAAACAAAAAAAGAAGAAACAAAAAAAGATGGTTTAACAGCTGGAACTTATACAGCAGAAAGTGACGAGTATAATATGTATAATGGATTTAAAGATCTTGTAGAAGTTGTAGTTGATGAAGACGGAAAAATTATAGAAATATCTTTTGAAGGTGTCGATGAATTTGGAAGATTAAAAAGTGAGGCTGTCAAAGAGGGCGATTATGACATGACAGTTGCAGGATCAACTAAAACATGGATAGAGCAAATGGAACTTTTAGGTCAACATATTATAAAAACACAAAATATTAATGTAGAATATGATGAAGAGACAGGGAAAACTGATGCAATAAGTGGAGTTACAATAACAATAAATGAACATATAGACGTTTTAAGTAAAGCTCTAAATTAATAATAAAAAAAAGACTATTTTAAATAGTCTTTTTTTTATTATTAAATATATGATATAATGAAATAGAAAAGGATAAGAAAGGAGTGAGGTATGTCTAAAAAATTTATAGAATTAACCGAAATAGAAAAATTAAAAATGATGTTTGAGTATATAGAAAAAATAGGATGTGCAAACAGTGTAGAACAATCTTTAGCTTATATTGAAGATTTCGGCAGGGATATTATAGGAATGGAGAAGTGTATAATATGGAGCATAGATTACGAAAAAAACATTATTTATACTCAAATGAAGAGAAGATTAGAAATAGTTGAATTGGATATAGCCAATAGTTTATTAGGGAAGTGTGTTAAGTTAAAAGTTGGATTGGCAACAGGTAATCCAGATAAAGAAAATAAATTTACAAAAAGCATAGATAAAATGATAAAAGTAGAGACCAAAGAATTAATAGCAGAACCTATAATAAACAGAAAAGGCGAAGTTATAGGTATAATAGAAGGTATAAATAAGATAGTATCCGATGATGGGTTTACAAAAGAGGACATAGTCTTATTAAAAGTAATAAGTGCATATTGTGCAAATAATTTAGAAACATTACTATTATCAGAAGAGCTTAAGCAAACACAAAAAGAGATAATAATTTTATTAACAGAGTTATGTGAAAAAAGATCTTTAGAAACAGGTAGCCATGTAAAAAGAGTGTCAGAATTTGCAAGGTTAGTAGGCATGCAGATAGGATTAAATGAAGAGAAGTTAGAAATATTAACGCAAGCATCAGCATTACATGATATAGGTAAATTATCAACACCAGATATGATATTGCAAAAAAGAGGGTCTCTTACAGAAGACGAATTTGAAATAATGAAAAGACATTCAGAAGAAGGCTACAAAATGTTGATGAGAAGTAATAAACAGCTACTAAAGGAAGGTGCTAAGATAGCATATCAACACCACGAAAAATATAATGGCAAAGGATATCCAAAAGGTTTAAAGAAAGATGAAATAGATATAAATGCAAAAATAGTGGCATTATGCGATGTTTTTGATGCACTAACGTCTAAACGAGTATATAAAGCTATATGGCCAATAGAAGAGGCTATAAGTTTAATAGAGCGTGAGAAAGGGGAACATTTTGATCCTGTAGTAGTAGATGCATTTATGGAAGTATTACCGAAAATAAAAGAAACGATGGAAAAATATAGAGACTAATAAGAAGGATAAGAAAATTAAAACAAAAAAAATTTTTAAACGTGTATATATAGAAATAACTAATGAATGCAATTTGAATTGTAGTTTTTGTGCAATTGGAAATAGAAAACAAAAATCAATGGATATAAAAGAAATAGATATAATTTTAAAAAAAATATGTAAATATACAGATTATATATTTTTGCATATTAAAGGTGAACCTTTGTACCATAAAAACATTGTAGAAATATTAAAATTAATAGAAAAATATAATTTTAAAATAAATTTGACGACAAATGGGACACTACTTAAAAAATATGAAAAGGAAGTATTAGAAAATAAAAATATTAGACAAATTAGCATATCATTGCAAAGTAGTGAAAATTTTAAAAATATTTACTTTAAAAAATATGTGAGGGATATTTTAGAGTTAGTGGCTGTAGCATTAGAAAAAAGTGAAATAATATTTGAATTAAGATTATGGAATTATAATTTTAATGGTAACAATACAGATAATAATCAATATATTTTAAATAGCATTAAAAATAAATTTAATGTAGATTTAAAAAAATATGATGAAGTGGAAAAAGATAAAGGTGTAAAGTTATTAAAAAATTTATATTTAAGTAAAGGGTATGAATTTATATGGCCTAATTTAAAAAATGAAATATTGCGTAAAAAAGGGACTTGCTATGGACTACGACAACAAATAGGAATATTAGCAAATGGTGATATAGTACCATGCTGTTTAGATCATAACGGTGATATTTTATTAGGAAATATTTTTAAAGATGATTTAGGAGACGTTATAAATTCAAATAGAAGTTTAAAAATAAAAAAAGGATTCGAGAATAATATTTTAGAAGAAGAATTGTGTAAAAAGTGTGGGTTTTCAAAATAAAAAGTAAAGTTCATTATGAACTTTACTTTTTTTTGTAAAAAAAATTAATTAGAATACGTAATATTTCCATTTAAAATGGTTAAATCTCGCGTGATATCTTCATATCCACGTTCAATGTGTTCAGAATTTTTCACAGTAGTGACGCCAGATGCTACAAGCCCGGCAATAATTAAACTAGCTCCACCACGTAAGTCTTTAGCATATACAGTATTACCAACTAGATTATTAACACCTGTAATTATAGAAGTTTGGTTTTCGCCAATAATTATATTAGCACCAAGCTTATTAAGTTCACTAACATTCATATTTCTAGATTCAAAAAGAGTTTCTTTAATAGTAGAAACACCATTAGATACACATAGAAGTGCCATAAATTGAGATTGCATATCTGTTGGGAATCCAGGATATGGTTTAGTTTCTAATAAGGGGAGAGAAAGTTTTTTATTTTGAGTAGTTATAAAAACTTTATTGTCTTTTTCATAGGATCTAATATAATAACCAAGTTGGTTTAGAACATCTAAAGTAGATTGTAAATAAGAGATGTTAACATTATCTAATAAAATAGAACCATCAGTTATAGCCGCGGCGACTAAATAAGTACCAGCAACGATTCTATCAGAAACAACTTTATGTTCACAGTTATATAAAGAAGAAACTCCTTTTATAGTGATGCAATTAGTACCAACGCCTTGTATATTACAGCCCATAGAATTTAAAAAATGGACAAGATCGATAATTTCAGGTTCTTTAGCGGGATTAATAATATTAGTTTCACCTAAGCAAAAAACAGAAGCAAGTATTAAATTTTCTGTTGCTCCCACACTCGGGAATGTTAAGTTAAGATCTGCACCTATAATTTTATTAGCAGTACAAATTAAAATATCATCAACTTCTAAAATAGTAACACCTAATTTTTTCAGATTATCAAGATGGAGATCAATAGGACGTTTACCAAGCTTGCAACCACCAGGATAGCAAATTTTACAGTAACCAAATAAGCTAATTAAAGAACCTAAAAAAATAATAGATGAGCGCATTTTTTGAACAAGATCTATAGGTATAACATTATTAGATACATTAGAACTATTAATAATTAAAATATCTTTTTCAAAAGTATAGGTACAATCTAGATGTTCTAAAATTTCTAAAGCAATAAAAGTATCAGAAAGTCTAGGTACATTGCTAATAATAGATTCACCTTTATTTAAAATAGTACCTGCAAGAATAGGTAAAATTGAATTTTTAGCACCTAGAATTTTAAGTTCGCCATGTAATTTGTGACCGCCAGTAATATTAAACTCGCCCATAAAATCCCTCCTATAACAAATTATTTATATAAAACATTGTATGCGAGTAGGTTGATTATGTGAAGAAAGATAACTTATATGGAATATTATGAAGGAAAAACCTATAAAATAATGGAAGTCTAAAAGAATAAAAAAGTAATCTACATCATATATATTTATAAACACTAATGAGAAAAGTAAAAGGAGAAGGATATGGAAAATGTCATAATAAATAACGTAAGTTTGCAAATTAAAAATAAATTAATTAAAAGTAGTGATTGGTTTAAAGATTTAGAAGAAATAAGGATAAGAGTAGGAAAGGCATTAATAATAAAAAAAGGTAAAAATGAATATTACATAACAGATAAAGGGTTAACAACTAATATAAAAGATGGATATTCGTGTACAAAAAAAGATATAAACCAAACTTTAGATATTATGACTAAAAGGTCATATTATGCTGTAGAAGAAGATATAAAAAAAGGTTTTTTAACATTAGCGGGTGGTCATAGAGTTGGTATCACGGGAAAAGTTATAATCGAAAATGGGAAAATAAAAGGTATAAAAGAAATAATGAGTATGAATATTAGAATAAGTCGTGAGGTTAAAGGGTGTAGCAATAAAGTGATGCCCTATATTTTTTCAAAAGAAATGGGACATACATTAATAATATCGTCGCCTGGGTGTGGAAAAACTACATTGTTAAGAGATCTAATAAAAAACATAAGTAATCGGGGTGTAACAGTTGGGGTAGTAGATGAAAGAAGTGAAATAAGTGCGTCACATAATGGGGAGATGCAAATTGATTTAGGAAGTAGGACAGATGTATTAGAAAATTGTCCAAAAAGCTTAGGAATGATGATGTTGCTAAGATCTATGTCACCAAATGTGATAGCTGTGGATGAGATAGGGAGTGAGGAAGATATAAAAAGTATAAACATGTTATTAAATGCTGGGGTAAAAATTTTAGCAACGGTGCATAGTAAAAACATAGACGATGTAAAAAATAAAAAAATAATGAAAGAGTTAATAAGTAATAAAACGTTTGATAAGTACATAGTATTAACAAATGCAAGAAAAGTTGGACAAGTTGAAGGGGTATATGATAAAAACTTAAAAAAAATGTGGGGTGAGTAAAATGATATTGATAGTGGGGAGTATATGTATAATAATACCTATGTTTATGTATGGCAGTTATATAGGAAGTAAAGAAGTATATAAGTTAAAAGACTATAAAGAATTAAAAAAGGGATTATTGTTGTTAGAAAGTGAAATTAAATATAGCAATGAGTTAATAAGTGTTGCATGTAAAAAAATAAGTGAAAATATGGAGATGCCAGTAAAGAAAATATTTTATGAATTTAGTGAGGAGTTAGAGGAAAACATTTACGGCGAGACATATAAAATATGGGAAGATGTAGTTGAAAAATATAAAGAGGAGATGTATTTTACACCATTTGAACTAGATGAAATTAAAAGATTTGGTCAAATGTTAAGTAGTAATGATATGGAACTACAATTAAAAAATATAATTATGTTAATTAAGTTTATAGAAGTGGAAATTAAAGAGTTAAGTAACACGAGTTTTAAGAAAGTTAAATTATATAAAACGATAAGTATATTATGCGGACTATTAATAATTATAATTTTAGTTTAACAGTAACGAGGAGGATAAGATGACGATAGATATAATTTTCCAAATAGCAGGAGTAGGTATATTAATATCAGTAGTAAACCAAGTTTTAGTAAAAGCTGGACGTGATGAACAAGCGATGTTGTTAACATTAGCAGGATTGGTATTAGTTTTATTTTGGGTAGTAGGATATATAAGTGATTTATTTATAATGTTGAAACAACTTTTCGAGTTATAGGACATAATATGGATATATTTCAAATAATAAGTATAGGGTTAATTAGTACGGTATTATCATTACTGGTAAAAAAAAGAATGCCGGAAATATCTATGTTAATAGGTTTAATGGCAAGTGTATTAATATTAGGGTATTTATTACCTAGTATATTGTATTTAGGAGATTTATATGGTGAATTAACGAAGTATTTAGGAGATGAAAAAATATTTTTTTCAATAATTTTTAAAATAATAGGCATAGCGTATATAACGGAGTTTGCGAGTGTAATATGTAGTGATGCGGGGGAAAATGGTATAGCGAATAAAATAGAATTAGGGGGTAAAGTTTTAATTTTGGTGATAGCATCACCTATAATATTAAGGTTGGTTGATTTAATACTAACGGTATTATGATAAAGAAGGTGTCTATGATATACATAAGAAAAGTAATATTAATATTAGTAATAATTTTTGTAATAAATGTAAGGGTAGAAATAAAAAGTGCCGAAGTTGATAAATTATCGACACTTATAAGCGAGCAAGTTGACATATATAATTATGATGATATAGATGGGATAATAAATAAAAGTTATGGTAGTAGTATTTCTACAAAAGAAATAATAACAGGTGTTTTAACGGGTAGAACTACATTTACAATAAAAGAAATTATTAATACGATAGTATATATTATATTTAGCGAAATGAAACTACATTTAGAAATAGTAAGAAATATAATATTAGTAGGACTAGGGAGTGCGTTTATAAAAGTATTAACAGATTCATTAAAAACAAAAGGAGTAGGAGAATTAACGTTTTATATAATGTATATATCAATAATAACTTTATTGATAACATCATTTGAGTTAGTTTATTCGTACACGTTAGATCTTTTAATAGAGGCAAATAATTTTATGTTAAATACGATACCTATAATAATAAGTAGTTTGTTTATAAGTGGTAATCCAAATTCAGCGTTGTTAGCACAACCGTTATTGTTAACGGTATCTTATATAATGATTACAATATTTAAAAATATAATATTACCGTTTATATATTTAATGTTTATAGTAGAAATATTTAATAATTTAACTAAAAGAGAGGTATTAGGTGGATTAATAGATATATCAAGAAAAATTATAAAAGAAGGGATAAAATATATAGTAATAATTTTTATAGGCGTGCTGTCATTATTTAAGATGAGTACTCCTATAAGTGATGGATTAGTTAAAAAGGTATTACAATCAACATTAAATGTAGTACCTGTAATTGGCACTACAATATCAACGGGATTAGAAACAGTTATGTATTTTTCAGATGCGTTTAAAAGTGGGTTAACAGTAGCATTGATAATAGGTGCGTTAATAATATCATTTTATTATGTAGTAAATATATTTAGTGTAATGATAGTTTACACATATGCAGGTGTAGTAATAGAGCCTATATGTGATGGTAGAATTTACAAAGCATTTAAAACGATACAAATATATATAGGATTTTTATTAAGTGTGCTAACATCGACACTATTAATGATGGTAATGTCGTTTATATTAATATTGAGCGTATAGATATGAGGTAGTAAGTATGGAGTATATAAAAGAATAATCTTTTATATTAAAGAGACAGGCGAGGGGTAAGTATGGAGTATATAAAAGAATAATCTTTTATATTAAAGAGACAGGCGAGGGGTAAGTATGGAATATATAAAAGAATAATCTTTTATATTAAAGAGACAGGCGAGGGGTAAGTATGGAGTATATAAAAGAATATGTAAGAGTAATAGTATTTTATGTAGTGTTTACAAGCTTAGTGGAAATAATAATGCCTAGTGACAAATATGCAAAGTTCATAAGAATATTTTTAGGGTTAATATTAATGTTTTTGGTAATGCAACCATTATTTTTCATAATGGGAGGGGATAGGAATATAAGCTTAAATATTAATATGGGTTATGAGGAGTATATAAAAGAAAATGAGAAATCAATAGATAGTAATTATATAGAAGAACAACAAAGTAAATTATTGTTAAGTGGAAACATAGAAAGTAAAAAAAGGGAAATTGAACAAATAGTAGAAAATGAAAGTGAGTACAAAGTAGTAGAGTGTGAAATAGAAGTAGAGGAAGCGAAGGATATAAAAGTTAAGTACATTAAATTAGAATTAAAAAAAGAGGATAGTAAAAAAATAAAGGCTATAAAAAAAATAGTGATAGAGATAGATGAAAAAAATGTCGAAAATAGTGAAAGTTTAGAGATTAAAAAATTATTAAGCGAGGTATATAATTTGTCCGTAGACAATATATATATATATATACAAGAGGAGGAAATGAATGGATGAACTAAGGACGCTATTTAATAAGAACAGTAAAAGTAAATATAACGTTTATATTGCTTTTTTGTTAGGAGTCATTATTTTAATAGTTAGCGGGATAGATTTTAATAAAAATGAAATAATTCAAGAAGTTGAAAAACCTAGACCTGCAAATGTAGAGAGTTATACATCTAATTTAGAAAAAAAGTTAGAAGTATTGTTAAGTACTGTAAAAGGTGCGGGAAAAGTAAAAGTAATGATAACTTTAGTAAATGAAGGTGAATTGATATTAGCAAAAGATATTGACTTTAACTACAAGGAGACTATTGAAAAAGACGGTGAAAATGGTTTAAGGGAGATAAGGGAAGAAAAGGAAAAAACGGAAACGTTATTTTCGCCAAATACAGCTAATAAAAACGCACCAGTTGTGCTAAAGGAATTAAAACCTCAAATAGAGGGAGTAGCGATAATAGCAGAAGGAGGAGGAGATATAAATATAGTAGAAGCTTTTACAAGGGTAGCAGAATCACTTTTAAATGTGCCAGTACATAAAATTCAAGTATTGAAGATGAAATAGGGGGATATCATAGAATGAAAAGAAAATTTAACTTAGGTAAAAATCAAGTTGTATTAAGTGTGTTAGTGTTGATGATCGCAGTAGCTGGTTATTTAAATTATATAGATTCAAATAATGAGCTAAATCCAATAGTGCTATCAGACAATGGGGAAGTTACGTCAATAGTAAGGGATGAAACAACTAAATTTACAGAATTACCGACAATAGGAGATAATGGGATAGTTGAAATAAGTACAATAGGGGATACTAATATAACATTAGAAAAACTACCATTAACAGATGAAAGCACAGAGATAGGGGAAGCGATACTAGTAAATGCGCAGATAAGTAGAAATTATTTTACAGAAACCAAACTAAACCGTGAACAATCAAGATCAATGCAAAGAGAACTTTTATTAGAATTAATAAATAATGATAAATTAAGTTCAGCAGAGAGAGCAAAGTTTTCAGATAGAATGTTAGAAATGCAAAGTAAAATTGAAAAAGAAACAGCGGCAGAATCTATAATAAAATCAAAAGGGTTTGGAGAGGCATATGTCAGAATTGATGATACAACAGTTGATGTAGTAGTAGATAAGGAAAAATTAACGGCTCAAGACATAGCACAAATTAATGACATAGTAACTAGAAAAACAAATTTACCAGTAACGGCGGTTAAAATAAGTCCGTATACAAATAGTAAATAATAAAACACCCTATGTATAAACATCAAATATATACATAGGGTGTTTTATATAAGAGTAGATAGAATTAAGAAAACATAAGTAGTTTTAAGGATTGGAGATTTATAGAACACCTAAATATGGGAGTGGATCATTTCAAGAAGGGTGAAGGTGTATCGATAATATTAAAAATTTTTTCATGTATAAGATAGTAATAGATTAAATTATAGGAGATAAATATGAATTGACAACATTAAAAATACTTTAAAAGATGCTAACAAATAAAAATTAAGCATAGAAATGAAATAGGGGGGATATCATATAATGAAGAAAAAATTTAATTCAGGGAAAAGCCAATTGATATTAAGTGCGACAGTACTATTAATAGCAATAGTAAGTTATTTAGATTATATAGAACTAAATGATGATGTAGTTGAAATAACTACAATAGGTGATGTGAATATAACATTAGAAAACCTACCGTTGACAGTAGATGAAAGTAAGGAGGAAGGGGAAGCGATATTGGTAAATGCACAAATAAATAAAAATTATTTTACAGAAGCTAAATTAAATCGTGAGCAGTCGAGATCAAAACAAAGGGAACTTTTATTAAAAATAACAAATAATGATAAATTAAGTTTAGCCGAAAAAACGGAGTTTACAGATAGAATATCAGAAATACAAGATAAAACGGAAAAAGAGACAGCAACAGAATTTGCAATAAAGTCAAAAGGATTTAGAAATGTGTATGTAAGGATAGAGGGTACAACAGTTGATGTGGTAGTAGACAAGGAAAATTTATCAGATAAAGATGCAGAACAAATTAGGGATATAGTAATGAGGAAAACAAAATTACCAGCAACAGCTGTTAAAATAAGTCCGTATAGAAATAATAAATAACAAAATATATTGAAGGTGATAAATAAGCATGAGTATTGACGACATTAAGATGGATATAAAGTTAGAAAAAATGGAAGTAGAGAAATAACGGGAGGGAATTAGTAGCCGTATAAATAGTAGAAATTAATTTACTAAAACTAAGTCAATATGAGCAATCAAGATTAATGTTAAGAAAATTTTTATTAGAATTAATAAACAATGATAAATTAAGTTCAGCAGAAATAACAAAGTTTCAGTTAGAAAGTTAGGAATTTAAAGTAAAATTGAAAAAGAAGCAACGATAGAAACAATAATAAAACATTAAAGGTTTCGGAGATGTATATATAAGATTAGATGATACAAAGTAGATGTAGTAGTAGATAAAGAAAATAACAAATCAAGATGTAGCACAAATTAATAATATAGTAGTTAGAAAAACAGACTTATAAGTAAAGGCGGTAAAAACAAGTCATATAGAAGTAGTAAAAAAAAACACCCTATGATAGATGAAAATTTATACATAAGGTGTTTTTTATTTAAACAAGCAACAGAATATTGAAATCACTTTAAAATGAAAAGACATATTTATTATATAAGTTGCGTTTAAGAAAAAAATGAACGAATAAAAATAAATCGATTTCCGTATGAAAAATATATATTCATAAAAAAATAAAAATGAATAACTAAAAGACATTAAAAATAAAAAAGCACAAAAGGTGATGTTACATTAGCTAATGAAAAAGATGTAAAGGAATTATTTTATAATGACAACTTTGACGTACAGAGATAAAAAAGAATTAAATAGCATAAAAAAAAACAAAGACAATTAATTGTCTTTGTTTTTTTTTATTGTAAGCGGGTGGCGGGAATCGAACCCGCATAACCAGCTTGGAAGGCTGGAGTTTTACCACTAAACCACACCCGCACATTTTAGAACCTCACTTACAATAAATATAATATCATATACGTTTTATATTGTCAACACTTTTTTAAAAAAAATATCTGTAAAGAAAATAGATTTTAATACAGATATTTTTTTAGTTAATATTTTTATTATGTGGTTAAATTTTTCGCCCATCGGTAGCTTAAAATAAATTTAAAACAAATAACTAATTTAATTAATTCAAGTAATTGAACTAGAGCAAAAGATTGGATTAAAGATAATTTTAAGATGCTACGTAATAAAAATGCAGTTGGTAATACTATAGTCCATGAATAAACAGTATCCATAAGTAATACAGATTTAGTATCACCACCAGCACGTAAAATAAAGAAACAAGTAGCATTTAAAAAATATAGGGGAGATGCATAAGCGATTAAAGTTAATAGGTTTTGGGCATTAACAATAACATTAGCATCTACTTTAAAAAGAATAGGTATTAAAAATATAGTTGAATGTAACATAATAGATACAATAATACTTATGAAAAAAGAAAAACCTATAAGTTTAAAAGCTTTTTCTTTAGCTGTATCAATTTTATTTTCACCTAAACTATTTCCAACGATAATAGACACAGCAGTAGCGATAGATGATATTAAAACAAAAAAGAAATTTGAAAATACACCAGATATAGAAAGAGATGCTACATTATCCGCGATACGTTGAGAATAAATTATAAGTAATGTAGTTTGACCAGACGACCAAAAAAATTCATTAATAGTTAAAGGGGCAGATTTTTTAGCTACTTGTTTAAAATATTTTAATTTAAGGGAAAGTAAACTATGTAAATTTATTTTAATATTTGTGTTTAATACAGTAGATACGATAATTGTAATACAAACTTCTAATGATCTAGAAATTAAAGTAGCATAACCAGCACCTACATACCCTTGTGGAGATAAGGAAATGAAACCAAAGTCGAAACCGAAAATAAATAAATAATTTAAAATAGTATTAGTTATGACAGTAGAGAAACTTATAAACATGGGTATTTTAGTTTTTCCAATGGCACGAAAGCCAGTAGAAAAAGAAATATTAATAGCTAGTAATATGTATGCGATAGATGTAATTTTTAAGTATTTAACACCCATATCAACAACTGTAGAATCACTACTAAAGAAACCAATTAATTTATAAGAAAACAAATTTACTAATATATAAATAATTATTGAAAAAGAGAAATGAATAATAAGCATACTTTGAAAAGACGACATAATACCTTCATCATTTTTAGCACCTTTGTATTGTGAAATAAAAATTTGTCCACCACCGCTAATGCCGAAAAAAATTAGCATAGTAATAAAAAATATTTGATTAGCAGAGCCGAGGGCAGCGACGACATCTGTTCCTAGTGAACCAACCATAATATTATCAACTAAATTACCGAGATTAGATAAGAGCATTTGTAAAGTAATGGGTAAAGAAATAACAATAATTTCTTTTAAGAAAACATTGTTAGGAATAAATGTATTTTTAAATTTTAATACCATAAAAGAACCTCCTATAAAATATATAATCAATGTTAGCAACATGATATATCAAAGTCAATGCCAGTAAAAAAGCAAATAGAAAAATTTGAGATATAACTATGCAAGTCACTAGAAAAAGCATTTGAACATTACAATAGCAAAAGATGACTTCTTATCGTAGAGAGGTCATCTTTTTACCACATTGATACTTGAGATTTTAGAATACAAAAAACCTACAACTTGGCACATTTTTTTTATGTGTCTAGGTCATAGGTTACAGTATAATACGATGGTTTTTTAATTTATGTTAAATTTTTCGCCCATCGGTTTGTTGATATAAATTTAAAGCCAAGGAGTAGTTTACCAAACTCCAAAGCTTGTATAATACCAAAAGATATAAGTAGGTCAACGCCTAAAACTGATCTTAGAACAAAACAAATTGGTATTATAATAGTCCATGAAAAAGTAGTATCCATTAATAATACAGAACGGATATCACCACCAGCACGTAAAATATAAAAACAAGTAGCTGTTAAAAAATATATAGGAAAGAAAATAGCCATTAAAGTCATAATATTTTTTGTTGCGTGAATGATAGTATCATCTACATTATATAAAATAGGAATTAAACCAGTTGATGCGTATATAAAAAATACGGAACCTACACTTACAAAAAATGAAAAACCTAAAAGTTTATAACTGTTTGATTTTGCGAGTTCAATTTCATTACAACCTAAGTTATTGCCAAGAATAATCGATACGGCAGTAGATGTAGATGTCATAAGAACAAAGAACATATTAATGAAAGTAAAAGCTATTGTAAAGCTAGCTACGTTTTCGGGAATTTGCTGTGAATAAAGTATAAATAAAGTTGTTTGACCTAATGACCAAAAAAATTCATTTATAGTAAGAGGGAAAGCTTTTTTTGTAATAGCTTTAAGGTATAAAAATTTTAATCTAAACAAGTCAAAAAAAGTTGTTCTAATATTTGAATGAACAATAAAAGAAACAATAACAATTATCGCACTTTCCAATATTCTAGCTATTAGGGTTGCGTATCCAGCACCAATATATCCTTGAGGCTCTAAAGAAATGAATCCAAAATCAAAACCAAAGATGAATAAAAAATTTAGAATGCTGTTAGTTATAACGGTAGTAAAACTAACGAACATAGGTATATTAGATTTACCGATACCACGGTAACCTGTAGAATATGCTGTTGTAATTCCAAAAAAAATGTATGTAATAGAAGTAACACGTAAATAATGCTTACTTATTTTAAGAACTTCGGGATCAGTTGTAAAAAAACTTAGAAGCTGTGTTGAAAAAATGTTTACAATTGAATAAGTGAACAATGAAAAAATAAATAATAAAATCAACATACTGTGAAAAGATGATTTTATGCCTAAGTCATCTTTCGCGCCTTTATATTGTGAAATGAATATTTGCCCACCGCCCGCTATTCCCAAAAAGGTTACCATAACGATAAAAAAAAGTTGATTAGCAGCACCGACAGCGGCAACGATGTCACCACCTAAACGCCCAACCATTACATTATCAACTAATTGAGCTATAGCAGTTAAAGATGCTTGCATAGCTATAGGTAGTGCTATAAAAAAGACAGATGAGTAAAATGCTTTATCACCAATAAATTTATTTTTTAAGTTTGTAAACATAATATACCTCGTAACTTTTAATTTATGAACGTCACAAAAGTATAGCAAGTTAAAATATAATAAGCAATATAAAAAATAGTAGAATAAGATGTAAAAGAAAAAATTATATTTTAATGGTGATAAAAAAATAAAAATATGCTAATATAGATTATAATAAAAAGTTAATAAATGTATATGGTTTTAAAGTGTTAAGAAGTGATTAAGTAGAGTGGGAATAGGTTACAATGTAATCGATGGAAAAAGAGGTGCTAAATGGAAAATGTAAGAAATATTATAGCTATAGGGTAACAAAAAAATAAAAATATGCTAATATAGATTATAATAAAAAGTTAAATAAATGTATATGGGTTTTAAAGTGTTATGAAGTGATTAAGTAGAGTGGGAATAGGTTACAATATAATCAATAGAAAAGAGGTGCTAAATGGAAAATGTAAGAAATATTATAGCTATAGGTGTAACAAAAGTAGTTGCTATAATAACAAAAAATATCATGAAAAGAGGAACGAGTTTACCAGGAATGATAGGGTTAAAAATAAGTCCAAACATATTAAAGTACGTATGTAGAAATATGGACATAGTATTTATAACGGGGACTAATGGTAAAACTACGACAACATCACTAGTAACTAAAGTATTAGAGATGGACGGGATAGTAGTAGTAACAAACGGTTCAGGTGCAAATATGTTAAATGGTATAGCAACAACGTTAATATATAATTATAAATTAATAAAAAAAGATGAAAAGAGAATAGGTGTTATAGAAATAGATGAAGCTAATGTAAGGTTGGTAACTAAATATATAACACCAAAAATGATAGTAGTAACAAATTTATTTAGGGATCAGTTAGATAGATATGGTGAAGTATACACGACATTAAAAATAATAGAAGAAGGTATAAACAAAAAAGAAATAAAATTATTATTAAATGGCGATGATCCTATGCTAGGAAATGTGGATGTAGAGAATGAGAAAATTTATTTTGGGTTTGATATGAAAAATGATACAAAAGCTAAAGTGAACATAGGGGGTAAGTTTTGCACTATATGTAAAAATGAATATAGTTATAAATTTATTTCGTATAATCATTTAGGTGATTATTATTGTGATAAATGTGGACATAAAAGACCGATGATAAAATATAGTATAAATGAAGTTGTAGAAATGACAGAAAATGAAATGACAATAAAAATCGAAAATGAATTATTAAATATAACATTAACGGGTATGTATAATAGTTACAATGTGCTTTGTGCATATGGAATATGTAGAGAATTAGGAATTAAAAAAGAAAAAATATTGGAGTATTTAGAGGGATACGTTGAAATTAAAGGAAGACATGAAACAATAAAAATAGGAAATAAAGATGTTGTGGTTATTTTAGTTAAAAACCCAGCGGGATATAATGAAGCATTAATGACAGTAAAAAGAAATGAAAATAGTGCTATAGTATTGTTATTAAATGATGATTATGTTGATAGTCGCGATATATCGTGGATATGGGATGTAGACTTTGAAGAAATAGTAAGTGATAGAACGGTATTAATAGGTGGAAAAAGAAAGTACGACATGGCTGTAAGGTTAAAAATAGCAGGATTCAACAGGAAAAATTTTATATTCGCTAGTACTAATAGTGAATTAATAGAAAAAATTAAAAAATGTAGAGAAGAAAAAGTATATATATTAGCGACGTATACGGCGATGACATCATTACGAAAATATTTATTCAACAATAAATATATAACGACATATTGGGAATAAATTTTAAAATAAAACTAAAAGTGAAGGAAGTGTTAAAATTGGAAATTAATATATGCCATTTGTACCCTGATTTATTAAATACGTATGGAGATTTAGGAAACGTATTAATTTTAAAGTATAGATGTGAAAAAAGAGGAATAAAAGTAAATATAACAAATGTATCATTAAATGATGAATTTGAGGAAGAGAAATATGACATAGTATTTTTTGGTGGTGGTCAAGATTATGAGCAATCTATAGTATCAGAAGATTTAGAATTAAAAAAAGACAAAATAAAATCGTATGTAGAAAATAATAAAGTGTTTTTAGCTATATGCGGAGGATATCAGTTATTAGGAAACTATTATGAAAAATCTTGTGGTGAAAAAATAAAGGGATTAGAAATATTAGACTTATATACTAAAAGCGGTAAAAAAAGATTCATAGGTAATATAGTAATAGAAGACACTAGAAACAATGTAAAATATGTAGGGTTTGAAAACCACTTTGGAAAGACATATTTAGGAGATAAAGTAGAACCATTAGGAAAAGTAGTGTCAAATGTAGGATATGGAAACAATGGGGAAGATGGGTATGAAGGTGTTGTATATAAAAACACAATAGGAACATATTTACATGGCTCAGGATTATCGAAAAACCCAATTTTAGCAGATAGGATAATAAAAAATGCATTAGCAGAAAAATATAATAAAGAAATAACATTAAAAAGATTAGATGATGAGTATGAAATATTAGCAAAAGAGTACATTATAAATAAATTAGTTAATAAATAAATAGCGGGAGTATAAAAATAGCTACTATGGAAATGAAATTCTATAGTAGCTATTTTTATACCAAAAGAAGGAATGTGTAATTAGAAAATATAAAAAAGGATGACAAGTAACAGTTAGAAATGTAAATTAATAAAAATTATTAGAGAGATAACCAAAGAATTTATTTCATATTGAAATCAAGAAAAGAGAAACAAAGTCAATATATGTTTAAAAAGTGTGATATGAAAGAGGATTATATCTATACAAAGACGGATGAAAATAAAAATAGGATTTTATTAATATAAAAAAATTATCTAGATAAAAAGAAGAAATAACATATAAAGGGAGAGCGTTAAAATTATGTAATTTGTAACAGCAAATAAAAGTAGGTAATGTTGTATTTGACAACAAAAAAACAAATTATTTTGAAAGTTAAATATAAAGAACGTAAGCAAGGTATAGATGTAAAAATAATACGGAATCCACTAACGGAAGATAGAGATACAATAAAAAATAAAGATGTAGCTAAACAAATGAAAAAATATTAAAGTTAAGAATATCAAAATAGTAGGTGAAAACTTAAAACTAATGAAAGATTTTATACATATTACAGATAATAAGCAGAACAAAAATTAAAAAGTAAATAAGAAATAAAAGTTTCTAAAAGTATTTAATGAGATAAATTATTTACTAGGAAAAATAAAAATGTGGTTATATTTGAAATTAGATATGTAGAAGTAAATAATTAAGTCCGTTTAATAAAAAAAAATTTAAAAAAGTATAAAATAAAAGTAATAAAGGGGAGTATAGTTATTATAAGTAGTAAGAAAATTTATTATGATATTTACATAAAATAAAGCAGAAGTATATAGTGCAACCTTTCATGAAAAAACTTGACAAAAATTGAAAAAAAATATAAGCTAACATGGTAAATATAGTAATTGAATTAGGAGGAAAATATGAAAAAAATATTAAGAATGTGTTTACTTACAGTATTATCATTAACTTTTTTAGCTAGCTGTTCAAATGACGACAAAGCTACAGACTTAGGTGAGAACGAAAAAGAGTTAATAGGTATAATTTTACCTACAAAAGATGAGCCGAGATGGTTACAAGATGAAGAAAAGTTCAAGGAATTAATAAGTAAAACAGACTATAGAGTAGAAATTATGTTTAGCCAAGGTAGTTCAGCAATAGAAAAACAAAATATTGAAAACCTAATTACTAAAGAAGCGGATATTATAATAATAACAGCCCATGATGGAACAGTAGCAGCAGCAGCTGTAGAAGAGGCTAAAGCGGCAGGTATTAGAGTAATAGCGTACGATAGACTTGTAACAGATACAGATGCGGTAGACTACTATGTAACATTTGACAGTGTATCAGTTGGAGAAGCACAAGGAAACTATTTAATAGAACAAGCAGGAGATAGAACAGGGTTACCGTTGTATTTATATGCAGGAGCAGCTAGTGATAACAATGCATTTTTATTTTTCGAAGGAGCTTGGAATGTATTACAACCTAAAATTGAGGATGGAACATTTGTAATAGTTAATTCTAGTGAAGCAAAAAAATTGCGAGAAAAATTAAAATTATCAAGAGAAGAGCAATCACAAATAATTGGTCAGGTAACAACTAATTGGGACTTTGACGAAGC
Organism: uncultured Clostridia bacterium; assembly: GCA_947313885.1. Lineage (GTDB taxonomy): Bacteria > Bacillota > Clostridia > Lachnospirales > CAMZNU01 > CAMZNU01. The sequence continues at coordinate 13,350 of CAMZNU010000015.1, read as the reverse complement.
TAAGAAAAAAGCAGAAGCACATTTAACAAATGCAAAAACAGATGAAAAGGGTGAAGTATTTATATTAGCACCTAATGATGGTACAGCACGTTCTATAGCGGATGTATTTAATGCAGATGCGGAAATAACGAACTTACATATAACGGGACAAGATGCGGAACTTCCTTCTATTCAATATATAATGCAAGGAAAGCAATCCATGTCAGTATTTAAAGATGTAAGAATATTAGCAAACGACACAATTAATTTAGCTGTAGATATACTAAGTGGTAAGGATGTTAACGTTACTAAGTTATATAACAATGGTGTTATAGACGTACTGTCTATAACTACAGACGTACAAATAATTACTAAAGATAGCGTAGAAGAAATTTTAATAGATACAGGATATTACACAGAAGAAGAAGTAGGACTGTAATAAAAACTTAGGTTATTAAAAAAACGAGAATAATTTAAAATTATTCTCGTTTTTTTAATAACTACAATGAAAGTGAAAGGAGTAAAAATGAAAAACAATATTATTTTAGAACTTGTAAATGTAACAAAAGAGTTCCCAGGTGTTAAAGCATTAGATAATGTTAACATTAATATTAAAAAGGGAGAAATACATTTTTTATGTGGTGAGAATGGTGCTGGAAAATCTACATTAATGAAAATTGTTAGTGGTGTATATAGTTCGGGGTATAGTGGTAATATAATTTTAAAGGGTGAAAAACAAAATTTTAAAAATATTGCCGAAAGTAAAAAGAAGGGAATAGCAATAATATATCAAGAACTTGCATTAGTTCCCGAAATGAGCATATACGAAAATATATTTTTAGGGGCAGAAAGAAAGAAGGGGATGTTCGTTGATTTTAATGAACATATAATGGAAGCGGAAAAACTATTAAAGGAAGTTGGGTTAAAAGTTAACGTTGCAGAAAAAGTTAAAAACTTAGGAATTGGTAAACAACAATTAGTAGAAATAGCAAAGGCGTTAAGAGAAAAAGTAGATATTTTAATATTAGATGAGCCGACAGCGGCGTTAAATGAAGATGATAGTAAAAATTTATTAAAATTGATAGAGACGTTAAAAAATACGGGAGTAACTTGCATAATGATATCTCATAAATTAAAAGAGGTTACAGCTATAGCAGATACCGTTACAGTAATAAGAGATGGTAAAAATATATGTACATTAACAGGTGATGAAATAAGTGAAGATGAAATAATAAAAAATATGGTAGGGCGTCAAATTGATAATATATATCCAGCGAGAGAAAATAAAAATATTGGTGAAATATCATTAGAGGTTGAAAATTTAACAGCAAAGGAACAAGGGACTAATAAAGAAATATTAAAAGAAATATCATTTAACGTTAAGACAGGTGAGATAGTAGGTATATCGGGATTAATGGGAGCGGGAAGAACAGAACTTGCATTAGCGATATTTGGGAACACACCTAAATATAAATTGAGCGGTAAGATTAAAATAGACAATAAAGAAGTACATTTTAGAAATACAAAAGATGCGATTAAAAAAGGAATAGCATATGTAACGGAAGATAGAAAAGGAAATGGATTAGTGTTAGGGCAAGATATTAAAACTAATATTACGTTGGCAAACTTAGAAGATCTAGTAGTAAATGGAAAAGTAGATGAAAATAAAGAAGTAGAAGTAGCGGAATATTATAGAAAGTCATTAACGATAAAGACAGGATCTATAGAGCAAAAAACAGGTAGCTTAAGTGGAGGTAACCAACAAAAAGTATCCCTTGCTAAATGGTTGTATACAGATCCTAAAATATTAATATTAGATGAGCCAACGAGAGGGATTGATGTAGGTGCGAAGTTTGAAATATATAGCTTAATGAATGAGTTGGTAGCAAAAGGAATGAGTATAATAATGATATCATCGGAGTTATTAGAAGTAATAGGGATGAGTGATAGAGTTTATGTAATAGCAGAAGGTGAGTTAAAGGGAGAATTAACAGAGGATATAACGGAAGAAAACATAATAAGTTTATCTGTAAAAGAATAAGGAGAAAAAATGATAGAATTAAAAAAGCTTTTAAAAGAAAACATAAGGGAATATGGAATGTATATTGCATTAGTTGCGATATTTATTTTTTTCACGACTACGACAAATGGCATGTTTTTATCGGCTAGAAACTTTAGTAACTTATTAAACCAGACAGGTTATATAGCGGTATTATCGATAGGTGTTACATTAGTTATAATTATAAGACATATAGATTTGTCGATAGGTTATATAGCGGGATTTATGGGTGCTGTAATAGCATTATTACTAGCAAAAGGAATATCATTATTTATAGCCATACCAATAGTTTTAGTAATGGGTATGATAATAGGATTATTTAATGGGTTTTTAGTAGCTAAACTACATGTGCCAGCATTTGTTGCGACATTAGCAGGTATGTTGATATTTAGGGGTGCATTGTTATTGGCAACGGAAAAAAAGGGATCAATAATAGTGAAAAACAGAGTATTTAATGCATTAGGAAATGATTTTATACCTAGTTTTTTTGAAGTAGATGCGTTTGGAATAAAAAATACTACGGCGATTATAGTGGGGTTAGTATTAATAATAATTTATATACTAAGTGAAATTAATACTAGAAAAATAAAAATGAACTATAAATTTGAAGTTATAAGTAGTAATTTATTTATATTAAAATTATTTTTCACATCAAGTGTAATGTTTTATATAGCATATAAATTATCTTTATATAATGGTATATCATGGACAGTAGTGACAGTTGGTATAATAACTTTTATATATCATACGATTATGATGAAGACATCATTAGGTAGACATATATATGCAGTAGGAGGAAACCCAGAGGCAGCAAGATTAAGTGGTATTAGTGTTGAAAAAATAACATTAATCGTATTTTCGTCAATGGGAATGTTAGCAGTAATATCAGGAATGTTGTATACGTCAAGATTACAATCGGCATCAACGACGGCAGGAGCAATGTTTGAATTAGATGCGATAGCAGGAGCATATGTAGGAGGAGTATCGGCAAGCGGTGGAGTAGGTAAAGTAACCAATTCGGTATTAGGTGCAATAGTTATGGCGGCACTTACAAATGGAATGAACTTAATGGGTGTAAATATATCATATCAATATATAATAAAAGGATCGATATTAGTATTGGCAGTTATATTCGATATACAGACCAGAAAAAATGTAAAATAAAAAAGTATAAATAAAACGGTAAATTACTTTTATAAGTAATTTACCGTTTTATTTTATTGAATAACTATTTATAAATATGTATAATGTTTTTAATAGGAGGCAAAATATGAAGAATCAAAAATTAGAAGCAATAAATATTGTAATAAATGTTATGATAACTTTCGGCATAATATTTTCGGGTGTATTTATTACATTAAAAGTTTATGAAACGTCGTTGTCTATATCGGACAATATGTTTAGAGAAAAAGAGGAGATAGAAAGCGATTTTATAATAGAAAAAGATAAAGAATTTAGTGACGTAGTCCAAATGTTAGAAGAGAAAAATATAATAGATAATAGTTTTTTGTTTAAATTAAATACAAAAATATTTTACGGCGATATGGATGTAGTAAAAAAAGGTACATATTTTTTAAGTAATAAAATGGATTTCAAAGAAATAAACAGAGTATTATCAAATATAGATGATAGAAATAATGTAATAACTGTAACGATAAGAGAAGGGTTAACATTAAAAGAAATTGGAGAAGTGTTAGAAAGTAAAGGGTTTGATAGTAAGGAAGAATTTTTAAAAATTGTAAACAGTACTAAGTTTGACAAATGGTTTTTAGATGGAGAAGAGGTACGCACTAATTACTTAGAGGGATTTTTATTTCCAGATACGTATAATTTTTATGAAGGTGCATCATCAGAATCTATAATAAATAGAATGTTGAATAGATTTTCAGAAATCTATACAGAAGACTTAAAAATAAAGGCAAAGGAAAAAGAGTTAAGTACACGTGAAGTATTAACGATAGCATCAATAATAGAAAAAGAGATAAGAGTTCCAGAGGAAAGAGAGTTAGCATCATCAGTTATTTATAATAGGTTAAGGCAAGATATAAGTTTACAAATGTGTTCAACAGTATTATACGTATTAGATGTAAGGAAAGAGGTATTAAGCTTAGAAGACTTGGAAGTAGAATCAGAATATAACACGTATAAAAATAAAGGGTTACCACCAGCGCCAATAAGTAATTCGGGACTAGCATCAATAGAAGCGGCACTAAATCCAAAAGATACAGATTATTTATATTTTGTTGTTGAGGATGAGATAGTGGGTAGTCATTATTTTACAAATGATTATACAGACTTTTTAAATGCAAAAATCAGGTATGAACAGGAGTTTTAGAATATGGAGGAACTAGATAAAAAAAATAGTAAAATAGTAAAAAAGGAAATTGTTGATTATATAAACAAAACACAACCGATATGTAAAGGTAAATTAGGTGAGTTACAAATAAAATGTCTAAAAACAGAAGTACCAATAATAGATAGAGAAACGGCAAAGTTCTTAGAAATGATAATATTAATTCATAAGCCTAAAAAAATATTAGAAATAGGATGTGCTGTTGGTTTTTCGTCAATACTTATGAATAAGGTAAATGGGGATAGTGAAATAACTACAATTGATAGATTCGATGTTATGATAAATCAAGCTAAAGATAATTTTAAAAAATTTGGAGTAGAAGATAAAATAAAATTATTAGAAGGGGATGCGAGAGATATATTGCCTACGTTAGATGATAAGTATGATTTTATATTTTTAGACAGTGGAAAAGGACAATATATAAGATTAATAAATGATTGTTTAAGGTTATTAAAAAAAGATGGTGTTTTAATAGCAGATGATATTTTTCAAAATGGAAATATATCAAATCATATAGATGATATACCGAGAAGACAGAGAACTATACATAGAAGGTTAAATGAGTTTTTATATAAAATGTGTAATACAGAAGGCTTAGAATCATCGTTAGTACCAATAGGTGATGGTTTGTTGATTAGTTATAAAAAAGAAAGTGAAGTTACTATAACAGGAGAAAGTAATGAAAAATAAAATAGAATTATTAGCACCAGCAGGAAATTTAATAAAGTTAAAAGTAGCAATAGAATACGGTGCAACAGCTATATATATAGGTGGAAATAAGTATGGATTACGTGCAAAATCAAAAAACTTTACAGAGGAAGAGTTTATAGAAGGAATAGAATATGCCCATAGTAGAGATGTGAAAGTATTTGTAACATCAAATATATTTGCAAACAATAGAGATTTTAAAGGCATGAAAGAATATTTCAAGTCGTTATATAAGATGGGAGTAGATGGATTGATAATAGGAGATCCAGGAGTATTTTCAGTAGCAAGGGACGCAGTACCTGACATGGAAATACATATAAGCACCCAAGCGAATGTTACAAATGTATTTGGAGTTAAATTTTGGGCAAGTCAAGGGGCAAAAAGAGTTATTTTAGCAAGAGAGTTATCAATAAAAGAAGTAAAAGAAATAAAAGATGAAGTTAAAGATGATGTAGAAATAGAAATATTTATTCATGGAGCGTTATGTATGGCACATTCGGGCAGATGTTTATTAAGTAACTATATGATAAATAGAGATGCTAATAAAGGTGTATGTGCAAATGTATGTAGATGGGAATATAACGTAGTAGAAAAAAATAGACCTAATGAATATATGCCAGTAGTGGAAGATGAAACAGGTACGTTTATATATAATTCAAAAGATTTGTGTACGATACAGCATATACCAGAATTAATGGAATCAGGAATAGAAAGTTTTAAAATAGAAGGAAGACGTAAATCAGAGTATTACGTTGGATCGGTAGTGAAAATTTATAAAGAAGCTATAGAGGATTACTTAGAGTCTAAAGAATTATATGAAAGCAAAAAAGAGTATTACGTAGATGAAATAAGAAAGACGAGCCATAGAGATTTCACAACAGGATTTTTAGTAGGAAGACCAAAATCAAATTCGCATGTATATGATGGTAATTCATATATAAGAAACTATGATTTTTGTGCAATGGTGTTAGACTATGACGAAGAAACGAAGTTGGCAACAATAGAGCAACGTTATAAGTTTGTAGTAGGTGATGAATTAGAACATTTCACTTCATCTAGAGGATTTACAAAATTAATTATTGAAGAAATGTTTGACGAAGAAGGAAATAAAGTAGATACAGCACCACACCCAAAACAAATTTTGAAAATTAGAACAAATATTCCGATGAAAAAATATGATTTTTTAAGAAATGAAGTAAATTGTGTAAAACAACTAAGTTGAAAATATGTAATTAAGCTTGGTTTAAATAAAATAATTTAAAAAAGAGTAATAAAATCTAATATAGATTTTATTACTCTTTTTTTGTTGTAAAGTAAAAAATATAACTTGTAAAATATGATCTAAAATACACTAAAAATTCAATAGTATAAGTATAAAAACCCGAAATAATGCATAAAAATGAAACACTTGAAAATCTAAAGGAGAAAAATCTAAAATAATATTGTAAAATTTCAAAGACTGTGGTAATATTTATAAACATACAAATTTAATCATATAAATTATAAAAAATACATATTATAACTTATATGATAAAAAAAGGGGGCAACATATATGGAAAATGAAAAGTTCGGTTCTAAAATTGGAATTATAGCCGCAACGGCAGGTAGTGCTGTAGGGTTAGGTAATTTATGGGGATTCTCATACAAAGCAGGAACAAATGGCGGAGGATTTTTTGTATTAATTTACTTACTGTTTGTTGTTAGTTTAGGAGTTCCGTTAATGTTATCGGAATTTATGATTGGTAAAAATGGTAAATCAGATGCTATTACATCTTTTGAAAACCTAGATAAAAAAGGTTCATTTTTTACATCAGCAGGATTTACAGGAATATTAGCATCATTTTTAGTTTTAACATTTTATGGAGTGCTAGCAGGATGGTCACTTATTTATTTCATAGAAGGGATTACAACAGGTTTTTCGGCATATACGTCAGAAGCATCAGAAACTATATTTAATGAAACTATTATGTCAGCAAAACTTACTGTAACAGCACAATTAGGGTTTATGGCATTAGTAATAGGAGTTCTTCTAGGAGGAGTTCAGTCAGGTATAGAGAAAATGAGTAAAATACTTATGCCTATGTTATTTGTAATTATTATAGGGTTAGCTCTTTACGGATTAACTTTACCAGGATCTAAAGATGCTTACGCATTTTTCTTCAAGCCAACATTTGAAGGTGTAGAAGCTGGAGTATTTGAAATTGCAACGGCGGCAATGGCACAAGCATTTTTCTCTTTATCATTAGGGATGGCAGTTATAATTACATACGGTTCATACGTTGATAGTAAATTAGACATAGTAAGTATTACAAAACAAGTAGCAGTAGCAGATACAGCTGTTGCATTATTAGCAGGACTTGCAATATTCCCAATAGTGTTTTCAGCAGGTATAGATCCATCAGGTGGACCAGGACTTATGTTTATAAGTTTACCAATAGGATTTGGTAGTATGGCAGGTGGTAGATTTATAGGTATAGTGTTTTTCTTATTAGTTGTAATAGCAGCACTTACATCAGCTATATCATTACTAGAAAATACAGTATCGTTATTAAAAAATAGATTTGGAATGGATAGAGTAAAAGCTACAATATTATCAGGAGTTGTAGCATCAATTATAGGACTAGGAGCTAACTACACGTTTGGATTTGGATTACCATTTTTAAACTGGACAGGGTCAACAGACTTCTTAGATCAATTAGATCTATTAACTATGAACTTACTTATACCATTATCAGCACTTTTAGTTACATTATTCGTAGGATATAGATTAAAATTTGAATATATATTAAAAGAATTTGGAAATAATGAAACTAATGCTAAAAACTTCTTAACATATGTTAAAGTAGTTATGCCAATATTAATAGGTGTAGTACTACTTAGTAGTATATTAAGCTTCTTTTAAATAGAAGAAGTTTTAAAATAACGTAGCATATTAATATGTTGCGTTATTTTTATGTAAAAATATAAATCCATAAAGAGAAATAGGTTAGATAACTTAATTGATAAAGTTTAAATTTAAATAAGATAACTGATTATAAAATAAAACAATTATAAAAATATTTGTAGTGTGTGAAAATGGTGATATAATATAAAAGAATTCGACATAAGAAGGCAAAAAAGATTAATATAATTTTCAAAAAGATAGAACTGTAAAATCTTAGAGGATATAGATCACCAAAGCGGTTTTGAAAAAACCGCAAAGCTATAGACAGGCGAAAAACAACAAGCGGTATTTTTCGGAGCAAAAAACCGAAAAAATATTGAAGGGGACAGAGGCAACTAAAAGAGTCGTTATTTTTTGTAAAAAACTTACTAATAGAAAGTAAAGAGACAATTATGTTTTCATTAAAAAGATATTTTATAAAATTAACAGCGGAAAGAAAAATATAAACATAAATCTAATATAAATGTTTATATTTATGAACGAATATGCTAAGATGAGGATAAAATATAAAAAATGGAGGTCTTATGGAAAATACAAAAAGAGTAATACAAGAATATGTCCCAGGGAAACAAGTGACATTAGCACATATAATAGCTAATCCAAACGAAGATATATATGTAAAATTAGGATTAACTAGTGAGGACAAAAGTGCGATAGGTATATTAACGATCACACCAGGGGAAGCATCAATAATAGCGGCGGATATAGCAACTAAATCAGGAAATGTAGAAATAGGGTTTTTAGATAGATTCAGTGGAACGGTTGTAATTACAGGAGATGTATCGGGCATAGAAGGTTCTTTAGAAAGTGTAATAGAGTATTTAGAAAACAAACTACAATTTTCAACATCAAAAGTGACGAGATCATAATATGGGATTAATGTTAATAGGGCGTACAGGATCAGGAAAAACGACGCTATCACAAAAAGTAAACAATGAAAAAATCGAATATAAAAAAACACAGATGATAAGTTATGTAGGAAAAATAATAGATACACCAGGAGAATATGTAGAAAACAGAATGTATTATAAGTCATTAAATGTAATATCTACAGATGCTAGTTGTATAGGATTAGTACAACCATCAATAGATAAAACAAGTGTATTTCCGCCTAATTTTGCATCAATGTTTTTAAATAAAGAAGTAATCGGAATAATAACAAAAATAGATCTAAATGAAGATACAAAAATTGCAAGAAAGTTACTAGAGTTAGCAGGAGTGCAAATAATAGTAGAAATAAAAGAAGGTAAGGAGTTAGAGGGTTTGCAAAAATACATGGAGATGTAAATATTTCCCCTGTTCTTTACAGAGATCATATATTACCTTAGTTTAAATATATGGAGGTGTAAATATGCGAACAACCGTAGTTGTTGCAGAAGATGACCCGTTAACAAGGATGGATATAGTAGAAATATTGAAAGAGGCAAATTATGAAATAATAGGTGAAGCGTCAGATGGCATAGAGGCGATAACGTTATGTAAAAACAAAAAACCAGACATAGTTTTACTAGATATAAAGATGCCGTTAATGACGGGGTTAGATGTAAGTAAAATATTAAAAGAAGATAAAGTAGAGGTATGTACTATATTGTTAACAGCGTACAATATAGAGAAGTATATAGAGTTAGCAAATAGAAATCATGTCATGGGATATTTATTAAAACCTATAGCAGAAAACTATTTTTTGTCGCACTTAAAATTAATATATAAAAATTACACGAAGATGAAAAAACTAAAAATAGAGGTAAACAAAAACAAAAATCAATTAGAAAACAGAAAAATAATAGGAAAAGCAAAAGGTATAGTAATGGACAGTAAAGGTATAACAGAAGAAGAAGCATATAGAGAGTTAAGAACTTTAAGTATGGAAAAAAGAATAACTATGAGAAAGTTATGTGATTCAATAGTATATGCAGGTGAATATGAGTGATAAAAATTATGTCTAATGATTTAAACAAAAATGATATGGATAAAATAAAAAAGTTAGAAGAAACGGCGTCAATAATAAGTACTATATTAAATACCGATGTTTTTATAGATTGTGCTACACGGGATGAGATGCAGGCTCTTGTTATTTATCATGCAAAACCTAAAGCGGGTAGTATATATAGTAAAAACATAACAGGGGAAATAGCTACAGCAATAAATGAACCAGCTGTTTTTAGGAGCTTAATGACAGGAAAGCCGTCAAAAAATTATAAAGCTATAAATCAGGAGAATCAAAAAGTTCTACAAAATGTAATACCGATAAAAAATAGAGAAGGTAGAACGATAGCAGTAATAATAGTGGAAGTAAAGGATAGTGAAAACTTTAAAATCGATACAGAGATGATAAATAAAAATACAATAAACTTAATAAAAAATATAGATAATGAGAAGGAAGGTATATCAGATTTTATAAAAGATGGTGTAGTGGTATTTAATGAGCAAGGAAAAGCTGTGTACACAAATGAGATGGCAGAAAAAATATACTCTACATTAGGGTTAGTAGACAGTATAATAGGTAAAAAATTTGAAAATATATCGTTAACAAAAACAAAATTTGAAAATATATTGTTAGGTGTAGGGACAAAAGAAGTAATGGAAGTATCTATAGCATTGTTTACATTAAATATATCATACCACTTAACTAAATTTGAAAATTCAGGAGTAGTAATGATAGTTAGTGATGTAACAAAAGAAAAAAACGATAAAAAGGAAATAATGTTAAAATCTGTAGCGATAAAAGAAATACATCATAGAGTTAAAAATAATTTACAAACTGTTGCAAGTTTATTACGAATGCAAACGAGAAGGTTAAACAATGATGAGGCTAAACAAATATTAAAAGATACAACAAATAGAATATTAAGCATAGCAGTAACCCATGAGATTTTATCAGATAATGGATTTAATGACATAAATGTACAAACAATGATAAAATTATTATATGATAATTTTGAAAAAACATCTATTGACAAAAAAGAAAAAATATTGTTAAATATAAGAGGAGATAATTATAATATCAATTCAGAAACATCAACAGCAATAGCATTAGTAGTAAGTGAAATTTTACAAAACATAGTAAATCATGCATTTGTAAAAAATAAAGACGGTATTATAAATATAAAAACTAGTAAAAAAACACTTTTTTTTGAAATAGAAATATCAGACAACGGGGTCGGTATGGAAGTAGATAAAACGAGGGATAGTTTAGGAATGATTATAATTAACAAAATAATATCAGATAAATTAAAAGGTAAAGTATATATAGTTAGTAAAAAAAACGAAGGAACAACAATAAAATTAGAATTTAAAAATATATAGAATTATAAATAAAAAGTTAATAGGCAAAGAAGCCAAAATAATTACAAAGAAATTTGTATTGTTTTGGCTTCTTTTTTAGAAAATAAAGATATGTGAGGTGATAGTTATGAAAGAAGAAATAATAAGTGTAGGTATAGATATAGGCACATCAACAACACAATTAGTTTTTGCTAAAATAACTTTAGAAAACATGTCATCAGGGTCTAGAGTGCCACAAATAAAAATAGTAAATAAAGAAATTTTTTATAGAAGTAAAATACATTTAACGCCTTTATTAAGCAGTACAGAGGTAGATGCAAAAAAAATAAAGGGAATAATAAGTAATGAATATAAAATAAGTAATGTATCAATAGATGAAGTTAAAACAGGTGCTGTAATAATAACAGGAGAAACGGCAAGGAAAGAAAATGCTAGAGAAATATTAAATGAACTAAGTGATTTAGCAGGAGACTTTGTAGTAGCTACAGCAGGACCAGACTTAGAAAGTGTGATAGCAGGAAAAGGGTCGGGAGCTATGTTTTTTTCGGAAAAAAATAATACAAGTATATGCCATTTAGATGTAGGTGGTGGAACGACAAATATAAGTGTTTTTGAATGTGGTGAAATATTAGATACTACATGTTTAGATATAGGTGGTAGATTAATTATATTTGATGAAAATAGTTTAAGAATAAAATATATATATGAAAAATATAAAAAAATAATTAAAAAATTAGAGTTAAAAAGTTTAGAGGTTGGGAATATTCCGTGTGAGAAAGAGTTAATAACATTGTGTAAATACATAGGCGGGATATTATTAGAAAGTGTAAAAATAGAGAAGAAAAGTGACATATATAATTATTTGGTAACAAATAAAGATTTCCGTGAAATTAATAATTGTAAACATATAAGTTTTTCTTTTGTTTTAGCCGAGTATATATATGGTAAAAAAGAAAATGATAAGTTTAAATATAGAGATATAGGGATAATATTAGGGGAACAAATAAAGAAAGTTTTTGAAGAAAATGGAGTAATAGTAAAAGAAGTAGGTGAAACAATAGGCGCTACAGTAATAGGGGCGGGGTCACATACAACAGAAATATCAGGAAGTACAATAGCGTATTATGGCAAATGCTTACCTTTAAAAAATATTCCAGTAATAAAACTATCTGTAGAAGATGAGAAGGATACAACAGAAATATTTAAAGAAAAAGTCAAGAAAAAAATAGAATGGTTTGGAGATGATAAAGAGCAAGAAATAGCACTAGGCTTAAAAGGTAGAAAAAATATGGATTTTAAAGAGGTAATAGAACTGGGAAACAAAATAAGCGAAGCTTTATATGGACGTAAAAAAATAATAATAGTAATTAAAAATGACTTAGGTAAAGTGTTAGGTCAATACATAAAAACAAAAGTAAATAGTGAAGTGGAAATAATATGTATAGATAGTATAGAAGTACAAGATGGTGACTATATAGATATAGGAGAACCATTAGGTAATGGACATGTTTTACCTGTAATAGTAAAAACATTAGTATTGGATTATTAGAAATAATGGCAATGTATCAGAAGTACAATTAATAATTACTTGTGTGGATATATTGCTAATTACATATAACCTAAATAAAATAAGAGAGAGGTGTAGTTAATGAAATTAGAAACAAAATTATTTGGAGAAACATATAAGTTTAAAAATTTATATGAAGTAATGGCAAAGGCAAATGAATTAAAGTCAGGAGATGAATTAGCGGGACTGGCGGCAAAAACGACAAAAGAAAGAGTTGCGGCAAAAGTTGTATTAAGTGAAGTGAAATTAAAAGAGTTAAAGGAAAACCCAGCAATACCATATGAGGAAGATGAAATAACTAGAATCATAATAGATAGTCTAAACGTAAAAATATATGAAGAAATAAAAGACTGGACATTAGGAGAGCTAAGAGAATGGTTGTTAGATACAAGTACGACAAATGAAAAAATTAAGTGGGTAAGAAGAGGGTTAACATCAGAGATGATAGCAGGTGT
>CAMZNU010000014.1 GCA_947313885.1 uncultured Clostridia bacterium | reverse complement strand
TTGGCAATTATAATATTGGTAATAAAAAAGCTGTAGAACACTTTTGTGTCCTACAGCTTTTATTTTTATTTATTTTTATTATCTTAATAATTGTAATACGTTTTGTGGTGCTTGGTTTGCTTGACCTAACATATTTGTTGCCGCTTGTTGTAATACATTTGCTTTTGTTAAGTTCATCATTTCTTTAGCCATATCTGTATCTCTTATTCTTGACTCTGATGCTGATAAGTTTTCACTTGAAATATCTAATGATTTAATTGTATACTCAAGTCTATTTTGTAATGCACCAAAATCGGCTCTTTTATCAATAACTTTTGTTAACATTAAATCGACTATATCTAAGTTAGCTGATATGCTTTGTGCTGTTGCTTTTTCCGTTGATAGTCCCATTATAGATGTACCCATACTTGCAAAACTTGAACTTAAGTCTAATTTTACTAATTGTGACGCATTTGCTCCAATTTGAAAATATTGTGAACCTGCTGTTCCATCTAATAACGTTTTTGTATTAAATTCTACTCTTGTTGACATTGAAGTTACTTCTTCACCTAACGCTTGTACCTCTTTATCTATTTTTGCTCTATCTTCCTCTGTATTAGTATCATTTGCTGATTGTACCATCAACTCTCGTACTCTTTGAACCATATTGTCAATCTCTTGCAAACCACCTTCGGCTGTTTGGATCATCGAAATACCATCTTGGGCATTTTTTGATGCCATATCAAGTCCTCTAATTTGAGAACGCATTTTTTCAGAAATCGCAAGTCCTGCAGCATCATCAGCAGCTGAGTTAATCCTTTGCCCTGTTGATAATCTTGCCGATGCCTTTGATTGCATATTCCCTACATTTTTTAATGCTCTGTGTGAATTTAGTGCTAATATATTTGTGTTTACTACCATGTTACTCATAATGAATTCCTCCTTATATTTGAATGTTACAATAGTAGTATGTTACACAAACATTATTTTTATTCTGTTTATTTTTGGCAATTATAATATTGGTAATAAAAAAGCTGTAGAACACTTTTGTGTCCTACAGCTTTTATTTTTATTTATTTTTATTATCTTAATAATTGTAATACGTTTTGTGGTGCTTGGTTTGCTTGACCTAACATATTTGTTGC
>CAMZNU010000013.1 GCA_947313885.1 uncultured Clostridia bacterium | reverse complement strand
TTTTTTTCTTAACATATAACTACTATAAAATTCATCATCATCAAATAAATTAAAGTCTAATATACTTAAAGATACAACATTATTTAAAGTATTATATTTTTCACCTTCTGTTAATTGACCAGATAATAATTTACTAGCATAATACACAACTCTACTTATATGATCTTTTTTGTTTAACAACTGTACTTCTATATTTACCGTCGTTCCATCTTTTAACTTGCCACAAACATCTAATATTGACAATTTATCTTTTTTACTTTTTTTGTTTTTTTGTTTATGTGCGGGTCTATTAACTTTATACTTTCTAACTCACTTTTTTCAAACTCTATTAAATCTTCTAACAATAATTTTAATAAATCTATATTTTCTTCATTGCCAAATATTTCTTTAAACATATAATTTGATTTAGCTGATAATATTTTTATAGGCTTTTTCTTTGTCATAATATCCCCCCTATACTTAGTTACTTAATTATATGGCTTTTATTTATTTTTATCAATATCTTTGTTTTTAGTATTCCTGATTTTTATTTATATATATACTATTTTAAGACTATAATATATTTATAAATTAAATTAAATATATTATATTTATTATTTTTTGTTTGACATTTTATATATTGTATTATATAATTATTTTTGTTGGAAATATTAACTTGTTTTCTTAAATCATGGAGATGTACTCAAGTGGCTTAAGAGGTGCCCCTGCTAAGGGTATAGGCTGAGAAATCGGTGCGAGGGTTCAAATCCCTCCATCTCCGTATAAAAAGTGTAGTTTATCTACACTTTTTTTGTGTCCATAAAAAAAGGCTAATAAAAACTTTTAGCCTTTTTTTCTTTCTTATATTTTTTCCAACCCTTGTTCTAAATCATTAATTATATCTTCATAATTTTCTAACCCTACCGAAAGTCTTATTAATCCCTCACTTATTCCTGCGTCACATCTTTCTTCTTCTGTGTATGTCGAATGCGTCATAGATGCTGGATGTTGTATTAAAGTTTCTGTATCACCTAATGACACTGCTAATGTACATAATTTAAGTGAATTTAAAAATTTTATACCACTTTCCTTGCCACCTTCTAGTTCAAACGCTATTAATGATCCTGGCTTATCCATTTGTTTTTGTGCTAATTCGTATTGAGGGTAACTTTTTAACCCTGGGTATAAAATACTTTTAACTTTTTTATGACCTTCTAAAAATTTTGCAACTTTTATAGCATTATCACAGTGTCTATCAATTCGTACATGTAACGTTTTTAATCCCCTTGTTACTAAAAATGCGTCAAATGGTGACATTACAGCACCTGTAAAATCTTTTAACCCTTCTAGTCTTGCCATCTTCATTAATTCTTCGTCTTTACTGCATATTACCCCCATTATAACATCACCATGACCATTTAAAAACTTTGTACCAGAATGTATTACTACATCTGCACCTAAGTCTAATGGACGTTGTAAGTACGGTGAACAAAACGTGTTATCTACTATAAATTTTATATCTTTATCTTTTGTTATTTCGCTTACACCTTTTAAATCTACTAGTTTCATTGATGGGTTTGTTGGGGATTCACAAAAAACAACTTTTGTATTTGGTCTAATTGCTTTTTTCACATTTTCTAAATTATCCATATCTACAAAGTCAACTTCTATTCCAAATTTACTTAGCCCATGACTAAAATATGAAAATGTACAACCGTATATATTTTTTTCTGCAACTACGTGGTCACCTGCTTTTAATATAGTCCACATAATTGTTGTTATTGCTCCCATTCCACTTGATACTACTAATGCACTTTTAGCATTTTCTAACGATGCTAATTTTTTTTCTAATGCTACTGTTGACGGGTTACCTAGTCTTGAATATATAAACCCATCTTCTTCTAATGCAAATCGTCTTCCGCCTTGCTCTGCTGAATCAAATACAAATGTTGATGTTTGATAAATCGGCGTTGATAATGTTCCATGTGCATTTTTTTCTTTACCTGCATGTACCGCTCTTGTTGCAAATCCTTCTTTGTTCATTATTGCCCCCCTATTCTTATAATATATTTTATTATAGTATGATTTTATTATTATTTCTCTATATAGTCAATTTATTTAGTCATTTTATCTATTTGATATACTTTTTATTACTAATTTTATGTTTTTTATAAAAAAGAGAATGCTTTTTTAGCACTCTCCTTTTCTATTACTATGTTTTTCTTTCTTACGTCCCTATACCTAATTGTCCACTTATATTACTTCCTCTCATAGACATTGTACCGTCTTCTTTTTCAATTCTCACAGCTGTGTTATATGGTATTATTTCTATCACATCCTCATCTATCTTGTACGGTTCGAATACATCTATATATTTTCCATCTCCTATTTGATTTTCTTGATTATATCCAAACCCCCACAAATCTCCTGACTCTGTTATTACATATGTTGACTTATTTTTTACTACTATTTCTTTTACATCTTCTATAACTTTATGCGGTGCTAATCTACCTGTATCCCCAGCATATCCACCGTCACCTAACTGCCCTGAACCACTTTGTCCCATTGAATATAATATTTTATCTTTATCTATTACATAGGCAAATCCTCTATATACTCTTACTTCCTCTACATTTTTCATTATCTGTTCTGGAATAAAAACATCTTCCTTACTACCTACCCCTAATTGACCATAGTCGTTTTCTCCAAACACCCACAACGTATCATCTTCTTTTATTGCATATACTTCCCCTTTGCCAACTTCTATAGCTTTTACATTTTCTAATACTTTATACGGCTTATATTGTGCCTCTCTACTTCCATTTCCTACTGTTCCTGCTCTATTATTTCCATACGTCCATAATTCATTATTATTTGTTAGCGTCACTAAATTCCCCCACGATACTTCATATTCTTTTACGCCTTCTATTATTTTATATGGTTTATATTGTTTTTCTTCCGATTTATCATATACATTTATACCTACTCCCCATACACTTCTTTCCTCATCTAATATATATACTGCCCCCTTTTCACCTTTAACATCTATTACTTTTTCCATCACTTCATATGGTTTTAATTGTTCTTCTGATGATCCGTTTCCTGCTGTCCCATCTTCGTTTATTCCAAATGCCCATAAGGAATTATCTTCCTTTATTACATACGTATTATCATACATATCCATTTTTAATTTTTCATCATCTTCTCTATTTGCCGTTATTACTTTTTTTACTCCAGTCATTATTTTATACGGTGTACTTACTACATCTTCTATGCTTCCATTTCCTATTTGACCTACATCGTTTTTTCCTAATCCCCACAAATTATTTGACGTGTCTTTTATATACATCGATCGTTTTCCATAATTTATATATATTTCTTCTACATCTTCCATTATTTCATACGGTGTATCCATGTTTACAGTAGTTCCATCCCCTACTAGCCCATTATAGTTAAGCCCCATACTCCATAATCTTTTATCTTTATCTATTATATGTACTACTCCCTCATGGTAATAATATTTATCAACATTATCCATCACTCTATACGGTATAGATACATCTTGATCATCTATTATCTTTCCTATCTCATCCGCTTTTGTTATTGTCCCATTACCTATTTGTCCATATTCATTCCCTCCTACTGACCACAACGAACCTTCACCGTCTATCACAAATATTGTTTCTCTCCCTTTATTCCAAACATAATTATCTTCTTTATCGTATACCTCTTTATCTTCTTCTACACTATTTTTATTTCCTCTACTCTCACTACATCCTAATAGCATTATTGCACTTAATATAATTACCGAAACTACTCTTTTTTTCATTCTTATCCCCCTGTTACTACATCCGCTCTTACTCCTATCTCGCATCTCCCACTATCTTTACAACTGAATTTTATTTTTAAATCATCATCCATATACTCTTTTAAATTGTTTATTACTAATGCTCCTTTGTTTTTTTTGTTTTTTTCATACAATATTTTATCATTTTTATATACCATTACCTTTATCTCATCTGCTAAACAATAAAAATATCCTACATTATAAATTTTATCATTACCGTTTTTATTTATTAACCTATACTCTACATTATTTTTTATTACTGATATATCTCCCGCTTCTCTACTTCTTGTCGTTAATATAAAATCCCTATACGTACCTTTCGTCTTTGTAATCCACGAACCTTTATAAAAATCATCTTTAAATTTTTTTAATTTTATAGAATAATAATTTTCATGGGTCACTTTTGCCTCACCCTCTATTATCATCAAATGTCTATAGTAACCTTCGAAATCTTCTTGTACAAATTTATCACAATGTACATTTCTTGATGATATTCTAAATTCAAAATCTCTATTTTCAAATATTGAATGTCTAGGATACGTATAAAGCTCTAAACTTTTGCCACCTTTTAATACAGATTTTTTATAATCCGCTTTTTTTATCGATTTTATATCCGTGTCTAACCGTCTACTTAATATTTTATACTTTAACTTCGATGTTTTTGGTTTGTATATAAATAAATTCACTACCAATGCAACCGTTATTCCTATATACGTATCTATAACTCGTGTTATAGATGATATTATTGGCGTCTCATCTACCGCTATTATAAAAAATACTGCACAGGCTAGCACTATACTCCCTTGCTTTTTAAACGTGTTTAATACATATATTATTATTATTACCGAAATACCACATAATATTGCCCATAAATAATATTTACTCTCTTTCAATCCTAAATATCCTATTCCTATAGCCATTAATGCACCAAATATATTTCCCATAACTCTATCTTTTGCTTCTTTATAAGACTTTTCTACAGTATCTTGCATACATATTAAAACAGCAAGTACCGCCAATACTATTCTATCACTTGACAAAAATTGATATATTATTAAACATATTACTATCGCTAACGCCGTTTTTATATTTCTTAATCCTGGTAACCTTATTTTTTTATTTATTTTATCCACTATCATCGTCCTTATTTTATATTAGATTTTTTTACTTCCTTCTTTTCTAATAATACTGTTACTTCATTTCTATTATGAAATAATTGTTTTATTCTTATTATTTCATATTTTTTACTTATTTCTCTTACCCCATCTAATATTTTACCTTTACTTTTTGTTTTCGGTAACTTAAATGTCATTATACCTATTCCATAATCATTTAATTTACTACATAACGAATTCATTATTTTACAACTATCTACTACGTCTATTTTCATGTCATTTACTATAATGTCAAATGACTTATCATTTTTTTCTAAAAATTCTTCTGCTAACATTTTATATTGTGTTAAATTATCTGACTTAAATTTTACTTTTGCTGGATCTACTGCCGTAACTTTTAACCCACCCTCTATTAACACTTTACTCCACCCTCCTGGTGATGCTCCTAAATCTAATGCACTTTCATAGTTTTTTAATTTAATATTAAATGTTTCTAATCCCTCTAATAACTTAAATTCTGCTCTACTTACTTGATCATCATATTTTTTATACCTTCTCATTCCTAATGTCCACATACTTAAATTATTCACTGCTGATGATAATCCTATATACATTTTATTGTTTATAGCTACGTATGATATTACTTGGTTTGGTACTCTATTATTTATAGCATACCCCTTTTGTGTTAATTCATTATCTATTAATTCATTTGTATCATGTCTACTTATTTCACCTATCACTATAAACCCTTGTATTGCAAATGTTTTACTATAATCTAATCTACTACTAAACTGTTCTACGGTTTCTCTTATTTTTTCTTCTTTATTTTCACTTAGGTCTAATTCTTTATCTACTTTAAACATATGGTTTAAATATGTTAACTTACTTTCTCTAAATATTTTGCTCACTTCCTCAAACTCATCTTCTACTTCTACTAATCCTATACCCTTATCTATCCATCTTATAAAAGTCATACCTTTATAAGCCTCTTTTATTTCCTCTAAACACAATTTTGTACTTTCACTTTTACAACTTATTATTACTTTTGTCATTTGTAATCCTCTTCTCTCATAACCGTAGCTATATTTTCATATGTTTAATTTTTATTTTTATAATTTACCATTTTCCTTCTTATGTTATAAAACCTCATAACTTATTTATAGTTCCTTATTTTTATAACTTACCTCTCCTCCTACCTCACATCATTATATAAAAATTTTTTTTATATGTATATATTAATATATTGTATTTATTATTCACTTTTAATTATAGTTTACTAATATATTTTAAAAAATAAAATAATGGATTTAACACTTTGGTTTTTTAAATCCAATGTGTTAAATCCATTTCATTATTCATTTTTCTCATTCATATACAATGCAAAAAAATGTCCTATTATCGCAAATATTGGTACACTTAAAAACATTCCTAACATTCCAAATAATTTACCACCTATTGAGACAGCAAATATTATCCCTATCGGTCTTACCCCTGTACTATCACCTAATATTTTAGGACCTAAATACAACCCATCGAATTGTTGTAATATTATTATAAATATCGTTACTATAAGCGCTAATTTATACCCATTTGTTAATAATATTAATGTCACTATCGGCACAGCTCCTATAAACGGTCCAAAATATGGTATCATATTTGTTATACCCATTATTACACTATATAATAACGCATATGGTACACCTATTAACAAGCAACCTACAAAAAATATTATCGATACTATAAATGAATCTAACGCTTTGCCTACTATAAAACTTCTACTTATATCCCTTGATACTTTTATAAAATATATAATGTTATCTGCATATTTAAATACTTTATAAATTATTTTTTTTGTCAATTCTATAAAATATCTTTTCTCCATTAAAAAATAAAATGATATTATTACTGCTAATATTAACGTAAATATATAGTTTATTATTTCAAACAAATACAGCGCTATTTTATTTATGTTCTCTGGAATACTTCCAATTAATGTGAATATTGGTGTAAATATAAAATTTCTTAACGTTATTATTGTATACTCCGTATTGGCAATGTTATTTATTGTATTTAATATATTGTCAAAATATTCTTTATCATTTGCATACATACTTATTAAATCATATTGCAACCATTGACTATACACGTACACATCTTCTCCTAATTTTGTTGCATTATATATTACTGTTGGAATTATTATTCTCCCAAATACTATTAACGTCCCTAAAACTAAAATATATGTCACTAATACACTTATAAACCTTCTACTTTTATATGTGAATTTTTCATGTTTAAATATATTTCTCTCTATCCAACTTACTGGTGATTCTAATATAAATGATATCCCAAACCCTATAATAAATGGTAGTAATGTTCCCATTGCATTTTTTACTAATGCTAATAAAGATTTTATATTTATATTACTACTTACTAATATTTTACCGAACACCATTATTACAATTATTACACCTGTCGTTACTATTCCTATTGATACATGTTTTTTTTCCACATATACTTTCATACTTTCAACCCCTTTTTTTTATATTTTTATTTTATTATATTAAATTGATATTATCAACTTTTATGCCTTTGTTAAACAAAAAAAATAACTTCTATATTTTATAAAAGTTATTTTTTTATATTATTTTTTAAACACTATGTTTTCTTCTAATTTTCTTCTAGATTTATTTGGTATTTCCTCATCGCTATATCCTAAACACACTATTAAGCCACCATAATAATCTTTTTTATCTATACCATATTTCTCATTTACAGCATCTCCATTAAATCCTGCTATTATATTCGACCTAACTCCTACACTTGTCGCATAGTTTACTAGGTGAGACGCCGTATAATTTATTTGCTCTAAACCATATTTTAACGCCGTTGTGTTTTTTATCATCATCTTATATATCGACGTGTAATATTCTAATGGTCTTTCTTTTGTTACCCTACTTTTAAACAACTCCTCTACATATTCAGATTCTGGGTTTATAAAATTTTCCCCCTTACTAAATAGTATTATTAAGTGTGATGCTTTTTCTATATAATTTTGTCCATATGTTAATTTTGATATTTCTTTTAGTTCTTCTTCATTACTTATAACTCCAAAACTATGTTGTTGTAAATTTAGTGATGTCTGCGATAAGTTTCCACCTTCTAATATTTCCATCACTAATTCATCACTTATTTTTTTACCGTTATAATTTCTACATGCATATCTTTTTTTTATTAACTCTTTATACTCCATATTTTCTCCTGTTTAGTTGTTCATATAATTTTTATATTTCTATTTCAAACTCAACATCACCTTTTGCCCCTGCTGCTATTTCATATCTGTCAAAAAATATAACTACGTCACCTTTATCATTTACATAAAATTTTGTTTCTTCATCTATTTCAAAATCTTTTAAATATATTTCATATTCATCATTTTCTTCTCTTTCATCAATCTCTTTTAAAACTTCTCTTTTTATTTCTTCTTTGTAGTTCCCACCTTTTAAATCTTCTAATGCTACTATATCACCTGTTTTCATATCGTACGTGTAAAATTCACTATTCATACAACCTGTAGCTGAACTTTGTAATTTGTATATTAAAATTGATATGTACTTATCATTCATAAATTTTACTTCACTACCTACTTTTCCTTCTACTTTTAAATAGTTTTCTTCTTCACCTCCTGTTTCTAAAAACGCCTCCCTATATTTTTTCGCTTCTTCCTTAAGCTCTTCTCCGCTTTCATTTATTTTATTTTCCACTAACTTATTAATTTTCTCTTCTAACTCCTTATTTTCTAATTTCACTTGTATTTTCTCATACTCTAAATTTATATCTTCTGTCGTCTCACCTGTTACCTCTTTTTTATAATCATCTTTATTTTCAACTTCCCTACTTTCATTAACTTTTTCTTCTATCTTTTCTAACTCATTTTTTTCCTTACTTTTAACAGTAGCTCCAATTACTAACAATGCACTTACACCCATTATTGCTATTACTTTCTTTTTCACTTTTATCATCCTTATACATTAACATTTACCTTACATTATTATCCTATAAATATTTAATTATTGCAACTGGGTAACACTTCTTATTTTTCTTTAATATAATACATTACAAAACGATTAGAGGTGTTTATTATGGCAAAAGGTTATTTAAAAATTAAAGTTTCTACTGCATCAGGCGCTCTTCCTATTTCTAACGCTGTTGTCCTTGTTAAAGATTCACAAGGGCATATAATTTATAATTTACAAACAGATGTAGATGGAATTACTAAAAATATTTCACTCAATACTAAAGATGCTAGCTTATCTTTAAATCCCAATGAAAACAGTGTTCCATATACCGTTTATAATGTTCATGTTTCTGCTCCTAATTTTGCAGAAGCTCACATTAACGGTATTCAAATTTTTGATGGCATTTATTCTACTTTACCTGTTGATATTTATCCTTCATCAGGTCTTAATGATGATTCATCTTCTATTATTTCTATAGATGATAATAATTTACTTTCTTCTACTTCTTCTAATAGTAGTGACGATTATCAACCGACTAA
Organism: uncultured Clostridia bacterium; assembly: GCA_947313885.1. Taxonomy (GTDB): domain Bacteria; phylum Bacillota; class Clostridia; order Lachnospirales; family CAMZNU01; genus CAMZNU01. The sequence continues at coordinate 9,966 of CAMZNU010000013.1, read as the reverse complement.
CATTCTTAAGGACGTTATTATTCCCGATAAAATTACCGTACACTTGGGACGTTATAATAAATATGCTACTAACGTTACTATACCTTTTGTAGATTATATTAAAAATGTAGCTTCTAGCGAAATTTATCCTACATGGCCTGTTAATGCCATCATTGCTAATGTCCACGCCCAAATATCTTTCGCTCTTAATAGGGTTTATACAGAATGGTACCCTACTCAAGGCTATAATTTTAACATCACTAGCCTACCTGCTAACGATCAAGCTTATAACCATGGTCGTAACATTTTTACTAATATTTCTCTTATCGTTGACGAAATTTTTAACGTTTTTATTCAACGTGAAGGACACAAAGAACCTTATATATCTCAATTTTGTAATGGTACTACGTCAACTTGTGCCGGTCTTTCTCAATGGGGTTCTGTATCCCTTGCTAACAAAGGTTACAATCCTATAAATATTTTAAAATATTATTACCCTGACGATATTAAATTAATTAAATCTTATAATATCGAAAGTATCGGTCCTTCTTTCTCTGAAATTTTACTTAGAGAAGGCTCTAAAGGTGATGACGTTTTAACTTTACAAACTCAATTAAATAGAATTAGAACAGATTTCCCAGGAATTCCTGAAATTAATAACCCTAACGGCTCTTTTTTATCGGATACTACTTCTGCCGTTAAAGTTTTTCAATCTGTTTTTAATTTAGTTCCTGATGGTATAGTTGGGCGTGCTACTTGGAATTTAGTTTCTAGAGTTTATGTGGCTATCTCTAAACTTTCAGAACTAGACGGCGAAGGTGAAATTATTGGAATTTCTTCAACTCCTCCTACTTCTGTTCTTAAATTAAATAGTAAAGGGACAGATGTTTTACGTTTACAACACATTTTAGATTATATATCTCTTTTTCGTGTTGAAATCCCTTCTGTCCTTGAAAATAGTTTTTTTGACGCTAGAACTAAAAATTCTGTTATAGCTTTCCAATCAACTTATAAACTTACTATCGACGGTATAGTTGGTCCTTCTACTTGGAAAAAATTATATAGCGTATACCATAACTTTAAATCAACTGTAGATGTTCCAGAACCTTCTACTCCTGATACTTTATATCCTCCTTATCCTGGATATGTTTTAAAAGTTGGCTCAAAAGGTCCTTTTGTAACTTCTATGCAGTTACTTTTAAATGATATTGCTAAAGTATATGATGATATCCCTAATTTATCTACAGATGGTATTTTTGGTAACGGTACTAAATCTTCTGTTGTCGCTTTTCAATCTAAATTTGGTCTTGTTGCCGATGGTATCGTTGGCTTGGCTACTTGGAATAAAATTATCGAAGTTCATAAATACAACGGCTCTTTTGAACCTTCTGTTCCATACCCTAACCACATTTTAAAAGTTGGTTCTAGAGGCGGTGACGTTATGATTATGCAAGAATATTTAAACGTAGTTTCTACCGTATATCCTACTATAAAACGTATGGTTCCAGATGGAATTTTTGGCAACGGTACTAAATCTTCTGTAATCTCTTTTCAATCTAAATTCGCCCTTGTTCCTGATGGAATAATTGGCAAAATGACTTGGGATAAAATCGTTGATGAACGTAATATGATTGTTTTTAACAGAAAATCTAATATTACTGATTTTAGTAGTCATACTATTAGTAATAACCAAACTTCTAATTACAATATTAATTTACTTCTTATGTTTTTACTTTTTAGAAAATTTGGTGCTAGACGTTAATTGGGTTTGTTATTTGAAAAAAGCAACCCCTGTTCACTTGAACAGGGGTTGCTTTTTATTTAAATATTTCACCTATTGCTGTTATTATTGCTGTTATTTTACCTAGTTTTCCTTTTTCTTTTGGTATTTCAATTACTGTTTTTCCACAACTCTTATCTTCGTCAATTTTAATATCGCCATCCACTTTTCCAACTTCTATATTTGTACTGTTGTCTATGTAAGTATTATTATTTACAGACTTTCCTTTAACCTCTTTTTCTTTTTCCATATCCTCACCTTTTTTATTTTTCCACGTATACGTATCATCATTTTTATTCCCTGTTATTTCTTCAATAATTCTATTTAAACTTTCTCCCGCTTTATCTATCGAACTTTCATCTCCATATATAACTATATTGTCTTGTTCTTCCACTATTAAATATTTTTCTCCATCTTCTTCAAATACAAAGCCGTAGTACCATAATATATTTTCACCTATTTTTTCATAATATTTAATCATTATTTTTTTTAATACGTAAGGTGGTAAATATTTAAACTCAAACGTGTTTGTTTTACTACTCTCTATTATTTGTTCCATTTCTATTGTCTTATCTTCATCTAACTTTCGTGGGGCATTATTTGGGAAAAACATTTTACTTCCCTTAGCTTTTTCTATTAATTTCCCTAATAAAACTTTATCATCGGTTATTATTTTTGATATATATGTTGCTATGCTATCTTTTGATATACCATCTTTTCCTATATATCCCTCTTTATCCAATTTTTCTTTTTGTCTTCTTATATACGTACCCTTTTTTATTTCTAACTCGTCGTTAAATATATATATACTAGATAATAACCAATTTATATCTATAACTATATATTCGCTAGTATCTACAGCATTTTCATTTATAAAAATATCACCTGTTGTTTTTGCAAAATAGTTTAAAATACTATTTTTAAATCTATCTATTTCTTCTTCATCTTCACATCTATCTTCTTCTAATATTTTTTCTATTTTATCTGTTAGGGTACTTATTTTAATAATTTTTCCACCTGCTTTTTTTTGTTCTTCTATATATTGTAATGTTTTATTATAACTTTCTGTTATGCTCTCTTTAAAATAACCTTCTTTTTCTAATTGTTCTATTTTACGTTCTATTATATCTTTACTTTCTAGTTTTTTTCCTACATCTTCTGCACTGTATGTAAACACTCCGATAATATTTGGATATTTTCGTTTATAAAATATTTCGTTTATATAAGCGTCTTTATTATCATCTACTTTAGTTATTACTATAATAACTTTTACATCTTCTTCTGATATAAATTTTATATATTCTAACCATTTGTCTGGTTTCTCATCTGCTCTACCATTTAACACTATAATAAATAATGGTTTTCCTTTTAAAAACAGTGTATGGGTAGATTGATATATTTCTTGACCTCCAAAATCCCAAAAATATATTTCATCATTCCTATACGGGGTAATTTTAACTCCTGATGTTTTTTCTGTTTTTTTCATATCATAATTTTCATCTGTAAAAGTTCCTATAAACGACGTCTTTCCTGCATCCCCTTCTCCTATTACTACTATACGGCGTTTATCAACAATTATTGTTTTAGCATTTAATAAATAAGCAATAGGGTTTTCTATTTTAAGAGTTAATAATTGTTTTACATTAAATGCCTTTACATGTGTACCGTTAATTAAAATGCCATCCTTTCTCCACGATTCTTTTTTATATTGTAAACCTAGCTCATCTAAACTTTTTGGTAATGTCTCCAAGTCGCAACCACATAGTGCTAGGCAATGTAATTTTTTTAACTTTCCTATATTTTCTGGTAGCTTTTTTATTTTTGTCAATCTTAGGTTAAGGGTTTCTAATTTTTTTAACTTCCCTATACTTTCTGATATTTCTTCTATTTCTGTTTCATATAACATAAGTATTTTTAAGTTACTTAATTCATATATTTCCTCTGGTAGTTTTTTCATTTTTGTCCTATTTAAATCAAGTTGTTCTAACTTTTTTAATTTCCCTATACTTTCTGATATTTCTTCTATTTCTGTTTGATCTACCTTAAGTATTTTTAAGCTACTTAATTTATATATTTCCTCTGGTAGTTTTTTTATTTTTGTCCAATTTAAGTCAAGTTCTTCTAAGTTTTTTAACATTCCTATACTTTCTGTTATTTCTTCTATTTTTGTTTGACTTAATCTAAGTATTTTTAAGCTACCTAAATTATATATTTCCTCTGGTAGTTTTTTTATGCTTGTATGGCTTAAATCAAGTTGTTCTAAGTTTTTTAACCTTCCTATACTTTCTGGTATTTCTTCTATTTCTGTTTCTTCTAACCAAAGTATTTTTAAGTTACTTAATTTATATATTTCCTCTGGTAGTTTTTTTATTCTTGTATGTCTTAAATCAAGTTGTTCTAAGTTTTTTAATTTCCCTATACTTTCTGGTAGTTCTTCTACTCTTCTTCCAACTAAACTAAGTATTTTTAAATTGCTTAATCTACATATTTCCTCTGGTAGTTTTTTTATGCTTGTAAAATTTAAACCAAGTTGTTCTAAGTTTTTTAACTTCCCTATACTTTCTGATATTTCTTCTATTTTTGTATAATCTAACCACAATCTTTTTAAGTTACTTAATTCATATAGTTTATCTGGTAGTTTTTTCATTTTTATGCAACTTAAATCAAGTTCTTCTAAGTTTTTTAACTTCCCTATACTTTCTGATATTTCTTCTATTTCTGTTTCATATAACCTAAGTATTTTTAAGTTACTTAATTCATATAGTTTCTCTGGTAGTTTTTTCATTTTTATGTAACTTAAATTAAGTTGTTCTAAATTTTCCAGTTCATTTATTTTTTCAAAATTTATTTCTTTATCACCATTTAAAACTTTTAATCTTATCACTTCTTTAGGTTTTTTTATTAACTCATCAAATTGTTCTTGTGTTGATACTTTGTATATCATAACCCTCCCCCCTTTTATATATTTTTCTACATTTTAACATATTTTTTTTATTTAATATATTTAATTATAAAACAGAGCAAGACTCTACGGTGTAAATTTTACAATCTATACTGTAGAGTCTTACTCTGTTTATTTTATTTTATATTTCTAAAAGCTAGTTAAATAATTTTCTATTTCCCATTTTGTTACTCTCATTACGTAATCTAAATGTTCTTTTTTCTTAGCCTTAACATATATTCCGTGGGTATGTGATCCTAATACTTCTTTCATAAATTCACTTTTTTCCGTTATTTCTATAGCTTCTCTTAAACTTCTTGGTAATTGTGTTATTCCGTACTCTTCTTTTTCTTTTGATGTAAGTTCATATATATTTGCTTCTATTGGTTTTGGTGGTGTTATTTTTTCTTTTATTCCTCTTGTACCTGCTTTTAAACAACTTGCTAATACTAAATATGGATTAGCTGACGGGTCTGGGTTTCTTAATTCTACTCTTGTTCCCTCGCCTCTTGATGCTGGTATTCTAACTAACGGACTTCTATTTTTATTTGACCATGCTATATAGCACGGTGCTTCATATCCTGGTACTAATCTTTTATATGAATTTACTAACGGGTTTGTTATTGATGTAAAATCTTTAGCGTATTTTAAAATACCGCCTATAAAGTAATATGCTTCCTCACTTAATCCATCTTCTTCTGTTTTATCAAAAAATATGTTTTTATCATTTTTTGTTAATGACATATTTATATGCATCCCTGAACCATGTTTTCCATATAACGGTTTTGGCATAAACGTTGCATGTAATCCTTCTTCTTTTGCTAATCTTTTTATTACTTGTCTAAATGTCATTATTCTATCTGCTGTTTTTAATGCCTCATCATATTTAAAATCTATTTCATGTTGACCATCTCCACATTCGTGATGTGATGCTTCTATTAAAAATCCCATGTCTTCTAATATTAATGATGCGTTTCTTCTAAACTTTTCACCGTTATCTAAATGTCCTAAATCAAAATATCCCGCTTTATCATTTGTCTCTGTCGTCGGCTCGCCATGTTCACCTCTATTAAATAAGAAAAATTCACACTCTGGTCCTATTTTAAAACTATATCCTAACTGTTTTGCATCTTCTATTGCTCTTATTAATATATTTCTTGGACATCCTAAAAACGGTGTACCGTCTGTTTTATATACGTTGCATATTATTTTTGCTTCACTTCCTCTTTCTGATTCCCATGGCAATATTGTAAAACTATCTAAGTCTGGATATAAAAACATATCTGATTCTTCTATTCTTGCAAATCCATCTACAGATGAACCGTCAAACATCATTTCATTGTTTAACACTTTATCTATATCATTTAACGTTGTCGCTACATTTTTCGCTTGCCCAAATATATCTACAAACTCAAGCCTTATAAATTTTACATTATTGTCTTCTATTAACTTTTTAATTTCTGCTTTGCTTCTCATTTTTAACTCCTTATCATTTTAATGCATATATCTATACGCAAATTCTAAATGTCATTATATTATTTCTTTATTTTCCATCTCTTTTTTAAGTTTTTTAAATCCTTCTTCTTCTATTTCTGTAAGTGGCAATCTTAAATTACCTTCTCCTATCCCCATTAATTTTAATGCCATCTTTACTGGTATTGGGTTAACTTCTGTAAATAACGATTCTATCATTTCTATATATTTTAATTGCAACTCTATACTATCCTCTACTTTACCTTCTATAAATTTATTCACTATGTCATGGGTTACCTCTGGGCATATATTTCCTAATACAGATATTACACCTTTTCCCCCTAATGCCATTACTGACGTTATTTGATCGTCGTTTCCTGAATATATATAAAATTCTTTATCGCACATACTTGAAATTTTTGCTACCTGACTTAAATTTCCACTTGCCTCTTTTATCCCTACTATATTTTTTACTTTACTTAATTCATATACTGTATTCGCTTCCATATTTACATTTGTTCTTGATGGTACGTTATATAGTATTATTGGCAAATTTGTACTACTTGCTATATACGTAAAATGTTCTATTAATCCTTTTTGTGTCCCTTTATTATAATATGGCGTCACTACTAAAAACCCATCTACTCCATAATCACTACATTGTTTTGTTAACTCATATGCTTTTTTCGTATTGTTCGACCCCGTCCCTACTATTATCGGTACTCTTTTATTTACTATTTTCACTACTCTTTTTACTAACTCTTTATGCTCTCTTTCTGATAACGTCGCCCCCTCTCCTGTCGTACCAGCTACTATTATCGCATCTGTTTTTCCCACTATTAAAAACTCTATATGTCTTTCCAATACTTCAAAATCTATTTCATTATTTTCATTAAACGGTGTCGTTATCGCCACTCCACTTCCTATAAATTTTGACATTTAATCCTCCTACACTAATTTATTATCTATTAAATATTTTACTATTTGTACCGCATTTGTTGACGCCCCTTTTCTTAAGTTATCTGCTACTACCCACATGTTTATTCCATTTCCTACACTTACGTCTCTCCTTACTCGTCCTACATATACTTCATTTTTACCATCTGCATCTAATACCGTCGGATACCTTTCTTCTTCATTATCCATTAATACTATTCCTTCACTTTCCCCTAACAGCTTTTTTAATTCTTCTTCCTTAAACTCTTCTTTTAATTCCACGTTTATACTTTCACTATGACAATTTATTACTGGCACTCTTACCGTCGTCGCCGTTACCTCTATATTTCCCTCTAATATCTTTTTTGTCTCATTTATCATTTTCATCTCTTCAAATGTATACCCGTTTTTCATAAATATATCTATCTCTGGTATACAATTACTTTGTATCGGCTTTTTAAAAGCTTTTAACTCCCCTTTTAATAAATCATTTATACCTTTTTGTCCCGCTCCTGATACTGCTTGATATGTTGAATACACTACCCTTTTTATACCGTACTTATTTTGTAACGGTTTTAATGCAACTACCCCCTGTATCGTTGAACAATTTGGGTTTGCTATAATACCTTTATGTTCTCTTATTTTTTCTTTATTAACTTCTACTACTACTAACGGTACATCTTTATCCATTCTATACGCTGAACTATTATCTACTACTATACTCCCATTTTTTACTGCCTCTTTTCCATACTCTTTACTTATTTTACCCCCTGCTGAAAATAATACTACATCCATATCTCTTTTAAATACTTCTTTTGTTAACTCCTCTACTTCTATTTCATAATCTCTAAATTTTAATTTTTTTCCTACTGACTTTTTTGATGCAAAACAATACAACTTATCCACGGGTAAGTTAAATTCCTCTATTACTTTTAAAAAATTTCGTCCAACCATTCCCGTCGCTCCTACTATTCCTACGCTTATTCCCATGTTTAAAAACCTCCACATACATTACTACTTTTAATATATGTTTTTTAACTTATTTCGTACATTTATTTATTATTGTATACATATAAAAAAACAACCTTAATTTATGGTTGTTTTTTTATATGTCCTTCTATTCTATGAATATTCATTCCTTTTTCACTAAATCGTTCCTCATACTCTGTCATTATATTTTCTTTATAATCACTACTATGTAAGTCATATGTTTTGTTTTTTATTTCTAAATTACAGTGTACAAATTCATCAACAGTAAACTCAAATAATGGTTTATTGTCTGTTTTAAAATATATTTCACCTTTACCGTTTAATAATTTCTTATACAGTTCTATAAATCCTCTATGGGTTAACCTTCTCTTCTCCCATTTCTTTCTCTCTCGCCACGGATCTGAAAAGTTTAAATACACTCTACTTATTTCCCCAACTGTAAAGTACTCTAACAACTCCTTAGCATCTCCCGTAAAAAATGTTAAGTTTTTTATTTCCTCTACCTCTTCCTCTGATTGTCTTAATTTTCTCGATGCATATGCTACTATTTGCTCGTCTTTCTCTATTCCTATATAATTTATATTTTTATTCCTCTTCGCATTTTCTATTATAAATTGTCCTTTACCACAACCTATCTCTATATGTATCTCATTTTCATTACCAAAATACTCGTTCCATTTACCTTTTTTCTCTTTTGCCTCTCTTATATATCTTGTGTTGCTTTTTAATTCTTCATCTATCCACGGTTTTCTTCTTATTCGCATTTTATCCCTCGCTTCATTATAAATTCTTTTTTATTATAGTCTTTTTTTTTTATTTTTTCAATGTTATTGTTATTATAGTATATTATTAATTTATTTAAACTTATGGAGGTATTTATGAACAATAAAAAATTATTTGCTTTGCTCTTATGTTTTTCTTTATTTACTAGTAACTTTTTTACTACTAATGTATTAGCAGAGACTACTGATGTACGCAATCAACAACCTGTTTATCTTTTTTTTAATGGTTTTGATATTACAAATTTTTTTGTTGAAAAACCTGTTATCGTAAATAACAGAACTTTAGTACCTATACGCGAAGTATTTGAAGGACTAGGTGCTGTTGTTAACTGGAACGGTAACGATAAAACCGTTTATATTAACAACTCATCTACTACTGTCATCTTACAGATTGATAGCAATATTATGATTGTAAATAACGTAAATGTTATTTTGGACTCTAGTCCTACAATTATTAACGGTAAAACTATGTTACCTTTACGTGCCGTTTCTGAAGCTTTTGGCTTAGATGTCACTTGGGATAACCAAACTCGTGTTATAAATGTTATCGGTCGTTTAGATTCTAACAGTTTTAATATCGATGGTTTTGATTCTAACAGTTTTAATGCCGATGGCTTTGATTCTAATGGTTTTGATTCTAATGGTTTTGATTCTAACGGTTTTAATATCGATGGTTTTGATTCTAACGGTTTTAATGTCGATGGTTTTGATTCTGATGGGTTTAATGTCGATGGGTTTGATTCTAACGGTTTTAATGTCGATGGTTTTGATTCTAGTTACTATGATGATGATAAATCTTTAACAAATGTAGAGTTTGAATTAGAAGTTTTTAGATTAACTAATATAGAACGCGAAAAAGAAGGTGTTTCTCCTCTTAAATTACATGGTGAACTATCTGATGTCGCTACCCTTAAATCAAAAGATATGTATGATAATAGTTATTTTGATCATACTTCACCTACTTACGGTTCGCCATTTGATATGTTAGATTTTTTTGGCATTGAATTTACGTATGCTGGCGAAAATATCGCTTGGGGTCAACGAACTCCTTCCGATGTTATTAATAGCTGGATGAATTCTCCTGG
>CAMZNU010000012.1 GCA_947313885.1 uncultured Clostridia bacterium | reverse complement strand
AATATAACGGTTTTACATATAGGCGAGGCATTACAATATCGTAATTTAGATAAAAAGTATTGGGGGCAATAAATTTGTGATAATTTTAAAACAATAAACAAGAAAGAATAAAGAAACAAGACAATGGTTTAAATTAAATACCGTTATTTAATAAACATAATATGATACAAATATACAGTATTTAAGATGGTACATAATAAAGTTTATCATTGTATTAGGGCGAATGAGTATTTAGACATATAAAATGAATAATAATACTTTAATTATTATTGTTACAACATAAACTTTTGTCAATAAAATAAGAAAGACTTCTGCATTATGGAGAAGTCTTTCTTATTTTATTAATTATTCTTGTCCGATTACTGAATCGGTCATTATAAATTCACCGTCTTGAGCTTGAACAAACTCTTCAAAGAATTTATTTTCTTTTTTCTTATCTAACTCAGGAACTATATCCATTAAATTTTGTAAGTACTCATTTTGTGTACTTGTATTTTCTTGATAATTAAATTGGGCTACAGCATATTTATTGAAATCTTTAATAATTGTTGCAAATATTTGGTTAATTAGTTCATCGTCAACATTTGAAATTAATGCTTGTTCCAATATAAGTTGTGCATATACTATTTCAGTAAACATATGACCTAAATTAAGCATATAACTTAAATCTTTCATTTTCTTTTCTTCTACTGGTGCTTTTACTATCATTTCTTTGTATAAATCAATGATTTGTGAAAATATTTTAACATTTGCAATTTCTACACCTGCATAAGGTTTTTTACAATCATCAAATTGCACCTTACTTAACCCGCCAAATTTTTGTTCTGTAAATATATTGCTATCATTTTTAACATAATTTCCGTGGTTTATGTCTTCAAAATTTTTATTTCCAAAGAAGTACCCTTTTATAAATTTAAGTACTAGAGACATATTTACATGTACAGTACCTTCTAATCTAGAGAAGTAAGGTGCCATAGTTGATGCATGTGATAAATATGTATCTGACTCATATCCTTTTGCACAAACGATATCCATTATTGTTGCCATAACATCATCCGCTTCTTTAGTTACTTTCATTTTTTGAATAGGACTAAATAATAAATATCTTCTATCATCTGCTGATAAAACACGCATGTAATCAATACCTCTTGTTGTATATAACTTCATAGCATTTAATCTGCAAAATGCATCATTAAAAAACTCTCTTATATGCGGGAAGTCAGTTACTAACATTCCATCATATAATTTTCTTCCGTTGGCATGTGTTATAGCTTCATAAAAACCATGTGTCGCTATACCTAATGCAGCACATCCTACCATATATTTACCTATATTTACAGTTAATAAAGCATTATCAAAAGCTTTTTGCCCGCTTACTAATATATCCTTATCTGTTATAGGATATTCACAAACTCTAAACTCTCCTACTCTAGCACTTCCTATTGCAGTTTCTATATCTTTAACATAATTATAATTTTCATGTCTTGAATCTAGTACGTAATATACCCATTCCCCTGTTTCTGTATTTTTACCTAATGTAGGTATTTTAGGTGCTCTAAATGAGTTACCTATATAGTACTTAGTTCCATTTGCTCTATATTCGCCATCTCCCGTTGGTCTTAAACTAGCTTCTGATGCATATATGTTTGCACCATGTTCTTTTTCTGATAATCCAAATGCAAAAATATGTCCTTCATTTAATAGTTTAGCTAATTCATTTTTTTGGTATTCGTTATCACTCATCCATATTGGACATACTCCTAATATAGATACTTGGAATGTATACCAAACAGACGGATTATAAAAAGCGAACAATTCACTTATAGCAGATATTTTAGATAGGTCAAATGACGTATCTTCATTTCCATATCCTGTTGGAGTCAACATTGTAGAATATATATTTTTAGAACCTTGATATTTATACCAATCTTCTAGATCACGTTTATCAGCTACATCTTTTAATATTTGCAATTTACCGAAATTTTCAAAATAATCACGTACATCTTTCATAACTTGATTAGTTTTAGCATCTGGAAAAGTACCCGACATTTTATTAGGATTTAAAAGTACTGATTTTAATTTTGACATAATGTATACCCTCCTAAGGTAATTTAAAAGTAGAAGCGCCCATGTGCTTCTACTTTTAAATTATTTCTATATAATAATCCCCTAAAATAATTTGATTACAATAATTCTATTACTGTAGAAGCACCCATACCTCCACCAATACACATACTAACTACTCCATATTTTTCATTTCTACGTTTCATTTCCCCTATCAGTTTACTTGTTAATATTGCACCTGTAGCACCTAGTGGATGCCCTAATGATATTGCACCACCATTTACATTTATCTTACTCATATCTAAACCTAGCTCTTTTATAGATGCTATAGCTTGTGATGCAAATGCTTCATTAATTTCAAATACACCAACATCATCTTTTGTTATTCCAGCTTTTTCTAATACACGTGGTATTGATACCATAGGTCCGATACCCATTACACTTGGTGCACATCCATAAACATCAAAAGCTACAAACTTAGCAAGTGGCTTAATTCCTAACTCTTCTGCTTTATTTTTTTCCATTAAAACTACAAAACCAGCTCCATCACTCATTTGCGACGCTGTACCTGCTGTAACTGTACCACCCATTTTAAATACAGGTCTTAATTTCCCTAATTGTTCAATAGTTAAACCATCTCTAACGCCTTCATCGGTATCTATTGAAACAGTTTTTGTTACTACATTACCATCTTTATCTAAATTTTGTACTTTAATATCGATTGGTATTATTTCATCTTTAAATTTACCAGCCTTTATAGCTGCTGCTGCTTTTTTATGTGACTCTAGTGCAAAAGCATCTTGCTCTTCTCTTGTTACACCGTATTGTTTTGCTACATTTTCTGCTGTGATTCCCATTGACACATAAGGATTTTCATCGATAGCTGTTAAAGGTTGGTATGGAGATATAACATTACCACCCATTGGCACAGTTGTCATAGATTCTACACCACCTGCAATTGCTACATCATATTGATTTGCAATTATTGCATTTGCTGCTGATGCTATTGCTTGTGAACCTGATGAACAAAATCTGTTTATTGTTTGTGCAGGCACTGTATTTGGTAGATCGCTTAGTAATCCAATAATTCTACCCATATTCATACCTTGCTCTGCTTCTGGCATAGCACATCCTAATATTAAATCACCTATTAAACTTTTATCTAAATTTGGAACTTTGTTTAAAACACCTTTTAAAACTTCTGAACCTATGTACTCCGGTCTTGTTTTACTAAAAACTCCTCGCCCTGCTTTTCCTACTGCTGATCTTCCGTATGATACGATTACTACTTCGCGCATAGTGCCCTCCTTAATTTCTTAGTGGCTTACCTGTTGTAAGCATATGCATTATTCTGTCTTGTGTTTTTTCTTTTTGTACTAATTCTAAAAATGCTTCTTTTTCTAGTTTAAATAAATATTCTTCTGACACCATTGTTGATGTTTCTAAATCGCCACCTGTCATAATATGCGCAAGTTTTGTAGCTAAAAATCTATCATATTCTGATACAAATCCACCACTAGCCATAGCATTTAAGAAATATTGTATATGCCCTAAACCGTCTTTACCTGGAACATTAATTAAAACTTTTTGCTGAGGTTTAAAGTTATTTTTTACTAAAGTTAGTACCGCATCTTTTGATACATCTATTAAAGAATCTTCATTCATAACAACTTTATGTTCTGGTTTTAAAAACCCAAGACTTTTTGCATTAAATCCACTTCCTGAAACTTTAGCCATCGCAATTGTTTCCCAAGCGTCTTTAACTAATGCACTTCTAGTAGCTACAGGTTCTTTGTCTTTTCCTGCTAACGCTCTTATTGTAAGTTCTTTACATCCACCGCCACCTGGAATTAAACCTACACCTAATTCAACTAGACCCATATAAGTTTCAGATGATGCTACTATAAAACTACTATGCATAGCTACTTCGCAACCTCCACCTAATGCCATTTTAGATACAGCAGCAACTATTGGTTTTTTAAAATATTTCATTCTAGTTAAAATAGCTGTTAAAACAGTTATTGAATCATCAATAGCCTGTATATTACCACTTTTAACACTTTCAGCAACAAATTGAAGATCGGCACCTAGTCCAAAGTTACCACTTCTAGAACCAAAAACAAGTCCTTTATAATTTGAATTGCTTTCTATTTCATCTAGTGTTCTACCGATAAATTCAATAGATCCCGCGTTTAAAGTTGAACCTTTTGTAAGTAACTCAAGGTATGCAACACCATCACCTAAATCTAACAGTTGACCAAAGTTATCACCTATAATAAATTTAGCTTTTGATAAATCTATGTATTTACTAGCTTTGCTTTTTGGATCATAGAAATATCCACGCTCTTTAATTTCATCTATCCATTTTGGTAATACTTCACCTTCTTTTTCCATTCTTTCGATAGTCTCTTTAACTCCTAAAGTATCCCATATTTCAAATGGACCTTTTTCCCAGTTGTATCCCCATTTCATAGCATCATCTATTAATTTAAAATCATCTGCTATTTCTGGAATTTTAGTAGCACTGTATACTAAAACTTCTTTTAAAGTTTCCCAAATATATTTTTTACTTGGTTCATCACCTGTAACCATTGTTAAGAACTTATTTTTTGATTTTAAAGCTTCTTTAACTTCTGGTAGAGTTTCTCTTTTAAATTCAACGTAATCTGATTTCTTCTTATCCCAAACAAAATTGTTTCTTTTTTTATCTTTTTTGTAAAATCCACCTCTTGTTTTATTTCCTAAAAATCCTTTTTCTATTAAAGTTGTTATTATTTCTGGAGTTGCGAAAAGTTCTTTTTCTTCTCCTTCTAAACAATCGTACATATTTTTAGCTACATGTCCTACTGTATCTAAACCTACTAAATCTAATGTTTTAAAAGTAGCTGTTTTAGGTCTCCCTATTACAGGACCAGTTAATGCATCTACTTCACCTATAGTTAAGTTATATTTTTCCATTAATTTTATTGAACTTAGTACAGCAAAAGTACCAATTCTATTTCCTATGAAGTTTGGCGTATCTTTTGCTTGAACGCTACCTTTACCTAATTGGTCAACTGAAAATTCAGTTAAATAATCTATAACTTCTTGTGATGTGTTTTCTGTTGGTATAATTTCGAATAATTTCATAAATCTTGGTGGATTAAAAAAATGTGTACCTAAGAAGTGAGCTTTGAATTCATCGTCCATTTTTGCACATATATCTTTAACTGGAATACCTGATGTATTACTTCCAACAATTGAACCTTTTTTTCTATACTTTGCTATATTTTCCATTAATGCAACTTTGACATCTAATCTTTCTATAACAACTTCTATAATCCAATCTGAATCGCTTATATCTTTTAAATTATCTTCTATATTACCTACTGTTATTAAATTCTTATGGCTTTTATCATGTAACATTTTAGAGATATTTTTCAATCCATCTGTTGCAAATCTATTTCTAAATGCCTTACTACTTTCTGTTATTCCTTTACTTTTTTCTTTTGCAGTTAGCTCTTTTGGCACTATGTCTAATAGTCTAACTTCAATTCCTGCAGCAGCTAATAATCCAGCAATACCACTGCCCATTACTCCCGCACCGATTACAGTTGCTTTTGTTATGTTATAACTCATTTCAGTCCTCCTATTTATATTAATCTAGCTTCTTTAGCTTCTTTCGTCAATTGTTCTCTAAAGTCTGGATGCGCTATGCTGATCATTGCCTCTACTCTACTTTTTATTGACTTACAATATAAATCCGCAATACCATACTCAGTTACTACGTACATAGTTTCTGAACGTGGAACAGTTACAGTCTGTCCTGGTGGTAAATTTAAAGTTATAGTAGACGATACTTTTCCGCTTTTATCAGTTACTGTTGATGATAAACATACAAAACTTTTACCACCTTTTGATAAAGCAGCACCTTTAACAAAGTCAAGTTGACCACCTGTTGAGCTATATTGTCTATGCCCTAGACTTTCTGAACAAACTTGCCCAGTAAGATCTGACATTAATCCCGTGTTTATAGACATAAAATTATTACGTTTAGCAACTAAATTTGGATCGTTTGATATTGCTACCGGTATTAAATTAACTTTACCTTCTTTTATGAATTTATATAAATCTTTATTTCCTAATCCGAACCCCGTTGCAATCTCTCCGTTTATAACACCTTTTCTAGCAAGATACACCATAGAATCTGTTAACATTTCCGTGTATACAGAAAGATTTTTTTTGCATTCTAGACCATATCCGATAGCATTAGAAAGTCCTCCAATACCAATTTGTAAACAAGAACCATCCGGAATTTCTTTTATTAAATGTTCTGCAATTTGTTTTTCAACATCTGTAACTGGTGCTTCTGGTAATTCAGGTAATTCTGAATCCGATTCACAAATCCAAGTAACGTCATCTATATGAATTTTATGCTCCGTACCAACAACTTGTGGTTGATGTTTATTAACTTGTATGATGATTTTATCAGCAAGTTGTGCAGCTCTATGACATACCGAAACGCCCATTGCCCCAAAATATACATAACCATCTTCATCTGGCTCAGATACATCAACAACTAATGTATTTATTTTATATACATGTTCTAATGCATATGCAACTTTAGATAAGTTTACAGAGTTACAATTTACATTACCGGCTTTTTGAAATGCTCTTTCATAAGGTCCTATAAAAAACGTATGGTAATTAATTTTACCTATAAAGTCTGGTGATTGTAAAAATTTAAATGGATATAAAAGTAATGCGGATATTAAATTAACATCTTTAACTTCGTTAACTCTAGTACTAAATTCCTCCAACAATGCAACTGGTGCAGCTGAACCAGGTCCAACAAAAGCGATGTCCCCAGAGTCAATTTTTTTAGCAGCATCTGATACTGATAATAATTTACTGTCATAAACTTTTCTTAATTTTTCATTCATGTAAATCCCTCCCGATAAATATAAATATTTTTCATTACATCTAATATGTTATATTGCAAAGAAAATTATAGCAATATATAATTGCTTATATAAAAAAGTTCTATATATTAGATGGATAAGGGATAGTAATTTTAGTTATTGATACATATAATTTAAAAGCGATTGGGGATTTTCCTTATTATTAATTGGATTATTTTGTTCATACATCTAACATATATATGATAAATATTTAACTAAAATGCACAAAAATTTGACAATCAACTTTTATAGTGATAAAATTTTATTAATTACTATAAAAAAATAGGGGTGCACAAATGGAGTTTATAAGAGATGTCCAAATAAGTGATACCGTCACAAATCCAGAGGCAACTATGAAAATTCTGATTTCAGGAATTTCTGTTAATAACGTATATTGTATTTGCGTAAATAAGAAGAGTAAAAATTTATTAGAGATAATACATTCGACTCAATTAGTTAATAAAAAATATTATGATGTAAATGATTTTATTTTTATAGGGTTATGTAAAGGAAAAAATGATAGTAAAATATTTGCTGGTAATATAATAATGGATTATTTTAATAAATATAGATTGTTAGATAATTTTAGAAATCATTACTTAAGTAAAATAAGGAGGCAATAAGTTGTGAATTTTGTTTTTATTGCTCTAAGTTATTTACTACTTTTTATTTTCTCTATAATATCAATTATACTTCTGTTGATTTTTATTTTAACACTTATACCTATTAATATAAAAATTACAGCTAGTTGTAATAGCTGTAAACAATTTCCTCAGTTGAAAAATGTAAATTATAAAATTACTATTACATACTTTTTCAATTTACTTAAAATGAAATTTGAAAACGACACTCCCCTAACCTATAAAGAAAGGGGGCGAAAAATTAAAAATGATAGTAAGACAAAAAACAGTATTCAAATTGAAAATTTGAAATATAACGCAGAAAATAAAGCAACGATTAAAATGGGTAAAGTAAAATTAAATTTGGTAAATAAAATAAAAAAATTTGAAAAGCAACTCAAAAGTAAAAAAAGTAAATCGGAATATTATATAAGTATATGGAGTAATTACCCTAATAAAAAAAAATTGATTATAGAACTTAAAAATACTCTATTAAAAATACTTAAAAATATTAAAGTAAAGCAATTTCAATTGGATGGGATTGTAGGTATCAGTAATAAAAAATATATAGGTTACCTATACGGATTAGTTTCATTTATTAAACCATTTAGTAACGAAACTATTAATATTGAAATGAATATGGATGAAGAAATATATGAGTTTGATTTAATATTGAATTCAAAAATTTCGATAATACACATCATTATATGTATTTTAGGATATACTAAAAAAATATTTAGGAACCACTTACGATACTTAGACATGACATTTGTTCAATTTATTAAAACTATAAAAAGAAAAAGGAGATAATTATGAATACACACTCGTCAGAATTATTAAAAGAGTTAGAAAGTATAATCGCTAGCAAAACAGTTATAGGTGAAACCATCAACGTTGATGGAGTTTTGATAGTTCCATTTATAGATGTTAGTATAGGAATAGGCTCAGGTGGTGGTGGTAAAAAAGAAGAAATAGGTGAATCACCATACGGCGTTGGTGCAGGCGTTTCATTAGAACCGTCAGCAGTTTTAGTTATAAATAATAATACGGTTCAACTAGTTAACATTAAAAATCAAGATAGCTTAAATAAAATAATAGACATGGTTCCAAATATTTTAAGTAAATTTGGACTTGATAAAAAGAAAGATGATTCAAGAGAAGGTTTTGAAGGTGATAACGAATATGAAGAAGATGGCATACAATAGGAGTTTATATGAACGTAAATAATGTAACATTGGGAACAGTAGCCGTAAAAAAAGAGCAATATCCAGACAATCATTTAATGGAAGTCGCTTTTGTCGGTAAATCAAATGTCGGTAAATCATCATTGATTAATCTTATGATAAATAGAAAATCTTTAGCACGTACAAGTCAAAATCCAGGAAAAACAAGGACTATAAATTTTTATAATATAGAAGATTTGGTTCATTTTGTAGATTTGCCCGGGTATGGTTACGCTAGAATTTCAAAAAGTGAATCGGCTAAATGGGGTAAAATGATAGAATCGTATTTATTAAAAAGAAAAGAATTAACTATGATAGCTTTTCTTATAGATATAAGACATAAGCCTGGAAGAAATGATTTACAAATGTATAATTGGTTAAAATATTATAATTATGATATCGTTGTTGTTGCTACTAAAAGTGACAAATTAAAACGAAGCCAATTGAATAAACATCTAAATGTTTTAAAGAAAGATTTGAATTTATCGCCTGAAAACATTTTAATACCCTTCTCTACTCAAACTAGGATTGGTAAAGATAAGTTGTGGGACGTAATAGATTCAAAACTAGAAAAATATGAATTTATTGAAGATAAAGCAAAATTTGTTGAATAATATGTATGAATGTTAAGATTTGATCTTAACATTTTTTTTATTTATTTTATCGCTATATACAATTTCTCTAAAGATTTTTTTTCTATCCGACTTACATAGCTTCTAGATATTCCTAATATTTCGGCTAGCTCACGCTGGGTCAAAGCTTTAACCCCTATTCCATACCGATATTTTAAAATATAGGATTCTTTTTCCGTTAAAGTTTCTGACATTTTAGATAGCATTCTCTCTATCTCTATTTGTAATTCTACTTCTTTTTCTACATTTTCGCTTTTATCTTCTAATTTATCTTCTATGCAAATTTCGTGACCTTCACTATCTGCACCTAATGGCTCTTGCATAGAAATATCATTTTTGTATTTTTTTGTAATCCTCAAATTCATTAGTATTTCATTTTGTATGCACTTACTTAAATATGTTGATAGTTTAGTTTTTTTGTCTGCCTTAAATGAATTTATTCCTTTTATTAGCCCTACCGTTCCAAGAGATATTAAATCTTCGTTACTATGGGAGTTACTATTGTAATTAAATTTTTTACTAATGTGTGCGACTAGCCGTAAGTTTCTAACTATTAGTTCATCTTTTGCAGATATGTCACCGTTAAACATTCTATCTAAGTAATATTGTTCTTCCTCACTACTTAAAGGTTTTGCAAATGTTGTATTTAGACTCTTTATTTTCATACAAAATAATCCTCCAATACCATCTTACTTTACTATATGAAGGAATTACTATTTACGTGCTAGTACTCTAAAATTATTTGTATAAAAAAAAACTATAACATAAATGTTATAGTTTTTATAAGTTTTAAAATAAATTATTTAACAAGTGCCTCTGGCCAATTACCGATCCCACCTAAGTCATGTACATTAGTATAACCTAAAGAAACTAAAGTTTTCCCAGCACGTGCACTTCTACCACCACTTAAGCAATGTACTATAATAAATTGATCTTTATTTTTTAATAAATTAGTTGCATTAAATTCAATACCTGCTACAGGGATATTTAATGCATTTTTAATATGTCCACTGTTGAATTCACTTACTTCTCTAACATCAACAATGACAGCGTTATTTTTTTCTACGGCTTCTTTAGCTTCTGTACCACTTATTCTTTTAGCTCCATTTGAATTTTTAAATAAATTACCAAACATAATAAATTCCTCCTATTAAAATAATTAATTCCAACGCTTAAATATCTCATTTTCTATATTTAAGTTATCTAAAATTTTACCTACTACAAAATTTACTAAATCATCAATCGTTTCTGGATGACCGTAAAAACCTGGTGTTGCCGGTAAAATAGCAATGCCAGATTTGGATAGTTTAGTCAAGTTTTCCAACATTATAGTGCTATACGGCATTTCACGTGGCACTAATGTTAAGCACTTGCCTTCCTTTAATATTACTTGACTAGCACGTAAAAGTAAAGTATTGCTTATACCTACTGAAATATTAGCAACCGTATTCATGCTACACGGAACAATTACCATATCGTCCATTTTAAAAGAACCGCTCGCTATTTTTTCAAACAAATTACCATTATCTAATCGTTCCATAATATTATAATTATTGTAGCTCTTCTTTATTCTATCTAAATGCTCATCTATTGATTTTCCCGTTTCGTATTCAATTACAGGTAACCCGTCATTTGAAACGACAATATATATATCTATTTCTTTTTTGTACAATTCCTCTACCAATTTTATAGCGTAAATAGAACCACTAGCTCCAGTTATTCCAACTATTATCCTTCGTTTCATGAAAATCTCCTAAACATAAATATCAATTAATGATATTACTACAAATGATACAGCAAAAACTTTATTAAATGAATATGCTGCGATATTAAATTTTTTGACATTTTTAATTTTTAAAATCTTATGCTCTAGCAATAAAAGGAGCGATAATAATAAAACACCTAAAATATATATGTATCCAAGTAAATCAGTAAAAAATACTAAACTAAACAATGATAATATCGTAACTATATGTGATATTTTTGATATAATCAATGCTTTTTTGACTCCAAATTTTGTAGACATAGAGTGTAAGCCTTGCTCATTATCAAAATTTACATCTTGACTACCGTATATAATATCAAAGCCAGCTACCCAAAACATATTAGCGGTAGCTAATACAAAAGGTATCACACTATCAAATGTCCCCGTAATTGCCAAGTATGCACCTACTGGTGCAATAGATGTAGTAAAGCCTAAATAATAATGGCACATAAAAGTAAACCTTTTTGTGTATGAATAGGTTACAAGGAAAAACAATGCAACAGGTGATAAAATACCACAAATGAAAGAAAGTTTAAAACTTGCCCATATTAAAATTATAAAGCATATAAAACTTAAATATAGTGCTTCGCCTATGGAAACTATGCCTTTGGGTATATGTCTGTCACTAGTACGACTATTTAAAGTGTCAAATTTAACATCAATAACTCTATTTACAGAGTTAGCACCTGTTCTAGCGCTTACTAGTGCAATTAAAGCATATATAAATTTGTCTATATATATAACTCCTCTACTTGCTAAAAACATACTAGTTATAGCGAAGCTTAAAGAGAATAGCAAATGTGAGAACATAACCAAATTACTATAATTAACTATTTTTTTTAAAACTTTATCAACTAATGCCATAACTTACCCACTTTTTTGTTACAATGTCTATTATTTCATTAGACATTGCGATATCATTTGGCCATTTACGTTTATATCCCTCATCATTTCTTTTTTTGGTAGCATCTATTCCTACTCTAACCCTAAGTACATCATTTGAATTATTAAAAAATAAATCACGTTCAACATCTATATTATTAAATAATTTCCATATAACCTCGCTATAATTTTTTGCACTAATTGTGTCATCAACAATAATAATTATTTTTGTATTTTTTAAAACATCATCTTTCCAAACGTCATCTATAATGTTTTTACCTTGCAATGGTGCATTTTTTTTAATACTAATAACGATACAATTATGGAATATTGATTCAAAAGGAAATTCTATTTCCGATATCTCTTTATGAGTATTTTTGAAAGTCGCAACAGCATCTACAACAACATTCTCGTCGATATTTCTAAGTTCTTTTATCGGGAATCTGATTGAACTGTTGTTACTTAAACCATATCCTTCTGAATCCCATTTTTCTGTAGCGTCGATCCCAAGCCTAGTACCAAAATGAGCAAAGTTAGATGCGTGATCTAATGTGTCTAATGGTCCTTCTGATAAAACTAAATCTCTATTTTCTTTTACATTATTATAGATTTCCCAAATGACTTCATTATAATTACTAGCATCTATAGTGTGGTCAACAACAACAACCATTTTCGTATACATCATTTGTCCTAATCCCCATATAGAATTCATTATTTTTTTTCCGTGTAAGGGATAAGATTTTTTAATACTTACGATTATACAGTTGTGAAATACACCTTCTAATGGAAATGAAATATTTATAATTTCTGGGTATTGCATTTTCATTAATGGTAAAAATATTTTTTCAGTAGCCTTGCCCATATAACAATCTTCCATAGGGGGCTTTCCAACTATCGTAGTTGGATACACTGGTTTTTTTCTATGAGTAATACAAGTTACGTGAAATATAGGATATTTATCAGCTATTGAGTAGTAACCTGTATGGTCGCCAAATGGTCCTTCTGTTTTTAATTCTTCTGTCACATCTACATACCCCTCTAGTACAAACTCGGCACTAGATGGTACATAAATATTACTAGTTACAGACTTAACCATTGATACAGATCTTTTCCTTAAAAAACCTGCAAACATCACCTCATCTATAAACGTTGGTAATGGTGCTGTTGCTGAGTACGTTATAGCAGGGTCGCACCCTAATGCAACAGATACGGGCATCTTATTTATTTTAAGCTTTTTATGATTTTTATATGTTTCTTTTCCGTCTTTATGCATATGCCAGTGCATTCCTGTAGATGTTTCATCATATACTTGCATTCTGTACATACCCATGTTTTGAACACCTGATATAGGATCTTTTGTTATTACTATAGGTAATGTAATAAAGTTACCACCATCTTCTGGCCAACATTTTAAAACTGGCAACTCTAGTAAATTCGGGTTATGATTTATAACTTCTTGGCATTTACCTCTAGGTACTTTTATTGGCAAAACATTAATTAATGTCGCAACCTTAGGTATGTGTTTTGCTTTATTTAAAATGCCGTCAAAATTAGCAATTTTAATGAACTCCCCTATTCTCTCTTCTATTTCCTTAAAGTTTTTTGTACCAAGAGCTAAACTCATTCGTTCATACGTTCCCATTGCATTAATTAATACAGGATATTTTTTATCTTTAATATTAGTGAAAAGTAAAGCTTTACCATAGTTTTTAGATACTCTATCTGTAATTTCTGTAATTTCTAACTCGGTACTAACTTCTGTATCTATAACTATAAGTTCATCTTTTTCTTTTAGAACTCTAATAAATTCTTGTAAATCTTTGTATGCCATAAACTCCTACTTTCTTTTAAATTTATTTTTTAGCGAAACCGTTCTATTAAATATTAGTTTATCATCACTTAATTTATTGTCTATGCAAAAATAACCGTTTCTAATAAATTGAAATTTTGTATCATTAGGGTAATCTAATACACTTTTTTCGATTTTAACATTATTTAATATTTTTAGAGTTTCTTTATTTTTAACAATTTCTTTAGTTTTTTCATCTTCTATTAATAAATAATCAAAAAATCTAGCTTCTGCCGTTATAGCATGCTTTAAACTTACCCAATGAATAGTACCTTTAACTTTTCTACCTGTAAAACCAGAACCACTTTTTGTTTCGACATCATAAGTAACACGCAACTCTATTATATTGCCGTCATCATCTTTAATAACTTCATTACACTTAATAAAGTATGCACCTTTTAACCTAACTTCTTTTCCATTTGTAAGTCTAAAAAATTTATTAGATGCATTTTCCTTAAAATCTTCTCTCTCAATATATATTTCACGGCTAAAAGGTACTTCTCTTTTTCCCATTTCCTCATTAACGCCGTTATTTTCAATTAATAGCATTTCTGTTTTATTTTCATCATAATTAGTAATGACTACTTTTAAAGGATCTACTACTGCCATAATACTTTGGCTTCTGTTTTTTAAATCTTCACGTATGCAATATTCTAAAAGCTCGACATCAACTACACTATCTGCCTTGCTCACACCTATTTTGTCACAAAAATCCCATATAGCTTCTTTTGTATATCCACGTCTTCTTAATCCCGATATCGTTGCAAGTCGTGGGTCATCCCATCCATCTACTTCCCCATTGTCTACTAGTTCTTTTATATGTCTTTTTCCCATAATCGTATTCGTTATATTTAATTTAGCAAATTCCATTTGTCGCGGTTTAGATGGTAATCCACTATTTTCCACTACCCAGTTATATAAAGGTCTATGGTCTTCAAACTCAAGAGTGCATATAGAATGCGTTATGCCTTCAATACAATCTTCTAAAGAATGCGCATAATCATAAGTTGGATATATACACCATTTATTACCTGTGTTGTGATGGTCTATATGTGCAATTCTGTATATAACGGGATCACGCATATTTATATTAGGTGATGACATATCTATTTTGGCTCTTAATGTCTTTTCACCATCAGCAAATTTTCCTTCTTTCATAGCTTTAAATAGTTCTAAGTTTTCTTCTATAGTTCTAGAATAATAAGGACTTTTTTTACCAGCTTCAAACAATGAGCCTCTATATTCACGAATTTCATCTCCCGTTAGGTCGCATACAAAAGCTTTGTTTTCTTTTATTAATTTAATAGCTATTTCATACATAGTATCGAAATAGTTTGATGCATAAAATAGTCTGTCTTCAAATTTAGCACCTAGCCAACTAACATCTTCTTTTATACTAGCTACATACATTTCATTTTCTTTAGCAGGATTTGTATCATCAAACCTTAAATTAAAATTACCTCCATATGTTTTAGCAATACCATAATTTAAAATTATGCTTTTAGCATGTCCTATATGCAAAAAACCATTTGGTTCTGGAGGGAAACGAGTATGAACTTTATTCATATTGTCACCTAGGTCAATCATAATATTACGTATTATGAAGTTAGTGTCTGTTAGTTCTTTTTTATCATTTTTCAAAGTATCATCTCCTATAATGTAAAATCCGATTATATATTTTTTAATATTTAAATAATTTTTATTGAAATATTTTATAGTTTAATGTACCATAAAAACAGGGAATTTTCAATGTAGAATATAAGGAGTTTATTATGTTGCTTTTCAAAGTTTTGGAAAAAGATTTAAAACTATTTATGAAATTGTTGTTAGTTAATAGCAATTTTTATTCATTTAATGTTGTTAAAGCACAAGTTACTAGCTTTATAAATGTTTCTTATGATTGCAAGGTAAGCAAGGATTTTTTAGAAAGTGAAGGTAATTATATAGCATGGGAGATACTACAACCATTATTACGTGATGTGATACGCAGTAAAAAAGCACCTGAAAAAATATTAATTACTTTTATACTTCCAGAAACTCAAAATGACATTATAAATGAAAATGCTAAAAGTTGTATTTTAAATATGAAATATGAAAACAAAGAAGTAATATTTACAACTTCCTTAACAGAAAAAAACTTTTCCCTAAATAGGTCTATAGATGATAGTTGGAATGACTATGTCACAGACTTTTTTACAAATAACGCAATACCTATAATAAAAGAAAATTTACAGTAATTATTAATGCGATGACTAGGAGGATGATTCAAGCATGGAAAAGGGAAATCTATCAATTAATAGCGATAATATACTACCAATAATAAAAAAATGGTTGTATTCAGATACTGATATATTCATACGTGAATTGGTGTCTAACGGATCAGATGCAATAACTAAATATAATAAGCTTATCGACATGGGTGAAATAAAATCATCAGATGAAAAGTTTGAAATACACATTCGTGTAGATAAAGACAATAAAAAAATCTTTATAGAAGATAACGGAATAGGTATGACAGACGATGAAATTAAAAAATATATAAATGAGATAGCATTCTCTGGAGCAACAGATTTTGTAAATAAATATAACGATAAAATGGATAGTAACTCGGAAATTATAGGACACTTTGGTTTAGGGTTTTACTCATCATTTATGGTTGCCGATACTGTCGAAATAGACACACTTTCATATATTGAAAATTCAAAAGCTGTAAACTGGACTTGTGAAGGAGGTATTGAATACTCTATAAAAGATAGTAAAAAAAATACACGTGGTACTTTAATTACACTTCATATAAATGAAGATAGCAAAGAATTTCTTAATGTATTTAAATTGAAAGAAATATTAAAAAAATATTGTTCATTTATACCAGTTGATATATATTTTGATGACTTAAATGAAAAACCTAAAACAGACGACGATGGCAACATAATCGTAGTTGAAAAGAAACCTATAAACAATAAAACACCTTTATGGATTAAACAGCCTAGTGAATGTACAGACAAAGAGTATAAAGATTTTTACCGTGAAGTATTTCATGATTTTAATGAGCCGTTGTTTTGGATACATTTAAATGTGGATTACCCATTTAATTTAAAAGGTATTTTATATTTTCCAAAACTTAAACATGAATTAGAAGCTATAGAGGGGCAAGTTAAATTATATAACAACCAAGTTTTTATCGCCGAAAATATAAAAGAAGTTATCCCAGAGTTTTTATTGCTTTTAAAAGGTGCTATTGATTGTCCCGACTTACCTTTGAATGTATCAAGAAGTTTTTTACAAAATGATGGATTTGTAACTAAAATGTCTTCTTACATAACTAAAAAAGTTGCCGATAAACTAAATTCGGAATTTAAAAATGATAGAGAAACTTTTACAAAATATTGGGACGATATAAACCAATTTATTAAATACGGATGTATTAAAGACAAATCTTTTTATGAAAAAGTTAATTCATCTCTTTTATTTAAAAATATAAATGATGACTATATAACACTTGATGAGTATATAGAAAAAAGTAACTCTGATGACGATAAAGCTACTATATACTATGCTACAGATTTAGCTTTACAATCACAGTATGTAAAAATGTTTAAAGAAAATAATTTAGATGCATTTATATTGCCAACTAAACTAGACCCACCTTTTATTTCATATATTGAACAATATAATGACAAAGTTACTTTCAAAAGAATAGATAGTGATATAAGTGATATTTTTGAAGAAGATGAAGAAAATGATTCAAATAAAGAATTAGTTGATTTATTTAAGTCAAATGTAAATAAAAATAATCTAGAGGTTAAAGTTTCTAACTTGAAAAGTAGCTCTATAAGTTCAATTATAGTTCAATCCGAAGAAGCTAGACGTATGAAAGAAATGAGTCAAATGTTTGGTGACATGCCTATGGGAGATATGCCAACAGGAGAAACGGTCATTTTAAATAAAAATAATAAATTAGTAGAAAAGTTAATTAAGTTAGAGGATGAGGATAGGGCTAAACTAATTTGCGAACACATATACGATTTAGCATTAATTAGTTACAAAGGACTAGATGATAAAGAAATGATTACATTTATAGAAAGAAATAATAAAATACTAGAAGACTTAATTTAATAAACAAAAAAACTGAACTTTAACTAAAGTTCAGTTTTTTTGTTTATTAAAAACGACTTAAAAACTTAGCAACTTCTTCTATATACTCTTTTTCATAGAGTTCAAAAGAGTGAGCATGCCCAGCCTCTGGAAAAATTTTAATTTGTTTTTTAGAATTAAGATTCTCATAAATATCACTAGCCATATACGGAGGAGTATAGTCATCAGCACCACCGTGAATAATTAAAACATCTGTATCATTTAACTTATCACTTTTTACTAATTCTTTTATTTCAAGATCTGTATATGACAAGCCTGTTTTTAATTTCATTAAAAAATTTGACATAGGTATTAATGGGAATGGTGGCATTTTAAATCGGTTATTTAATTGATACTTTAATTCTTCTTCTAATGAACTGTAAGCGCAATCAGAAATAATAAAATCTAAATTTCCATAAGTAGCGCCATAAATTAAAGCGGTACTCCCACCCATAGAAACTCCGTGTAACCCGAGTACGGTAGTTTGAGGTAATTCTTTTTTCACATAACGTATTACATGATCTAAGTCGTCTGATTCTAAAGCACCCATTGTACAATACTTGCCACCTGTTTTACCGCTAGCCCTATGATCATAAACAACTACATTATATCCTAAATCATAAAACATTCCTAAATAAGCTATAGAATATATGCTATTTGTACCATGCCCATGGAGCAATATTACAGTTTTAGAACTTTGTTCATTTTTAATTATCTCACCGTCAATAATGTATCCATTCATCTCTAGTTGCATTTTTTCTTTTTTAACGCTCTCATACAAATCTGTAGGGTATATATTCTGTAACTCTTTTGATAATACGGTAGTTTCTAAGTCCTTTATAGGCGGAAGTAAAACCTTATTAATTAATATGTTTGAAATGAAAAATAATGTTCCTACGAATAAAAATAAAATTATTGTAATATACTTCATAAATTCTCCTTTAGTTTATGCAAAAAAAATTTTTATCGCTTCTAATGCATCTTCTTCCATTTTACCATCGGATTCTATTATAATTTCGTCATCTTTTTTCAATGCAATAGAAATTACACCCATGATACTTTTTAGATTAGCTATTTTATCATCTTTTTTAAGTAAAATTTTACACTCATATTTATTAGCTATATTTATTAATTTTGCAACTGCATCCGTTTCCAAACTTTTTTTTACTTTTAAACTAGTTGATTTCATTTTATCTTCTCCTCAAATTTTCACTAATTGTTTTTATTTTTTTAAATTTATAATTAACAGAAGATTTACTTAGTTTTGGGTCATGTAAATCCCCTAGTTCTTTTAATGAAATATTGTCTGTAGAAAGTCTTAAGTTCATTAACTGTAACAAATCTTTTGGACAATCTTCTTTCTTTAATGTTTTTAAAATGTACTCTATTTCTCTTTTTTGCCTAACAGCAGTAGTTATCGTCCTACTCAAATTTGCCAGTTCATAATTTTGTCGTCGGTTAATTTTATTTCTTACTTCTTTTATAATTCGATAATCTTCAAATTCCATAAGACTCTTGCTTGCTTTAACTACACGCAAATAATCTGCAATTTTATCACTTTCTTTAATATAGGCAATATAGAAATTACCTCTCTTTATTTTTTTAAATTCTATGTCAAATACATTTAGCATCATGCAAAACGTATGGCAGTACTCTCTTTGATGAATTTTTATTTCTAAATGATATGAATTAGCGGGATTTATCATAGTGCCGTTTAAAATAAAAGACGCTTTCATAAATTCACGACGTTCATTTTTATTATAAATATCTGTTAACACCTTATTTTCTATAAAGTTGTTACACAATAACCACAATGTTTTTCCGCTTTCTTTCGAATGTGAAAAATCTAAAACAATAAGATCTTTTGATAGCATAGTGTGAATAGTGTAGTCATTTTCAATTTCGTTTAAAACATTTCTAACAAAAGAAGTTAATTTAATTTGTATGTATAGTTGCTTATCACATGATTCCACTAACGTACTACAAAATATAATACTTTTTAAATAAACGATTTTATTTTTTTTAAAATCACAACTTGATAGTAGTTCTGATTTTATTCTTTTTGTAAATGTCACTTGTATCACCTAATAGTTTTTCAAATTTTTCTCAACATCTGTATGTTTTACAATTACACTATGACCTTTACTAATAAGGTGGTCAAACAATTTATTAGCTATTGTAACAGACCTATGTTTTCCTCCTGTACATCCTATATTAACAACTAATAAATTTTTACCTTCTTTTTTATAGTTTGGTATTAAAAAATCTATCATGTCCTCTAGCTTATGTAAAAACTCAATAGCTTGAGGCTGTTCCATTACAAAGTCTTGAACTTCTTTATCATTTCCTGTTAACGGTTGTAGCTCGGGGATATAATGGGGATTACCCATAAATCTTACATCAAATACTAAATCTGAGTCTATTGGTATTCCATATTTAAAGCCAAATGAATTTACGGAAATCATTAAATTGTCAAATTTTTTATCACTGTGTAATATTTCTAGTAACAATTCTTTTAATTCACGGGTAAGAAGATGTGTAGTGTCTATAACTTCTGTAGCTTTACCTTTAACTACTTGTAATAACAATCTTTCTTTTGCTATACTTTTACTTATTTGCACACTTCCTAGGGGATGGTTACGTCTAGTTTCTTTAAAGCGCCTAATTAAAATATCATCGTTGGCATCTAGAAAAATAATTTTAAATTTAATTTTCATATTATCTAACTCTTTATACATTTCATCTAGTTGATAAAAAAATTCTTCACTTCTAATATCTAAGCCTATTGCGATTTTGTCTATCGAACTACCATCTCTTAAACATGTATATACAAAACTTGACATTAAGATTGGTGGTAAATTATCGATACAGTAATATTCATAATCTTCTAAAAATTTTAACGCTGCACTTTTTCCAGCACCAGACATACCTGTTATTATTACTAGTTCCATAAGCACCTCCTATATTTAAAAAATTTTAATTTCCTTTTCTAACGTTATTTTTGATTTTTTTTCAACTTCTTCTATCACGTAGTTTATTAAATTTATTATATCAGTAGATGTAGCATCTCCATTGTTTACTATAAATCCACAATGTTTATTCGATACAGAAGCACCACCTATAGTAAATCCAGATAATCCTGCTTCCATTATTAATTTTCCAGCATAATTATTTAATGGTCTTTTAAAAGTGCTACCTGCACTTGGTTTATCTAAAGGTTGTTTTTCGTTACGCATTAATTTTAAACTGTCCATTCTATTTTGTATTGTCTTTTTATTACATTTCTTTAATTTAAATCGAGATTTTATAACAATTAAATTTTTTTTAAAAATTATACTGTTCCTATATGTAAGTTCTAAATCTTTATTACTTAATACAACTATTTTGTCGCCATCGATAACCGTAGCATCTAGTAAAATATTTTTTATTTCACTGTCATAAGCACCAGCATTCATCGCAATGGCTCCGCCTATTGTTCCTGGAATTCCAAAAGCAAACTCAAGTCCTTCGTACTCATTTTGTAATGCTTTATTTGATAGCTCCATCAAAGTCATTCCACTTCCAACTTCTAAAATATCATTTTCTATTTTAAAATCTGTAAACTTTTTCGCTATTTTAATTACAACGCCATTAAAGTTACCATCTCTAAATAACACATTAGATCCTTTTCCAATAATTACATATTTAACTTTATTTGCATTGATAATTTCTAAACCTTTTAAAAGGTTATCCGTCGTTGAAGGTTCAAATAAAATACTAGTTGTTCCTCCAGTTTTAAAAGTTGTGTGTAATGCCATACTTTCATTAATTTTAATTTCGTCTTTAAATAATTCTATTAATAATTCTATTCCCATATTTACCCCTTAAAACCTTTTGCTTTTATTATATGAAGGCATTTAATATTATATTCTCGAATATAATATACCGGCACCTATTAATCCTGCATCATTTCCTAATTCCGATATTTTTAATTCACATTTTAATTTGGCACCTGTATACATTCCATTTTCAACTTCTTTTCGTATACTATTAATAAGTTTGTCTCCGCGACCCGACACTCCTCCACCTAATACGATTATCTCAGGATCGAATATATTTATAAAGTTTATAAGTCCTTCACTTAGATTAAGATGATATTCATCAATTACTTTTTTAATGTACTTATCTCCTAAGTCGTATGCTTCAAATACTTTTTTTGCACTACTAGTTGCTAAATCATTTTTAGTTAAATCATTTAAAATACAATCTTTATTTTCTATGGCAACCTTTTCTGCTATTTCGACTAAAGATTTAGCAGAACAATACGCCTCAAGACAACCTTTTCTACCACAGGCACATTGTCGCCCATTAGCTTTAATTACCATATGACCTAATTCACCACCCATAAAGTGACTACCTGTAAGTAAATTACCATTTGTAATTACTCCACCACCAACACCCGTACCAAGAGTTATTATAATAGTACTATTACTACCACGCCCCGCTCCCGCTTTAAACTCACCATACGCAGCACAGTTAGCATCATTTTCTAAATATATAGGTAGATCAATATACTTATGCATTTCTTTTTCAATATGTACATTTTCAAAATTTATGTTTGCCGATTTCATAATTATTTTTTTTATTGGGTCACAAGTTCCCGGGCTACCAATTCCAATTGATGAAATATTCGACATATCGATATTATTATCTTCAATTAACTTTAAGCAAAGTGTCGCTATATCTTTTATTATTTCCGAAGAGGTTCTTTCTCTTCTAGTATCTGTTGAAAGTTTATCAACTATTTCATAGTTATTATTAATTAATCCAACTACTATATTTGTTCCTCCTAAATCAACTCCAATATTGAACATATAATTCCTCCTTAATTATTATTAATACGGTCTGTTATTCTTTTATTTAAAACCTCAGCAGAATTATACCCCATTTTTCGGTTTCTTCTACTTATAGCAGCAACTTCGCATATCATCGCTAAATTTCTACCAGGCTTTACCGGTATAGTGTTGCAGGGAACTTTCACCCCTAAAATATCATATGTTTTTTCATCTAATCCTAATCTGTCGTACTCTACTGTTTTGTCCCAATGTACTAAATTGATTACTAAGTCTATTTGTTGTGTTTCTTTAACAGATTCAACACCAAACATTTTTCTTACATCGATTATTCCAATACCTATTAACTCCATAAAATACCTAATGATTTCAGGTGACGTTCCTTCTAAAGTTACGTTAGAAGTTTTTTTAATTTCAACAGCATCATCAGCTACCATCCTATGTCCCCGTTTAATAAGTTCTAATGCCGTCTCACTTTTACCTATTCCACTATCTCCTATTATAAATACACCTTCACCGTATATATCTACTAAAACACCATGACGTGTAGTCATTACAGCTAACTCATATTTTAAATATCTCATTAATTCTGTATATACTTTACTAGTGCCAAGTTCTGTAGTAAGTAATGCTACATTAAATTTATTAGCGATTTCTATAACTTCTTTTT
Source organism: uncultured Clostridia bacterium (assembly GCA_947313885.1). GTDB lineage: Bacteria > Bacillota > Clostridia > Lachnospirales > CAMZNU01 > CAMZNU01. Next base: position 57,722 of record CAMZNU010000012.1, on the reverse strand, counting down.
GTGGTTGTATCTTCCTACAAAAAATTATAGCTGGTATACCTTTTGAAAATAGTTTCGTGAAAATTTCCTCTTTTTCTTTACTATCCATTTTATTTATAAATTCATATTCTATTTTACCTATGAACTGAATTCTATCAAAATCAAAGTACTCAATATATCCCGTTAGTTGAATAGCTAACCTATTTAAATTAGATTTCTTTATTTCTATTTTTTTAGCATCTACATCATTTACTAGCATTAAGTCGAACTTATTTATTAATTTATCTAATGTCAACATTTTTTCACCTTTATCCTTTACATAAATATACTATTTTTTTTTTAGTTTTTCAATATATTTCTATTTTGATAAATCATTGTTAAAATAAAAATATATTTCTGTAGCAATAGATTTATTTATAGAATCGACTTTTATTAATTCATCTATTGATGCCATTTTTATACTTTCTATGTCTTTAAAATGTTTTAATAAATTATTTCTTCTTTTTTCGCCTACTCCCTTTATCTCATCTAATTTTGATTGTGTTATTGTTTTGGTTCTAAGTTTACGATGATATTCAATTGCAAACCTATGAACTTCATCTTGTATTCTTGTAAGTATTTTAAACCCCTCGCTTGATTTTTTTAAAATATAATTTTTATTATTATAAATTATACCTTTTGTTCTATGTTTATCGTCTTTTATCATTCCTCCAACTTCTATATTTAAATTCAATTCTTTTAAAGCTTTTTTAGCACTACTAACTTGCCCCTTCCCACCATCTACTAACAATAAATCTGGTAGTTTGTTAAAACTACTCTTATTTTTACACAACTCTTTTTCATTTTGATATCTCATGAATCGTCTAGAAATCACTTCATGTATGCTTTTATAATCATCAGGTCCGATTACTGTTTTAATCTTGAATTTACGGTAATCAGATCTTTTTGGTGTACCATTTTCAAAAACAATCATAGAGCCTACAGATTCTATACCTTGAATATTTGAAATATCATAAGCCTCTATACGTTTTAGTTCTGTGGCTAATTCTAAAGTTTTTTGTATTTCCCTTATCGCACCTATCGTTCTTCTTTCCTCTTTTAAAAACCTATCGCCAAATTGCTCTAAATACATTTGTGCATTTTTATTCGCCATATTTAGTAACTTAAGCTTTTCCCCTATTTTAGGAATAGTTATATTAACTTTTTCGCCTCTTACAAGATGTAGCCATTCCAAAATTAATATGTCATCTATATTTTCACCTACAATTATTTCCCTCGGAACATATGTTAAATCACTATAGTACTGTTTAATAAAGTTCTCTAATATATATTTTTTTTCTAAATTTAGTGTATTGTCAAATGTTATTTTATCGCGTCCTAACATACGTCCTTTTCGTATATGAAATATTTGCACCATAGCCTTATTATTAATTTTAGCTAATCCTATTACGTCCATGTTATTATTATTATCTTTTTCTAGTTTTTGACTCACGCTAATCTTCTTTATACTATGAATTTTATTTCTAATTTCTATTGCCTCCTCGAACTTCAATTCTGATGACAATTTTTTCATAGATTTTTCTAATGTGTTTATTGTTGCTTTATTATCTCCTTTTAGAAAAGCGGTTATGCTTTTTATATTAGCAATATAATTTTCTTTATTGATTTTATTATTACAAGGTGCTGTACATTTATTTATATGAAAATTTAAGCACTCGCGAGTTTTACCTATGTCCCTAGGTAAAACCTTATTACATCTTCTCGGCATCCACAGTGACTCTATTATGTCAATTATATTTTGTACGGCATAGGTGTCTACGTATGGTCCGAAATATAAATCATCATTTTTTATATAATTTTTTGTTACAAAAACTTTAGGATATTCCTCTTTTGTTATTTTTATGTACGGATAACCTTTATTATCTTTTAACGCTATGTTGTATTTGGGAAAATGTTTCTTTATTAGATTGCATTCTAGCACTAGTGCTTCAACTTCTGTATCCGTTATTATATACTCAAAACTTTTTACATTATGAACCAATTCTATTGTTTTTTTATTATGTCCACTATTATTTCTAAAATACGACGAAACTCTTTTTTTTATATTTTTAGCTTTTCCGATATATATAATTTGATCGCTTTCATTTTTCATAATATACACACCATTTTTCTCTGGAAGTTTTTTGATTTCCATTTTTATATTCATATTTATCACCTTCTTTATAAAATTATAATACTTTACAGAATATTTTAATACAAGTATTCATATTATTAATTAATAAAATATATTTTAAGGGGATATTTATGAAAACAGATTCAATAATAAAAAGTACTATTATTTTAACAACAGCAGGACTAATAACGAAAGTTATCGGGTTTATCTATAGGGTGTATATGGCAAACGAATTAGGTGCAGAAGCTATGGGGTTATATCAACTTATAATTCCTTTATACATATTAGCTTGGAGTATTAGTTGTTCCGGCATTACTACTACCATTTCAAAACTAACATCGGAATCTCTAAGTAAACGCAACTATGGAGAAATGAAGCGATTTTTATACATATGTCTTGGAATGTCCTTTATATTATCTACAACTATTTCTGTTTTATTATTCTTGTTCGCAGATTTTTTAGGTAATTCGTTTTATAACGACATCCGTGTCATTACTCCTATTAAAATTTTGACATTTTCATTTCCTTTTATGGCATTGGGTTCTTGTGTTCGTGGATATTTTTATGGATTACAAAAGTCAACAATTCCAGCAACTAGCCAAGTTGTTGAACAGCTTATAAAAATTTTTATTATAATTACTCTTGTTACGCGATTTGGTTCTTTTACTATTACATATGCCGTACTCGGTCTCGTCTTTTCAGAAATTTTTGCTTTTTTTTATGTTCTATATGAATTTAATAAAAATAAAATAGATTCATTTAACTCTGTATCATCTATAAGTTTTAAAAACAGCTTTAATATAATAGTAGCTATGGCTCTACCCCTAACTCTAAATAAAGTACTAACATCAGCTCTTGTTACTTATGAAAATATGTTGATTCCATTAAAGTTAATAGAATATGGATTGTCTAAGGAACGTGCATTAGCAACATTAGGACAATTAACAGGTATGGCATTGCCACTTATTTATTTTCCTTCTTCATTATTAGTTGCTATTTCTATTTCTTTGGTACCTGCACTAGCAAGTGCTAAAGCCAAAAATTTAACTCGTACCATTGATGATAATATTAATAAAACATTATTATTTACGTCATTTAGCAGTTTTTGGGTTCTAGCATTTTTTATAACGTTCCCTAAGCATCTGTCGTTTTTAATATATACAGATGATATTAGTATGTATTTATTATATTTAGGATTTTTAGCACCTTTTTTATATTTCCAAATGGTTTTAAATGGAATCCTTAGCGGTCTAGGAGAGCATTTTCCTCTATTCATACATAATGTTTTAGGATCTATTGTTACTATAATTTCTATTTACATTTTAGTTCCTAAAATAGGTCTAACAGGTTTTTTAGTTGGATTTGGTTGTAGCTTAATATTTACAAGTTATTCTAACTATCATAAAATTAAAAAATATATGATAAACAACATAACAATATTTAATTTAATATTTAAACCTTTCTTGTCCGCTATGTGCAGTTTTTTAACTGTTTCATATTTTATTAAAACTACTTCATTATTTGGATCGATCTCTATACCTTCTCTCCTCATTGGAGTTTCTACGCTTTCTTTTATTTATATATTTTTTTCTATTGGAACTGGTTTTATTACTATCGAGGACATAAAAAAAGTTTTTTCATACATAAAGCGACCTATTATAGGGCTAAGTAAAAATATATTTTCTTAAGCGTACAAGTGTGATATAATTATTAAAAACCTTAGGAGACTTTTATGTATATTAAATTTTTAATTATTTCACTCATTGTTATTTACACATCTATTAAACTTTCTGATTTAACCGAATGGTTTGAATTAAATACAAAATTAAAAGGTGTAATGATAGGTATATTATTAGCTTTTGCAACATCACTACCAGAGCTTGTTACTAGTCTAACATCTCTATATATCGGGCAACCAGAATTAGCTCTTGCTGGTATATTAGGTAGTAATATGTTCAATTTTGTAACGCTTAGTGTTGGGTTTTTAATAGTTTACAGATTAGCACCTCTCTCTAAAATAGAAAATAATACAAATAAATTAACCTTTTTTTTAATTGTAAATTACACGATTATAGGTTTGTTATTATATTTAACAGTTTATCTTGATTATTCTAATAGTATATTTGGAGTTAGTTATTTATTTTTATTTATATCAGGACTATATATATACTCTATAGTTTCTGTTAATTCTGGTGACACCCTATCAAATTCTATTACAATAGCCTCTAGATCCGAAATTATAAAAAAAATTGTGGTCGCTATTTTTCTAGCAATTTTCGTAATAATTTCTAGTGCATTTTTATCAAGTACAGCAGAGACTATTATGTTAAAAACAAATATTAATGCATCATTTGCTGGGGCATTACTTATAGGTGCTAGTACATCTCTACCAGAAGTAGTTGCAACAATATCACTTATGAAAAAACAATTATTTAACATTGCAGTTGCATCTATTATAGGTTCTAACTTATTTAATTTTTTAGTCCTTGCAATAGTCGATATTTCTAAGAGAGATAATATATTAATTTCATCTAGTTATGATACATCAAAATTAATTTTACTAGGGTTTATTGCATCTATAGTTTTATACGTCGTTTTGAGGACAACTAAAGCTAGTAATAAAAAAATGCAATTTATAGCACCTATATCAATTATATTATTGTACGTTTTATACTTAATATAAAATAGATATCAATATTAAAGCCGTGTAACTATCATTTGAAAAATGATACTTACACGGCTTTTTAAATATAAATAAAATTTCAAGTCATATTTTATTTATACAAATCTCTTTTTAATTTTACTACATTGTGTTCAACTAAATCTTTAATATATTCGTCTACATCCCCTAAATGACTCTCTAGTACTAACATATTTCTTTTACTAACTGTTTTGGAAATTTTATCAACGGCAAATGTAGATAAATCTTTTAATTCATCATAGTTAGCATAACCACTATTAATATCATCTTTTAATTTTTTACCGATAACTTGTTCTATAGCATAAACTGTTGTTTTGGCTATAGTATCTATATCTTCCATTGCGTGAATGTACAATTCTCTTTGTTCATCATTTTTAAATTTCATAGTTTTAACTTTAGATTTTTTTAATGCATCATCTAAATGCTTTATTGTATAAGATAATACGATTGAAAATAAGGTTAAAATTAAAGTCATTATTAATTTATATATTTCTTCTTCCATAGCAACCTCCATTGTATATATATTTTATTATATTCGTAAAATGGACATATGTTATTAAATATTTATAACCTATAAACAATAAATATTTAATAAAGAGAAATAAAATATTTAATATCTTAAATTTTATAGCCTTTTGTGTAATTAATTAAGCTTAAGAAATAAAAAATAGATACTAACCCATCAGGTTAGTATCTATTTTTTATTTCTTAATTATCATATCCATTTAGTAATTTAAATATTTTACTACTCTCGTCAACTACCAATATATCATCACTACCTATTGTTTCTTTTAATGCATCTAACGTTCTTATAAACTCATAAAACTTTTTCTTATCTTCTGTTTCAAAAGCAGATGCTAATATTTTCATGTATTGTGCCTCTCCTTCTGATGTTATTCTTTCTCCGTCGGCTTTTGCTTTTGCTTTTATTTCTATTGCTTCTCTATTTGTTTCATTTTTTATTTTACTAGCTTCTAGCCTACCCTCGCCTAATAGTTGCATTTTCATAGCTTCTCTTTCTGATATCATCCTATTGTATACTGCTACTTTATTTGTATCTGGCAAATCAAGTCTCTTTATATCAACTTCGACTATGTTTATACCATATGTATTAGCTTGTTTTTGTATTTTATCTTTTATAAGTGAAGATAGTTCTCCACCTCTTAATGCTATTACTTCATTTTGATTTTTAGAACTTATTGTACTTTTTATAGCATTAAAAGTATTATTTGACAATTTTTGTTCTGCATTACCTATAGTGAAAAGTGTCTGGTAATAAAGTAGTGGATTCACTATTTCCCATGTTATATAGCTATCTACTACCATAGACTTCTTATCTAATGTATATACTGTTGATGGAACTATATCATATAGCATTTCTTTTTTTGGTATTTTGTCTACATTGTCCATAATTGGCGCCTTTATTTTAATTCCAGCTCCTTCTTCAACTCTTATAACCTCACCAAAACGCTTAATAATAGCATATTCATTTTCTTCTACTATTAATAACCCATTAGCAATACCGAACGCCATTATTACTAACAATATCAATATATTATTTTTCATTTTCAGAACCTCCTATTGGCACTATAGATTTGTTAGTCTCGCCTATATTTAAAACTTTTGTACTACCGTCAAAATCTATAACTTTTTTAACATCTTTTAATACCGCTTCCATAGTTTCTAAATATAGTCGGCTTTTTGTAACTTCTTTATTTTTCACAAATTCATTGTATAAATTTAAAAATCTGATTCTTTGACCTTCGGCTTCACTTATTAAGCCTTGCTTCTCCCCCTCGGCATCCTGTACAATTTTATCAGCATCACTTTGTGCTTTTGGGATTACTTCATTTCTATATCTTTGTGCCTCATTTAACATTGTATTTTTTTCTTGTCTAGCATTTTCAACAGAATCAAAAGCTAATTTAATTTCATTTGTTGATGGTTCGGAATCCTGTAATGTCACTTGGGTTAGTATTAACCCTATTTGCTTATCCATTAATTTATCATTTACATTTTCTTTAACCTTACTTTGTATTTCTTCCTTGGCAGAAGTTAACACCTCGTCGACCGTATATGTATTTACAACAGAACGTATACTTGACGATACCATATTTTTCACTATTTCTAATGCACCATCTGTTTTCATTAAAAAATCAAACCCATTTTGCACCTTATATTCAATAAAAAAATCTGTTTTAACAAAATTAAAATCTTTTGTTATCATTTCTGCTTCCTCATTTTCAAGTTCTGATACTATGTTGTCAACGTCTGTTAATTCATCATACCCGAATGTAAATGACTGTATCGTTGTTTTAACTTTCACTACGTCATCAATTAAAGGGATTTTAAAATGCATTCCGGCATTTGTAGTATTTATATATTTACCAAATCTAAAAACTACACCTTCTTCTTGTTCGTTTATTGTATATATAGATTGCCCCATAATACCTAATATTAATAATATAGCTAGTAAAAATTTTGATGATTTGAATACTTTTTTTATTATTCTCTTTACATCTTCTACACTCATTTTCCCGATCGTAACGTCTTCTGGGCTTGTAAAATCCTCGAATTTCATATTATCCTCCGTTTAATTTAATATCATTTTTAATATTTCCAAAGCTTTCTTTACACTTTTCATTCTATTTATATTTCTTTCACTTGTAAATGCATACCTAAATATATTAACTTTATTTTTATAACTAACCCCTATAAAAGTAACTCCTTCTTTTTCGCCGCCTTCTGACACACCTGTTATAGCTATGCCAATACTACTGTCTCCTCGTATTCCAATAGCCATTTCTCTAGCTGTTTGTTCACTTACAGCGCCATACTTTTCAATAGTAGCTCTTTTTACTCCTAATCTGTTTATTTTAGATTCATTATCATAAGCAATAATTCCTTCTGCAAAAACTTTTGATGCACCCTTTACATCTACTAAACTAGAACTCAACATTCCACCCGTACACGACTCTGCTATACTTATTGTTTCACCTTTTTCTATCATTTTCTTTACTATATATTCTTCAATTGATTCATTTTGCTTACTATATAAAAATTCACCTACTATATTTTCAACCTCTTTTATTACTTCTTCAGCTTTACTATAATCATCATCTCCTAGTTTTGTTTTTTCCGTTATTCGGAGTGTTACAGTACCTACATTTGCATATGGTGCTATTGTAGGATTGCTTTGATTTTTAATTAAATGACTTAACTTAGCTTCTAGTTCACTTTCCCCTATACCTATAAAATTTAAATACGTTGAATTAAATTTGTACTTACTTAATTTCTTAAGATACGGAATAACTGTATGCTTAAGCATCGGTACGCATTCATTTGGTGGTCCTGGCAGTAATATTATAATGTTATCATTAATATTTAAAATCATACCATTAGCTGTTCCATTATTATTTTTTATTATTATACTATTTTTCGGGAAATATGCTTGTTTTAAATTATTAGCTGACATAGTGTATCCATTTTTGTCAAATATTTTTTTAATCTGGTCTAGTGACATTTCATCAAGCTCTAATTCAACTCCTAATACTTGACATACTATTTCTTTAGTTAAGTCATCATCGGTAGGTCCTAATCCTCCTGTCATTATGATTATATTACTTTTTTCTAAGCTGTCAATAATTGCCTCTTTTAATCTAGTCGGATTATCACCTATCGTACTATGCTTATAGACTGTAACTCCTATACTGCTTAAACTTTCGCTTATTACTTGGCTATTCGTATTTACTATAGAACCTAATAATATTTCTGTCCCTACGGACAATACTTCACATATCATATATTCCTCCTACACCACTTTATTTATATACTTAAAAAATTCTTCAACTATGTCTATTTTAGAATTTTTTAAAGACCTAAACCCTGCATTTCCATTTACTTCACATACTGTATAACCATCTGTTGTATATAATAAATCAACACCCGAAAATTCAAGTCCTAACGCTTTAGAGCTTCTTAATGCTAAAGATTTTATTTCTTCGTTTAATTCCTTAAGTTTTACATTGCCACCTAATGATAAATTAGAACGGAAATCTTTTTCATTATATCTCTCAATAGCACATATAGCTTTATCACCTATAACATATATGCGGATGTCACGCCCGTAACTACTTTTTATGTATTTTTGACATATATAATAATGTTTTGTTTTTTTTACACTTTCTTCAAACTTAGTCTTACTATTAATTAAAAATACTTCTTCTCCTGCTGAACTTTCTACTCCTTTTAAAACAAAAGGCTCATCTTTAAAAAAATTATTTACTTCCTCATATGTATACGCTCCATATATAAAGTTTGGCATCGGTATGTTGTTACTCTTTAATATTCTTCCTGTTTCTATTTTATTTTTACTAGCAAACATGGCTTTTGTACTATTTATTACTTTTATATCTATACTTTCAAATGCTTTGCTAACATTTTTTTCATAGCAACGCATTATTACAAAGTCTATATTACTTAATTTTTTATCTTTATTATAAAACGTAATAGTATTTTCATATCTTATGGTTAATTCATCTAAAAATACAACTTCTAACTTTATATTAAATTTAAAAGCAGATTTTTTCATCCAGTCATATGCATTGTCATCATCATACTTTTCATATATAATAACCCCATTTTTTTTCATTATATCCTCACCTCTACATATTCATCACACATTATTTCATTTTTTGTTACTATACAATCTAGTGCAACTATATTTACACCAATTTCTTTAGCATCTAGTAATGCCGAATATAAGTCTTCATCTCTCTTTTTATTCGGCGTGAAATATTTAGCTCCCTTAAACTGTATAATAAAAACTATATAAGCTTCAAACCCATTTTCTTTAGCATCAATTAATTCTCGAATATGTTTAACTCCTCGTGTCGTTGGCGCATCTGGAAAAAGTGCAACTCCATTATCTTCTAGTGTAACACCTTTAATTTCTATGTATATTTTACGTTCTAAAGTTTCTACGTAAAAATCAAATCTAGAATTTTTATAAGTACTTTCTCTCTTAATATACGTTATATCTTTTAAAAATTTACCTTCCTTTAAATATTGTTCAAAAACTTTATTTGGCATTTGACTGTCTAAATTAATAAGCATGTTCCCTTTATATACATTTACTAAGTCATATTTTGTTTTTCTATTTTTATTTTTTACTTCATTTATAAAAACTTTGCACCCTTTTATTAATAACTCTTTACATCTACCTGTATTTTTAACGTGGCATGTCTCCATTTTGCTATTAACTTCAACCTCAGCAATAAATCTATTTGGTCTACTTATAAAATTGCCTTCTATAATATTCTCATATTGCATTGCATAATCTCCTTCATTTCTTCTATGTCATTATATGTTACATTAAAAAACAAATGTTTTATATATTTAATTTATTTTAATAAAAAAAACAGCCGAAAGGCTGTTTTTTTTATTAAAATAATCCTGTTATCATACCATTTTCATCAACATCTATATTTTCTGATGATGGTTTTTTTGGTAATCCTGGCATTGTCATTATATTTCCTGTTATTACAACTATAAACCCAGCCCCCGCTGATAATTTTACTTCTTTAATAGTTATATCAAAATTTTCTGGTGCACCTAATAATTTTGCATTGTCCGAAAATGATGTTTGTGTTTTAGCAATACAAATTGGTAAGTTACCATAACCTAAATCTTCAAACTTATTTAATTTTTTCATTACTAACGGCGATGCATTTACATTATCGGCTCTATACACTTTTTTTGCTACTGCTTCTATTTTTTCAAGTAAACCTTTATTTGAATCATATACAAAGTTAAAGTTGTTTTTTTCTTCCATAGCTTCAATGACTTGGTTAGCTAAATCAACTCCCCCTTCACTACCTTTTGTAAACACTTCTGATAATGATGCTCTTGCACCTTTTTCTTTAGCTTTATTAAACACATAATTTAATTCATCATCTGTATCTGTTGGGAATCTATTTACTGCAACTACTACAGGAAGACCATATACATTTTTAATGTTGTCTATATGTCTTTCAAGGTTTACTATACCTTTTTCTAAATAACTTAAACCTTCTACTCCTAACTCTTTTTTATCACATCCACCATTTAGTTTTAAAGCTCTTACAGTAGCCACTAAAACTACGCAATCTGGTTTTATTCCCGCTTTTCTGCATTTTATATCTATAAATTTCTCGGCTCCTAAGTCCGCACCAAACCCTGCTTCTGTAACAGTTATATCTGCTAATTTCATAGCCATTTTTGTAGCAACTATAGAGTTACAACCATGCGCTATATTGGCAAAAGGTCCCCCGTGTATAAATGCTGGCGTTTTTTCTAGTGTTTGTACTAAGTTTGGTGAAAAAGCATCTTTTAATAACGCCGTTAATGCACCTTGTGCATTTAAATCTTTTGTATATATTGGGTCGTTATCAAATGTATATGCTACTACCATATTTGATAAATTTTCTTTTAACTCTTTCAATGAATTTGATAAACAAAATACAGCCATTACTTCTGATGCTACCGTGATATCAAACCCATCTTCACGAGGTACACCATTTAATCTGCCACCTAAACCATTTGTTATGTATCTTAATTGTCTATCATTCATATCAACGGCACGTTTCCATGTTATTCTTCTAGTATCTATATTTAATTTATTCCCTTGATATATATGATTATCTAGTAATGCCGCTAATAAGTTATTTGCTGTTCCTATTGCATGTAAGTCACCTGTAAAGTGTAAATTTATATCCTCCATAGGCACAACTTGTGAATATCCACCACCTGCCGCACCACCCTTAACTCCAAATACAGGACCTAATGACGGTTCTCTTAATGCTATTACTGTTTTTTTACCTATTCTATTAAGTGCATCTCCTAGCCCTACTGTCGTTGTAGTTTTACCTTCTCCTGCTGATGTAGGGTTTATTGCTGTCACTAGTACTAATTTAGAATTATCATTATTATCTAATTGTTGTAATAAATTACTGTTAATTTTAGCTTTATACTTACCGTACATATCAATGTCTTTATCATTGATTCCTAATTTTTTTGATATTTCTTCTATGTGTACCATTTTAACTTCTTGTGCAATTTGGATATCTGATTTCATTTCATTCTCCTTATGACGAAAAAATATATAATTTACTTTACATTTACATGATACATTTGTTTATATTTAAATGCAATTGTTTTTTATTAATTATTCCCAAATAATTTTTCTACAATAATACTATGTGAATTTTCATTGTGTGGTAGCATGCACTTACTACAATCTTTTATATCATTTTCATTATCCTTAATATATTTATAATTGCCACCACATTTATCACCCATTAAATACAAAGGACAAAAACAAAACATACAATTAAATTTACTCTCATCGACAACTTTATGACAAGGGAAATAAAAACAATCTTTGTTGCTGTAAAATTTATAACTATTTTCCATAGTATCCTCCTTAAAATTTCTCAAAAAAAAGTGTATAAATAATTATACACTTTTTTAATATTACATTTAATATAATATTAATATTTACTAATTTATTATAGCAATATACATATTAGTCCTCCAGAACCATCGTTTATTATTCGTTGTAAACTTTCTTGGTATTTAACTTGTGCATCTTCTGGCATTTGATTTGTTTTTGCTTTAAGTCCGTCTTTAACTAATTCTTGCATTGTTCTACCAAACATATTTAATTCCCATACTTTACTCATCTCTTCTTGCTCCATTTCATTAGTTACATAATTAATTAGATCTAAACTTTGTTCCTCTGACCCTATAATTGGTGATATTTCTGTTTCTACATCTACTTTAATTAAATGTAATGATGGTGCTGTAGCCTTTATTTTTACTCCGTATCTTGATCCGTGTTTTACTAATTCAGGTTTACCTAAATTCATATCTTCTAAAGATGGTGAGACTATTCCGTATCCACTTCTTTCAACTTCATCAATTGCACTTTTTATTTTTTCATATTCTTTATTCGCTTCTGCTAATAGTTTTATATTTGAAATTAATTCGTATTCACTTTTTATTTCCACACCTGTCGTTTCACTTAAAACTTTATAAAATAACATTTCCTCTATGGCTATTTCGACACTTATTTTACCTTCACCTAGTTTTATTGTTTCTAAATTCATTTTCTTTATATGTTCACTATCTTCTATTTCACCTAAACAATTATCTATACTTTTTATGTTATCTAGGTCCTTTGTTGTGTTTTTTATTTTAATAATTAAATCTTTTTTTAACCAATGATCATTTTCTAATGTCTCCAACCATTTAGGCATTTTAAACTTCATTTCACTTACTGGAAACTCATATAACACAGATTCTAAAACTTTATGTATATCGTCTTCTTGTATTTGTGCACAATTTAAAGCTATTACAGGTACTTTATGTTTACTTTCTAACTCTTCTTTTAATAGCAACGTTTCCTCATTGTAAGGTATATTAGTATTTAATACTATTACGTATGGCTTGCCTAACTCTTTCAATTCATCTATTACTCTGTTTTCGCCATCTATGTAGTTTTCTCTATCAATTTCCGTTACACTTCCATCTGTTGTTATTACAATTCCTATTGTTGAATGGTCTGCTATAACTTTTCTCGTTCCAAATTCCGCCGCTTCTACAAATGGCATTTGTGCTTCTGACCATGGTGTATTTATCATTCTAGGCTCTATCCCATCTATATGACCTTCTGCACCCTCTACAACGTACCCTACGCAATCTATCATTCTAACATTTAGATTTACCTCTCCATTAACCGTAATTTCTACTGATTCATTTGGTACAAATTTAGGCTCTGTTGTCATTATCGATCTCCCAGAACCACTTTGTGGTAATTCATCAATTGCTCTTGCACGTACATTGTCATCCTCTATATTTGGTATTACTAATAGATCCATAAATTTTTTTATGAATGTTGACTTACCTGTTCTTACAGGTCCTACTACCCCTATGTAAATATCTCCATTTGTTCTTTCTGATATATCTTTGTATATATTGAACTTTTCCATATAAAACTCCCCTTTTAAAATATTTTATTTATCTTTTCTTTATATATATATTCATAATTTGTACTATTTATACTTACTTTTCTATAAGAACTCTAATATTTATATGCGGTTCTTCTTTTGTTCCTAAACTAAGCCATTCATCTAATACATTTTCTACTTTAGCTATAAAATCATGAATATGTGCCGTACCATTTGTTACTATATCCATTTCCTCTATAACCTCTTCACCTAATAATATCGTAGCACTTCCTACCTTTTCTAACATCTCTACTGGAGCATCTTTTTCATTTATATACTCTTTTTTAATTACTAAATTTTCTACTTCATCATCTCTTAATGGTAATTCTATATCTTCTTCTACTTCATAAAATAATGGTATCTCTTCTACCCTCGAATTATTTATGTTTAAAACTGATGACTCATATTTACCCGCTGTTTTTATAATGTGGTAGTTATAATTATTAAACCCATAATCTAATAATATTTTTGTGTCTATCCATTTTCTTTCTTTTCCAACTTCTCCCCATCCACTTGCAAGCACCACTGTTATTAATTGCATATCGTCACGTTTAGCCATGCCAATAAAACATTGCCCTGCTTTATTTGTGAAACCCGTTTTACCACCATTAGCGCCATTATATTCTTTTAAAAGTCTATTTCTATTTTTAAAAGAATACTCTCGTAGATCGCTTGAAAATTTTATTTTGTCGGTTCTCATTATTTTCATAGCTTCATCGTTTTCTAACGCATATGCTGATATTAATGCCATATCGTACGCCGTTGAATAATGCTCAAGTCCATTGTCCAAACCATTTGGTGACTCAAAATTTGTATTCAATGCACCTAGTTCAATTGCTTTTTTGTTCATTTCTTCACAAAATGCTTCTACACTACCAAAGACATGTTCCGCTATTGCTATTGCCGAATCATTAGATGACTCTAACATTAACGCATATAACAAATATTCTAACTTTATTTTTTCACCTTCCTTTAAATTCATTTTTACCTTTGGTGCTTTAGATGCTTTTTTTGATACTGTTACTGTGTCGCTAATGTCTGCATTTTCTAATGCAACTATTAGCGTCATTATTTTAGTAGTACTTGCCATAGGCAATCGTTCATTCTCGTTTTTACCATACAACACACGTCCTGTTTTATAATCATATAATATCGCCCCTTTTGATACTATTTTTAACTCACTTCCTAAAACATTAGTCGTCATTAGTAAAAAAGCCATAAAAAAAATAAGTATAGTTTTTTTCACATTCCCAATCCTTTCAATTGTTATGTACTATACTTATTTATAATTTAGTTTAATTATTCTTATTTTTATAAAGTTATTGTTATTTTTTCATTTCTATATAACATTAAAAGTTCGCCTGATACTTTTATATCAATAATTTTACCTTCTATTTTTTTACCTTTATATGTTGTAATAATATTGTTGCCTATATTCGTATTTTGTTTATATTCATTTATAAATCCTTTAAACCCTACTTTCAAAAATTTATTATAGTTTTCAACTAATTGTTTTAACAACATCTTAAGCAACTCATCACTATTTATTTTATATCCCTCTTTTAAAAGAGATGTTGCTATATCCTTAATATTGTTATCTAACTTGTTATTTATATTTAAACCTATACCAATGTTATAATATTTTTTAGAATCGTATTCAATTAATATACCTCCTAATTTTTTATCATTTAAAATTATATCGTTAGGGTACTTTAATTTTATATCAATGCTATTATCTATAGATTTTATACTTTGTAATATCGTTAACCCTACTACTAAACCAAATGTTGTAAATTTTGATAACTCTACATCGGGCTTAACTTGCATCGTTAAATACAATCCACCTTCTTGACTTTCGTATACACGTCCTTGCCTACCATACCCACAATGTTGTTTTTTTACTACAACTGTAAAAAAATCTTTCTGATATCCAATTTCTTTCATATATTTCATAGTTGATGGCAACTCATCATAATATTGCAATTCTATATGTTCCATTTATCTTAAAATTAAAGTTAATATAGTTAAATAACTCATACTCAAAATTATCATTAAACCTATAAAACCAGCTAAATGTTTTATCCACGTAGTGTACGGAACTTTACATAAAGCAAGACCTCCTAGAACTACGCCAGATGTAGGAGTTATTATATTTATTATACCACTTGCATGAGAAAATGCCATTATCGTTAATGCCGATCCTGTGCCTGGCTTTGCTGTTTCAAATATTATTTCTGATAACGGTGCTAGCACAGGTATAGTCGAACCTGCCAATCCTGATGTTGAGGGTATTAAAAATGACATAGGTAAGTAAAATAAGAAAGCTAAGTTTATAAATACTATCTCGCCAAATCCTTTTAATGCTTCTGATGCATAGTATAATAACGTAGCATCCATTCCACTTGATTGTAATATAATTTTAATACCCGCTGACATACCAACTACTAATGATACCCCTAATAAATCTCTTGCACCATCTATAAATGTTGATACTATTACATCTTCTTTATACCCGTATACTTTACCGATAATTATACTCATTGCAAAAAATAGCACTATCATTTGACCAAACCACCAATCACCTAAGGCCGCACCATACGCTTCTGCACCGCTGTAATTATCCCAGTACATATCCGTACTGTTATTCTCAAGACCTAATATACTAAATTTTGCTAACCAGTTATGTATATCGTTAAATATTGTAACTGTATTACCATCTCCATACTCAATTTTGCCCCATGGTATTACACCCATTATCATTATGAAAAATGTTAACCCAAATAAAAATAATACTATTTTTTGTTTTTTTGTAATTAATTCAATATCTGTGCTTGCTGTATTAAATGCTTTTTGATGTTCATCGTATAGATCATAAACATTAGACTTTGTTTTATCTTTTTTAACTTTGTTCGCATATCTAAGAGTATATAATATAGCTACAATAGTTATTATAACTAAATATAAAGCTCTAAAACCTAAACCATCACCCATACTAATACCAGCCGCTTCGGATGCTGCACCTACAGCAAATGGATTTACTGTAGATCCTAATACTCCAACTCCAGAACCTACTAATATTATCATCATAGCTACTAATGTGTCATATCCTGATAAAATTAAAACAGGTAGTAATAACGGATAAAATGCTACTGTCTCTTCTGCTAATCCAAAACTAGTTCCACCTAGTGCAAATATAGTCATAAGTACAGGTATTAAAATATATTCCTTACCTTCATTTTTTTTAATTATAGTACCAACACCTGCATCAATAGCACCTGTTTTCATTACTATTGCTAAAAACCCACCTATTACCATTACAAATAATGCAATATCAACTGCACTAAAAAATCCTTCTATAGGTGCTGATAAAATGTTATATATTCCTTGTGGCTGTGTTTCTATTTCTGAGTATACACCATCAACCCACTCTCCACCTGGTACAAACCATGTTACTACTGCTACTAAACTTATAAGAATGAACAACGTTGTGTACGACGTTGGCATTTTAAATTTTCTATTACTCATTAGTCATATCCCCCTCATTTAACTTTTTGATTGCTTTTAAATATACATCATAACTTCTTGTTACATCTTTTACTGTTACATATTCATTTGGTTGATGTTCTGTTTTTGCACTGTCTGGAAATACTATTCCATAAGCTACACAGTTATCAAGTGCTCTTGCATATGTTGCACCACCACTTGCTTCTGGCTCGCTAATTAAATCATTTGTTACTTCTCTATATGCTTCCATTAATACTTTTACCAATTTCGACTTTTTCTCTACTCTAACAGGTCTTAAATAATCATACTCTATAACTTCTAAATTATATTTACTTGCAACTTCTGTTAATTTTGATATTACTTCATCTTTTTCTATGCAAATAGGCATTCTCATATCTACATTTAATTCTTCATCTTCATCTAATTTTATTTTACCTACGTTAAACATAAGTTTTCCAGTATCTGTATCTTGCACGTCGCCAAATATATATTTACCATTAGCATTTTCTTTTACTTCACTTGCCATAAACTTTATTACATTACTTTTAAAGTTCATCTCATCTAGAACTACACATAATCTTGAAATGGCATTTACTCCCTTATCCGCCGATGCTGCATGCATAGCTTTGCCCATAACTGTTATTTCTAAATCTTTTATTTCATATTCAAACTTATGTGCATCCAATTTCATGCATATATTGTTAGCTTCTTCATTATTTTTAGCTGTATATGTTATTTTTGATGGCACTGAATTATAGGCATCTCCACCTTCTAAAACAACTTGCGAACTTTTTTTACTTTTCAATTTACATTGAAGAAGACCTTTTTCAGCATAAATTAATGGAAATTTTGAATCTGGTGTAAATCCATAGTTAGGTATTTGTTCTTTATCTGTATATTTAGTTATACCTCTCCACAAATTTTCTTCATCTGTTCCAAATATAAATCTTATTTTTTTATTAAACTTATATCCGTCGTCTATTAATTTTTTTACTGCATACATCGCAATCAATACAGGTCCTTTATCATCTTGCGTACCACGTCCATACAACTTATCTTCTATTTGCATCAAATCATATGGCTTTGTATTCCATTTTTCAAGATCTCCTTCTGGCACTACGTCTATATGCCCAAGAATTCCAATCATTTCATTACCGCTTCCAATATCCGCATAACCATAATAACCAGCTGGATCTTTGTAAGTTTTAAATCCTAACTTTTTACTAATCTCCAAAGTCTTATCTAACGCCTTATTTATTTCAACGCCAAAAGGTGCATTATTTTTTTCATCACCTAGTACACTCCTTATACTAATTAAATCTTTTAAATCACTTAAAAACTCTTCGAAAACTTTTTCCATACCGTCCTCCTCTAAGTAATATTTTATACAATAAATATTATACATCTTTTTATGTAAAAATAAACAGAAAATTTAATATTTGTTAAATTAATAATTAATTTCTCACAAAAAAAGATAGTATTAAAATACTATCTTTTTTTGAATTAAATATGTTTACATCATTCCCATTGGGTTTGGATTTGGCATATTTGGTTGTTCATCTTCTATTGTTCCAACTATTGCTTCTGTCGTTAATAGCGTTGATGCTACTGATGTAGCATTTAGTAATGCGCTTTTTGTAACTTTTGTTGGATCTATAACACCATCTGATACCATACAAACATACTTCTCTGTAACAGCATTAAAACCGATACCATCTTCTTGCTCACGAACCTTACTTACTATTACACCGCCATCATGCCCAGCATTTACTGCTATTTGGTATGCTGGTGATTCTAAAGCTTTTGCAATTATTAATGCACCAACTTTTTCGTCGCCTTCTAATTTATTTGCACACTGTATAACGTCATCTATTGCATTTAAATACGCCGTACCACCACCACATATAACTCCATCTTCTAACGCTGCCTTTGTAGCTGATAATGCATCTTCCATTCTTAGTTTCTTTTCTTTTAATTCTGTTTCTGTTGGCGCTCCAACTTTTATTACTGCAACTCCACCTAATAATTTTGCTAAACGCTCTTTCATTTTTTCCTTATCATATTCTGATGTACTTTCTTTTATTTGTCCTCTTATTTGTTCTACTCTAGTCTCGATAGCTTTTTTATTTCCTAAACCATCTACTATTATTGTATCTTCTTTACTTACACGTACACTTTTTGCTCTACCGCACATATCTAACGTTACTTCCTTTAATTGAATATCTAGCTCATCTGATATAAATGCACCATTTGTTAATGTTGCTATATCTTCTAACATTTCTTTTCTTCTGTCTCCGAATCCTGGTGCTTTTACAGCAACGCAATTAAATACACCTCTTAATTTATTTAATACCAGCGTTGTTAATGCTTCGCCATCTATATCCTCTGCAATTATTAATAATTTATCCCCTTTTTCTAATAACTGTTCTAATAATGGTAAAATTTCTTGTAAGTTAGATATTTTTTTATTTGTAACTAGTATATATGGATTGTCAAGCTCTGCAACCATTTTTTCCATGTCCGTTGACATATACGGCGATAAATATCCTCTCTCAAATTGCATACCTTCTACTATTTCTAGTTCTGTCGACATTGTTTTTGATTCTTCTATAGTTATTACACCATCTTTTGTTACTTTTTCCATAGCTGTGGCTATTATATTTCCAACCTCACTATCGCCACCTGATATCGTAGCAATTTTTTTTATCTGGTCTGTTCCATTTATCATTTTACTCGTAGAGTCAATTTTTTTTATCGCAACATCTGTTGCTTTTTGCATACCCTTTCTTATCATTATAGAATTTGCACCTGCTGTTATATTTTTCATTCCTTCATTTATCATTGCTTGCGCTAATACTGTTGCCGTTGTTGTTCCATCACCTGCTATATCATTTGTTTTTGTTGAAACTTCCTTTACTAGTTGTGCACCCATATTCTCAAATTTATCTTCTAAATCTATTTCCTTAGCTATTGTTACTCCATCGTTTGTTATTAATGGCATTCCAAATTGTTTATCTAATACTACATTTCTTCCTTTTGGACCAATTGTAACTTTTACTGTATTAGCTAATTTATTTACTCCTGCTTCTAGTAATTTTCTTGCCTCAATACCATATTTAATTTCCTTAGCCATTTTTACCTCCTAGTTAATTATCGCCAAAATCTCATCTTCACTAATTACTATATATTCTTTATCATCTACTTTAATTTCTGTACCTGCGAATTTTGAATATATAACTTTATCGCCTACTTTAGTTTCCATTGGCACACGTTGCCCATTTATTAATGCTCCCAATCCTACTGCTACAATTTCTGCTTCTAATGGTTTTTCTTGTGATTGGTTTGGTAATATTATACCTGAGTTTGTTGATTTTATTGCTTCTAATTGTTTTAATACTACTCTGTTTCCCAATGGTTTTATTTTCATAATGCCTCCTTCAAAAATGTTTTCATTAAAATTATATTATATTTATTTTTTATATGCAATATTACATTATTATTTACCTACCTTCTTATGAAACGCATAGTTAAATAAATATTGTTGTGCTATTCCTGCATAATTGCCAAAATTATTTTTTGCATAACGTTCTATTACTGCTTTATCTGTATCTTCGTTATTAAAATATAAATTTTCCATCACTCTTTTAACCCATACGTCTACTGGAAATCTTTCCTTCCTATTAAATGCAAATAATAACACACAGTCCGATACTTTTTCCCCTACACCTTTTATAGTCATTAATTCTTTTTTTAATTTATCTGTACTTAAGTTGTTGATAGCATAGATGTCCAGCTTATTAGTAGTAATTTTTTCTATAGCATCTACAATGTATTTATCTCTAAATCCCGTTTTACATTGTCTTAACTCTATTAAAGTTGCTTTTGATAATTGCTCCACTGTTGGAAACAAATAGTCATTCCCTACTTTTGTTCCATATTTTTCGCTAATATTATTTATAACTTTTTTTATCATAGGTATTCTATTGTTTTGACTTATAATAAATGAAATTAAGCATTCAAATTCATCTTGGTTTAAAATTCTTATACCTTCACCAAATTTTATCGCCTCTTTCAAAATAAGATCATTTCTAAACTGATCTTTTATTACATCATAATCTAATGAAAGGTCGAAATAATCAATCCATATTTTTTCAAACTCATCTTTTGTGCACGGCGTGAAAGTAATTTCTTTACCTTTCTGTTTAATAGTTAAAACTTTACCTTTTGCTATTATTTTATATTCATCTTCTTTAACCTTTGTAAACCTAAAGCATTGACCACACTCTAGAATTTCACTTATTTTAAAACTATTCATAGCCGTTAAAATTATGTTTTCACCATCTACTTTATAATTCATATAAATCTACCTCATGCACTCTAAAATTAATATTTCCACACCTAATACATCGTTAATTATACCCGTCTTTATATTTTCATCTACTTCTAAACACTTCTTTAATATGTTATACAATTCTAATTTACTAAAGTTACTACTTTGTTTTATATATCTATTTATAAAATAACTACTTACCCCTATTATATTTGCAATATCTTTATTATTTTCACGTTTTTCTATTAAATATTTACATTGTAGTAATATTTTCATCTGTCTTGAAATCATTATTAAAATTTTAATAGGTGGTTCTTTTATTAAAATCATATTGTTATATATTGTTATCGCTGATGATACGTTTTTTCTTCCTATATTATCTACTAACTCAAATATATTCACATCTAAAGATTTCGTTACGATACTATCTATATCATCTTTTTTTATTTCATTTCCTTTTCCAACATATTCAATCAATTTATTTATCTCTTGTTCTATCACATACATCCCACCATCTATTAAACTTAAAATTTCTATAATATTATCTTTTCTACATATGATATTTTCTTTTTTTAACATATTATCGATCCAATTAACCATATCATGCTCTTTTGGTTTTTTAAACTCTACAGATTCACCTTTTTTTGATATTAATTTATATAATCTATTTCTTTTATCTATCTCCTCTTCAATAAATATTAAAATAGTCATATCGCTTAACTCGTTAAAATTTTCAAATAGTTTATCATTGTCTAGTTTTCGTTCCTTTCTAAACAACTTACTATTTTTAACTACTACTAATCTATAATCGCTAAATATAGGTAATGTACTTATTGCATCTAATATATCTTCAACTCTAACTTTATCCCCTATAAACTCATCTACGTTCATAATATCTTTTTCTGGATATATATTATTTTTTATATTCTCTAAATATTTATTTTTCAAATAATTTTCTTCACCATAAAACAAATATACATTTTCATATTCTTTTTTTTGAATTTTACTTTTTAACTCTTTAATATTCATAATTATCACCTAACTGTTTTTAAGAACATTCTTTTACCATCTGTTATAAACTTTATATCACCTGACTCGCTTGTTTGTAGCATTTCAATATTATTTATATTTAAATTTTCTACAACCTCTTTACTTGGATGACCATACATATTATTTTTTTTACTGCTTACTATTCCTACGCTTGGGTTTACTGCTTTTAAAAATATATCTGAGCTAGATGTTTTAGAACCATGATGTCCTAATTTTAAAATGTTGCTTCTAAGATTATATAAATCTATTAGCTCCTTTTCCTCACTCCCTATATCACCTGTTAGTAAAAATGATACATCTTTATAATTTACTTGCAACACTACTGAACCGTTATTTTTATTCCCATATATTTTTCTTGTAGGATTTAAAACGGATATTATGCAATCGTCTACAGTTATTTGCATACCACTTTGCAAGTAATCAATATCAATATCCTTATATGTTAACTTTTCTCTTAATCGTATATAGTTTTTATCATCTTCGTCGTAGTCAATATTTGGCAACATAAATCTAATTATATTTTTTTTATCTATTAGATCTATTAAGCCACCGACATGATCTTTATCTGTATGTGTTCCAATTACAGCATCTATTTTACTAATTCCCTTATAATCTAAATAATTTTTTAACACTCTATCATTAATACCGCCATCTATTACTATAACCTTACCCTTATAATTAATTACAATGCTGTCACCTTGACCTACATCTAAAAAAACAACTTCCATTTTGTTATTAAAACTAACAGCTATAATTATTGCAAACGCACCTATTAGATTTTTAACAATATTGGATTTTTTAAAATTGATAACTACAAATATCATATAAAAATACAATATTATAAATATAATATTTGGTCTTCCTATTAATATTTTAAAGTATGGTAAAGTAGAAACCATTTCGCTAACTAATTCAAAAAATTCTAATATTAAAAATACCGTAGGCATTAATGTAAATTTTATAATTGGTAAAATACCGCCGAGTACCATTGAAACAAAAGATAGCACTACTACTATATATGTAAACGGCATTATCATTAAATTAGCTATTATTCCATATGTATAGTAATTATAAAAAAAGTACAATGATACAGGTAATGTACTTACCTGTATTGATATTAAAAAAGCTAACTTCTCATATATAATTTTATGCTCTAATAATTTAAAAATATTATTCAACTTTAAGTTTATATAAAACATTAACGTATATATAGGTTTATTTAACGTCAATATACCTCCCACTGCCGAAAATGAATATAAAAAACCTACATCAAATATCATAATAGGTTCATAAATTAATAAAATTATAATAGTTAGGAATAATCCACTTAATGAATCCCCATATTTTTTAAAATATGGGGCTAAGGAGAAAATAGACATCATTAATACAGCACGTACCGTTGATAAACTATTTCCCGTTAAGTAACTATAAAATATAATAACTATAATAATTATGAACGTTTTATTTTTTAATATTTTAAACTTTGAGAATACAAAATTAAGAGATTGAAATATTATACCTATGTGTAATCCAGATATTATTAAAATGTGGTATATTCCAGAATTGCGATATAACTCTTTAGTGTTATCTGATAAAAAACTATCGTCTCCTAAAACCATAGCTTTAACAATGTCGCCCTTTCCTAAATAAAAAGTATCGTCTATGTTATTTCTAAATTTACTTCGTATAGTAGGTAGTATAGACTTACTTTCTTTTATAACGTCTATATCATTTACAAACATTTTGTAGTCAATTTTACGACTTTTATAATAAATATATTCATCGTATCCACCAAAGTTTGTTGGCTCTTTAGGGTTTTCTATAGTGCCGTATAATTTTATCTCGTCGCCAATTTGTATATTAGCTTTTTTGCTATATGCTACTAACTTACCCTTTTTTTTAAGTCCATCTATAGTTATATTTTTTAGTTGTAATTTAGAACTTCCTTTTGTTGTTTCACTTTTATAATATAGTAACCCTTCTACTTCGACCTCTTCTGTTACTGTATTCATATTTTTTTTATTATTTATTTTTATAGATTCCGCCATTCTAACTGCACCGAAAAAATAACATAATATGAAAAAAATAAAAAACATTTTTTTAGGGTTGTACTTTTTGTATAAATAGATAAACATCGTTATCATTAAAGTAAGTCCTATAAATATTTTTTCTTCATATACGCTAATTATCCCAATTATATAGCATATAGCTACTATTATTATCGGTCTTTTCATAAATTCTCTTTCCATATAAACCTACTTTACTATATATTCATATCGCCTTATCGGCTTTGATAAATCTACTCCGCCAAATGTTTCTGTATATTTTTTTGACTCTATTAATATTTGCACCTTTTTAACATTTCTTGATTCTGTTAATGAATTCACTACAGAATATATTGTTTTTTTTTCCTTGAAAACATCTTTAATATGTCCATCTATAAATCTTTTGTCAAAATCTACAAAGCAAATTCCATTTTCTGTTTTAACGCTTAATACTTTTGTATCAATAGGTATATATGATTCCAATTTTTCTTTTTTTGTCCCATCTACAATCTGCTCTATTATAGATCTCTCTATTATTTTATTTTCGTTATAATTAATTGAACGTACTATTTTTTTTATTCCATTCTCATTAACAATAGGAAAGTATAAATGTATATTTCTAGTAACTATTTTATTAGGAGATATAATAGGATTTAAAATAAGATTACTTTTATCTATTTCCTCTAATTTGTAGTTCAAATTATTATCTATTTCATTGCTATAATACACTTCTACTTTTTTAATACTTTCATATCCAACAAAGGTATTGACTAGCCCACCTTTTAAATACATATTTTCAACATTTGTTATATCGCCATTTATATTAAATTGCAAGCCATCTTCATCTATCTCATACGTATATATAATACTTTTCGGTATAATACTTTTTATTGCGATACTAGTGTCTTTCTCCAAGTTATTAAAAATATATTCTATTTTTTCCTCCCTATTCATCTTGTCGTTAATTTTTATTTTTTTGTTTATTAAAGTTTTTTTACTTACATCTATCATATATATGTCTTTTTTTTCAAAGTCAATATTATTCATTCTATTTTTATAAATCAATATACTTAGAATTACTATTACCCCTATTATTATCCTTTTATTCGTTCTGTTTTTTTTCACCTACAATTCACCGCCTTTATACAGCATTGGTATGCTTACTGTAAACGTACTGCCTACACCAACTTCACTTTGCACATGGACTTCTCCACCATGTAGCATAATAGACGAGTACATTATAGCTAACCCTAACCCTGTTCCTCCTGTTTCTCTACCACGCATCTTATCCACTCTATAAAATCTTTTAAATATATGGTCAAGCTCCTCGTTTTCCATCCCAACACCTGTATCACGAATATCTATCACTATCATACTGCCTTTTTTTTCTAGGCTTATTTTTACAATACCATGATTAACTGTGTATTTTATTGCATTGTTTACTACATTTCCTATCGCTAAATCAATTTTTATTTCATCAATTTCTGCTTCTATATCATTTACTTCCGTATACTCTATTTCAATATCTTTATTTGCTGAAATTGGTTTTAATCTTTTTATTATATTTAAAATTAACATATTTATATCTGTTTTCTTAATATTTAGTGCTATCTCTCCTTGATCTAGCTTAACTAAGTTCATAAGATCATTCACTATTACTGTTAGTCTATCTGTTTCTGACACTATATCACCTAAAAATTCACGATATACATCCGTATCAACTACCTCTTCTATTAATAATGATTCGCTTAGTACCTTTATAGAACTTAACGGTGTTTTTATTTCATGAGATACATTTGATACGAATTCATCACGTGCCTTTTCAATTTTTTCAATTTTATCTACCATATCATTAAATGTTTCTATTAATACTTGAAATTCTTGATTTTCATGAGATTCAATTCTTGCCGTAAAATCACCTTTTGATATTCTTTCTATAACAGGTGTTATAAATTTTAAAGGTGAATTAATCCACTTAGATATGAGCATAATTATTACAACTACACATGCCCCTATTAAAACAGCATTATAATACACACTTTTAGTGATTTCTTTCAATAAATACCCTAAATCCTCAGTGCTAGATACAACTAAAACTACTCCAACTCCCTTATCTGTACTATTATCTATTATCGTTGATGTTGCATATATTGCATTTTCCTTACTTTTATACGTGGCATCATTAATATTCTCTAAAGCATTTATTATTTCTTTTGAAATTAGAGTTTTACCCACTGTTGTGTCATTAGAATCAGCTATTACTACTGCATCCGCATTTAGAATTATTATTCTTTGTTGATTTAATGATGATCTACTATTTACGTACTTAGTTAGTCCATCAAAATCACTAAAGTTTAAATATTCAACTTTGCTTATATTGTTTGCAAGTATGATTGCTTCATTTAATAATAAGTTTTTTCGCTCATTTTCAAAAAAATATTCCGTTTTGTTTCGAAAAGTTCGAATAATTAGCATCATGGGAATAAGTGCTATCAATAAATATGATATGACTAACTTTGATTTTAATGATAACTTTATTCTATCCAAGGTAATAACCTACCCCCCATTTTGTTTTTATATATTTCGGCAAACTTGGACTTTCTTCAATTTTTTCTCGCAATCTTCTTATATGTACATCTATTGTTCTTGTGTCACATTTTCTTTCACTGTGTTTCCATATAGATTCATATACATCATTTCTCGTAAAAATTTTTTCCTTGTTAGTCAAAAATAGTTTTAAAATATTATATTCTATTATAGTCAGCTTAATTTCTATATTTTTTAAATATACTCTATTTGACTTTAGATTTAACCTTATATCCTTCACTACAATTTCATCTGTAACTGCTTTTTCTTCATTGTGAATCATTGTGCTACGCCTTAATATAGCTTTCACTCTAGCCTTTAGTTCAAGGATATTGAATGGTTTTGTTAAGTAATCATCTGCACCAAATTCTAATCCCAATATTTTATCCATATCATCGTTTTTGGCTGTAAGCATAATTATTGGTGTGTTGCTTTTTGCCCTTATATGTTGACAAACTTCAAATCCATTTTTAAATGGTAACATGATATCTAATACTATTAAATCATATTTATTTTCATCTGCTAAGTTACACGCTTCTTCTCCATCATAAGCGACATCAACATCCATTCCATCCTGTTCTAAGCTAAATTTTATTCCTTTTAAGATCAGTTTTTCATCATCTACTGCTAGTATTTTGTATTTCACCTTAACCTCCATTATTAACAACTATGCTATCTCTTATTTTTTTAAATGTCTTAACTCCTACTCTAGGAACTCTTTGTAATTCTTCTATTTCTTTAAAATTACCATTCTTTTTACGATACTCTATAATATTTCTAGCGATAGTGTCTCCTATACCATTTAAAGTTTTTAACTCATCTATGTTATTTGTATTTATATTAACTTTTTTATTATTCTCCTCTTTTTTATCTTTGTTTATATCGAAAATTTCATCTTCGACATTTAATGACTTAAAATTTCTTATTATTATATGTTGCGTATCGTAAACAAAATCTGCTAAATTTATATTCTCTGTCGTCCCATTATCAGTAATTCCTCCAGCTATATTTATAACGTCTATTATTCTGTGCTTCGTGTCCACGCTATAAACACCCGCTTTATTTATTTCTCCTGAAATATTAACTATTACTTTCTCTACGATCTCTTCCCTTTCTAAATCTACTTCTTCATATAATAATTTTAATCCTACCGATTCTCTATTAACTACAAATAATATACCGCTTACTAAGACTACTGAACATGCAATAAAAATCTTTTTAGTTTTGATTTGACTCACCTCTCTTTTGTACTCTTAACATGATTATACTGCTTTTTTCATCATTAATCTATATAAAATACTATTTTAAAAATAGCAAAATAAAAACACAAACTACTAATAGTTCATGCTTTTATCTTGCTATTTTAGTCTAAAGTGTTTTTTTTAATTAAAACACTATGCAACACGTATACTGTTTCTGATTCATTGCTCGGTGCTGTTATAGTTAAAATTCTGTCGCCTTCTTTTAATTCTCTTTCTGTAATATGCCTTGATTTATTTTTAAAGCTTTGTAATGTGATGTAAAAGTCTTCTTCTGTTTTAAATTCAACTTGTATATATCCGAAATCTTCTGATGTCTCGTAAAAAGAAAATACCTCCCACTCGTAATCATTATATAGATCTTTAGTATATATCGTTCTATTACTATTAAAAATATCTTCATCTGCATATTTTTCTATATCTTTTAAACTGCTAGAACCTTTACCTTTTCCATAAATAATAGTATTATAATTATCCTTAGTTATATCATTTCTAGTATCTAATATTAAAGTTCCATTTTCATTGCTACTTTTATCAAGCCCATGATCTAAATAGAAATAATTATTTGAAGTTTGCGTGTAAAATAAAGATTCCATACTTTTACCTACTTGAATAAATCCAACTATATCATCGTTGTTGTATAACTTTTGTGTATCCAGTATCTCTTCTCTTCTTTTTGACTCGTCTATAATAATGCTTACATCTTTTTTAGAATTTTTCTCAACATTATCATTATCATCATCGCCTTTACCATCAATGTATTCTACATCGCCTTTGTTGCTATTTTCCCCAAAAGATCGATAGGCGTATATTCCTATTACTGTCAACGAAATGAGGGTAATCATTATATTTACTATTAAAATTAGCGTAGATATTTTATTCTTTTTCTCTGGATTTGTTTTCACTTTAAAATTAAAATTGTCTTCTATATGAGTACTTTTATCTATTTTTTTCAATTAACCCTCCTTGTATCTTGCAAATTGTGTTTTCGAGTTCTAATATCATATTATCAATATCGTAAGTTGTTATGACTAGTGGTGGTTGTAATGCTATTACATTTCTATTAACTCCACATTTCCCTAAAATAAATCCTTTGTTTTTCATATCTTCTAATATAACATTTAGTACTTCTGGGCTATTCTTACACTCCAACTCAACTCCTATCATTAGCCCTATTCCTCTCACTTCTTTAATTATGTCACTATTAATTTGTTTTAGCTTATCTATTAAGTAATTACCTAACTCTTTTGATTTTTCAACTAGTCTATTATTTTCTACATATTCTAATACAGCTAAAGAGTTTGCACAACTAACTGGTGTACCCCCAAAAGTTGATGCCGATGGCTTATTGAAATGTTTAGCAATTTTAGCGGTAGTGGAAAATGTTGCTATAGGTATTCCCCCACTTAATGCTTTTGCCGTAACTAATATATCTGGTACAATATCAAAATTATCCATTCCAAACATCTTACCCGTTCTTCCGTACCCTGTTTGTACCTCGTCGGCAATTAATAACACGTCATATTCTTCTAAAACTTTCTTTAATTTTTTAAAATACCAAATAGGTGGTGTTAATATTCCACCGTTTCCTTGTATAGGCTCTACTATCATACTTGCAATATCATCATTATTTTTAAGTATTTCTCTAACAGATTCTATTGATTGCTTAGCACTTTCCTCTAAAGTCTCGTTTGGATTGTAAAAACCTTTTGCTACATAAAATAAATCTGTAGGATGTGGGTCAATGTCCCACATTTTAATTGTTGTAGCTCCTAATGTTAAATAAGTTTTGCCATGTAATGCATTTTCTAATGTTATAAACTTACTTTTTTTTGTATAAATCTTAGAAAGCAAAAAAGCACCTTCATTAGCTTCCGATCCTGATGCACAGAAAAAAGTTTTATCTATGTCCCCTGGCATAATATTAGCAAGCTTTTCCGCTAGTCTAACAATGTTTTCATCTAAATATATTATAGTCGTATGCTGTAGTCTTTTTAACTGTTCTATAGTCTTAGTTAAAATTTCTTTATTACTATGACCACATATCATTACAGAAACTCCTGCAAAAAAATCCGTATATTTCTTACCATCACCATCAAATAAATATTGCATATCTCCTCTTACAAAAACAGGTGGATCATCATAAAAATGCATTTTTAAATTCGGAAACATATATTTCTTTTTTTTATCAATTATAGTTTTATTTTTCATCATCATCACCAAAATTTAAAGCACCTATAGTTAAACCGCTTCTTTTACTTTTGTAAGTACTTCCATCCTTTTTATTTTCATTGATATTTTTATACAGTTCTATTATTTCACCTAACTCTTCCTTTTTATAAAACCTACCGTCTATTCTTAAAGTTTTTACATTATCATATTTTGTAATATTTTTTACTAGTGGCGCTAAATACAATTCTTTAGGTGATAGTATATGATTCATATTAAACCTATCTTTAATAACGTCAAAATTAATATTATCACTCTTTAATTGAAGTATTTTATTTTCCATATTTTTATCTTCTACATTCTCATACAGATCTTGATACGTATATAGTAGTGGCATTATACCATGTACCACTATTTCCATATCATTTTTGCAATTTTTTAAAAGTTCTATAAATTCATTTTGTTGTAATTCAAAAGATACAGCCGATTCTTGCACACCTAGATCATTACAATATTTTATAGCTTTACTATTGTACATAAGCAAGTTTGTATCTGTTATTAAATTATATCCTTTAAAATATTCAATACACCCAAATGTACTATATAATACTCCATCAAATTTCCCTGTTTCTAATAGTCTAGCAATATACTTATATCTTTCATCGTTCATTGTTCTTGGTGTTGCAATATATAGGTCGCAACTTTTTTTGTCTATATACATAAAATTTGTATTTTCAATATCTTCAAACTCCACAGATAAATAAACCCTATCTACACCTTTATCTATACAATAAATTGCACTTTCTACATCTTTTACATACACAGATATTTTTTTCTTATTACTTTTTATACCTTTGTTTATTTTTTTATTTATTTCGTTTATTATATCATTATTTATTTCTACTACATCTGTCGATTTACTAAAAACTTTTATTTCATCTTCATTTTTTTTATTAATGTATTCTAATTTAGGATTACCTTTTATAAAACCTGTCGCTAAATCTCTAATTCTAGTATTATAAATATGCTCATCATCTTTATTATATTTTCCCGTTTCGATTAACTCATCTATAGCATTTCCAAAACTATTTATAATAGGTACTATAAAGTCCGCATCTCGCATTCTTCCTTCTATTTTAAAAGTTTCAATTCCTGCATTATGTAATTCATCTATGTACTCATACAATGATAAATCTTTTACAGATAAGGGGCGGTTATTGTTATACTCTTTTCCATTATATGAAATATTAAAATTCCATCTACACATTTTAAAACATCGACCTCTACCAGAATTATTTCCTAAAATAAAAGAACTTACACTACATTGTGCATCTTTAGCAACACACATGTCGCCATAGCAAAAATATTCAAAACTCATTTTTGTTTCTTTGTAAAAATATTCTATCTCTTCTATAGTAGATTCTCGACTTAAGACGATCTTTTTGATTCCAGCATTTTTTAGAAACTTAATAGTTTCTACATCATGGGAATTCATCTGTACAGAACTATGTACTTTTAAATTTAATCCAAGATTTTTTATAATTTCTAATATGCCTAAATCTTGTACTATTATTGCATCTACATTTATAGATTCTAAAAAAATTAAATACTCTTCTGCTTCTTTTAGTTCCATCTCGTTTATTAATATATTTAATGTTATATACACTTTTTTATTTCTACTATGGGCTAAATTTATCGCTTCAATTAAATCATCATTAGAAAAATTATACCCCTTTCTTATTAGTCGCATATTAAGTGTTTTCCCACCTATAAAAATAGAGTCACATTTAGATTCTACTATTTTTTTAAATGATTCTAAATTACCACTAGGTGCCATTAAATCTATTTCTTTTCCTTTGTATTTTCTCATAATACTCCTCTATTTTAAAACTTCATTTAATACTCTAATTATATTTGCATAATATATCTTTTCAATAGTCTTTTTACTAAACCCTCTACTTTCTAAGGCTTTCGTTAAATTATTAATTTGGCTATGATTTCTTAAATTATTTAAATATACTATTTCATCTATACTACTTCCTGTCGTTAAGTAATCAATAAAATCAAAACCTACAGCTACATATTCTTCTCCTATTAAATTTACAATGTATTCTATATGCTCTACTAATTTTTCCACTGTATGCTCTTTTTTATTATTTGATATAAAATCTGGGTACGCTGTTACTCCTATTACCCCTCCTCGCATTGCTATCTTTTTTATTTGCTCATCTGTTAAGTTTCTTGGGTTTTTACATATATTACGTACATTTGAATGACTCGCTATTATTACACCTTCTGTTGCTTTAAATATATCATCTACACCTGCATCACTAACGTGAGATATGTCAATTATAATTCCTAATTGCTCCATCAATTGTATTACTTTGACACCTTCTTTTGTTAATCCTTTTTTAGGGTTTTCTTTTTGTGCACCACATAAACTATTGGTATAGTTCCATGTCAATATTATAGAACGTACTCCATAATCATATAACCAGTATATATCCTTATAATTTTTTACATAGTCGATTCCCTCTAAACTTATTAAATAATTTATTTTTTGATCGTTAATTTGATTAATTTGATTTTTGGAAGTTATTTTATTTAACACATTTTTATTATTATTCATTTCTTCTGATGAACATCTTAGCATTTCTTTAAATTTTTCTTCTGCATTTTCTTTACCATTGATCCACATATTAAAAAAAGAAAATATGACGTCCCCCTTTTTAAAATTTTCTAAGTGATATTTTTCAAAGGTATTATTAATTTTTTTTTGTTGGTTTTCAGTTATGTGACTAAACATATCACTATGCAAATCTATAATCAATTTATATACCTCCAAAAGTTTCTAAACAATTCATATAGTAATTTACCATTTCTTCTAAAACATTTTCATTAACATCAAAACTATTGTTATGTAGAAATTTAGGTTCTCTCTCTATTTTACACCCAAATTGTACAAAAAAGCAATCTGTTTTTTTGCAATAATATGAAAAATCTTCCACTCCTAAACTTGGATATTCCTTATATAATATTTTTTTACTATCATATTTTCTTCTTAACATATTTTCAATATCGTATGATATATTACTATTTACTAAACTGTCATATCCTTTTTTTATTTCACAATTAACTTCTACATTATATGTCTTCTCTATTCCATCGCATATTTCAATTATTCTTTTAACTATTTTTTTTCTAATTTTTTCACTCAAACTTCTAATAGTTCCTGTTACTACCACACTGTTACTTACCTGATTGTATACTTCTCCTCCACATATAGTTCCAAATGTTATAACCCCACTATCTAGTGGTGAAATATTCCTAGATACTATCGTTTGTATAATCATTATCAATGAACTCATTATTACTATGCTATCCTTACCATCTTCTGGATATGCCCCATGTGATGATAACCCATTGACTTCTATTTTTATCATATCCGAGCTACCATTCATTTCCATATGTTTATAACATATAGTACCTACTTCCAATGTTGGATTTACATGCCCTCCAAATAAATACGTTACATATTTAATTCCACCTTCTTTTATTATTCTTTTTGCACCGCCCTCATCTTCTTCATCGGGTTGGAATATGAATCTTACACAGCACTTTAATTTTGTTTCTTTTTCTTTTATTCTTTTTGCTAATCCTAACAATGCCGCCATATGAACATCATGCCCACAACTATGAGATACACCTATATTTTTTGATTTATACTTTTTATCGCTTACTTCTTCTATCGGCAATCCATCCATGTCCGCTCTAAACCCTATACATTTACTACCGCTTCCAATTTCACCTATAACACCTGTAGTGGCAATTTTATAATTTCTTATCCCTAGTTTATCTAATTGTTCCATTATATATTTTTGTGTTTCGAATTCATTTCTAGATAATTCAGGATGTTTGTGCAAATGTCTTCTTATTTTCACCATGTACATTTTTCATTACTCCTTACTTTTTACCCTTCTCTTTTTTCTATTTAAATTTTCTAAAATTATTACTGTTCCATTTATAATCTCCACTTCTGCACCTATTGGTAGTGTTAGCATTTCTTTTTCATGACCACAATTAAAATTATATAAAACAGGTATTCTTGTATTTTCAATTATCTTTTCTATTATACTTAAAACACCTTTTGGGTTATCTTTTGTATTCTCACCGCAATTTTTAAAATTTCCAAATATTACACCTTTCGCTTTATCGAAATATCCTGCCATTTTTAACTGCGTTAACATTTTATCTATCTTGTAATTTGGCTCATTTACATCTTCTATAAATAATATGGTATTTCTTAATGGTATTTCATAACCCGTTCCTATCATAGAACATAACATGCTTAAATTCCCTCCGTACAACTTCCCAGAAGCTATTCCACGTTTTAACGTTATACAGTCTTCTGAGTCATACTCGTATCCTTTCGTTGTTCTTAATGTCAATAATTTATATAGATGTTTAAAGTTCACATCATCATCCTCTTTTGCTGTTGTTAGCATCGGACCATGAAATGTTACTAGCCCTGTTTTTTTTGAAATATAATTTAACAATGGCGTTAAATCACTAAAACCAACTATCGGTTTATAATGTTCTTTTATTGTAGCTATATTTAAATGTTCTAATACCTTTATCGTTGAATACCCTCCCCTTAAACTCATTATTAAATCTACGTCTTTATCTGTTAGTGCTTTTTTTAATTCCATAGCTTTTTCCTTAGAGTCTCGCCCTTCGTATTCACCTTCTAAATATAAATTATCATTTCCCTCTACTTCAAATCCGTGCTTATTCATACATTTTATATGTTTTAACACATCTTCTTCATTCTCCTCCTTATTCCCTTTTAACGGTGATGATAAGTTTATAACTTTACATTTCAATTTTTTCTTTTCCATAATGTTACCTCCATGCTTATATATTATTATTTTATTATTTCTTTGCTTGTTTAATGTCATTTTTTCACAAAAAAAATAAGAGTTGTAATCAACTCTTATTTTTAAATTATTTTATAGTCTTTAATTTCTATGTTTACTTTATCTCCTACATCAAATTTATCATCTGCAATATTTATTTGTATTCGTTCCATGTTATACATCAAAATGTATGTTGTGTAGTTACCCATATAGTATTTTTCTATTATTTCTGCGACCATTTCATTTTTATCTTTACTATATTTTATATGCACTTGATCATATTTAAAAACTAAATATTTATTTTGTTTTTCTTTAATTTCAAAACTCCCTATTTGCGTAACAAGATTATTATTTATTATTTTACCCTTTATTATATTGAATTCCTCTAAAAATTCAACAACCTTTATATCGCTAATATTTTTATAAATATCTTTACTATAATCTATTTGTTTTATTTCGCCATTTAACATTATAGCTATTTTATTAGACATCTTAAAAGCTTCATTCTTGTCATGAGTTACCATTATTGTAGTTATTGAATACTTTTTAGTTATATTCATTATAAATTTATGCATAGTGTTTTTTAAACTATTATCTAATCCTGAAAATGGTTCGTCTAATAAAAGAACCATAGGTTTTATAGCTATTGCTCTTGCTATTGCCACTCTTTGCTTTTGCCCGCCTGACAATTCTTTTGGATAATTATTGATCTTATCACTTAATTCTATTACTTCTAATAACTCCATAACTTCTTTTTTTATGATTTCTTTACTTAGCTTTTTCATTTTTAAACCAAATGCTATATTATCATACACTGTCATATGTGGAAATAATGCATAGTCTTGGAATACTATTGTTGCTTTTCTTTTGTTTGTTGGCGTGTTTGTTACATCAATATTTCCGAAAAATATCTCACCACTATCAATAGCAACTATACCAGCTATCGCATTCAATAACGTTGTTTTGCCACATCCTGATGGACCTAGCAATGATAAAAATTCGCCCTCTTCTAATTCTATAGATACATTACTTAATATATATTTTCCTTCTATTGATTTTGTTAAATTAATTATTTTTACTTCTGACACTTTAGCCTCCTAAAATTCCAAGTGGTTTTTATACAGTTTAGCTATTAACGTATAGCTTATTATTGTTAATGCTATTAAAATAAAACTATATATCGATGCTAATTGATATTCACTATACTGTATGTATGGTACTAATATAATCGATATAGTCATTACCCTACCACCACCTATTATTAAAGTAGTTAGATATTGTCCCAATGATATTATAACGCCTAAACTAAATGATAACATTACACTTACTCTTAATAGCGGTAATGTCACTAAAAAAAATGTGCTAATTACATTACCACCTAATGTATATCCTTGCAGTTCATACTCAACACCTATTTCTTCAAACCTATCATTAAAAATTCTTATAGTATACGGCAATATAAATATCGTATGTATTAAACTCACGCCTAATAACGTGCTATGTAAATTATATTTTATTAAATTTATATGACTAGATGACACCAAAACCAAAGGTGACACTATTAACGGTATAAGTATTAAAATACTAATAACGTGTTTCCCTTTAAAGTTGTAATGTGCTAATGCCTTACCTGTTGGATAAGATATTATTACACTTATTACAGCTGACATAACAGCAACTATAATAGATGTTATCATAGCTTTTGGCAACTCTTTGCTCTGTATAACTGATAATAAATATTTTAACGTATATGTACTTGGAAATATGTTTGGATAAACCCATTTATCTACAAACATAAATAATGAAATTATTATTAATGGTAAAATACAAATCATGAAAAATAGACTAATAATAAATTTGGTGATTATTTTATCTTTTTTCATAGTTCCTCCTATTTTTCCTTTCATTATATTTTATATATATATGTAACAAAATTACTACTGCTATTATCATTATAGTATTTATAACCATTGAATACGATCGTTTATCAATATCCGAACTTATAAAATATTTATAACTTAAAACAGGTAATGTATTATATTTTGGATTTCCCAATAAAAAAGGGGCTTCGAAAGAACCAAAATTAAAAGCAAAAACTATAAAGAAAGCTGTCATTATACTATTTCTTAAATACGGTAATACTATTTCTCGCAAAACTTGTATTTTACTACTACCTAAATTTAATGCTACATCTATATACTTTCTATCCATATTACTTAAAGACGATATTATTATAAAATATACAAATGGTACTTGTTTTAAAACATACACCATAATAATGCCTACCCCAAATTTATCATATATTAGCAAAGGAAAATCATTTGCTGTATCAATTATATTTAGATTCATTACACTTCTTGAAACAATACCTGTTTGCATAAGTATTAATATGATGCAAAAAATATAAACAGTATATGGTATTATAATAGGAATTTGTATTATATTATTTAGCCTATTTTTTCTCTTTATGTTAAAATGCACAGCTATACCCATATATATCCCGACAATTAAAGAAATTAATGTCGGGACTACAGATATATATATCGTATAAACTATAGATTCCAAAAATACTTTAGTAAATATTATTTCTTCATAGTACTTAAACGTTATACTACTAATCCCTTCTTGGTTGTTATATCCTAAACTTTGCTCTATCATGCTAGTTGATCCTAACATTAAAATTATAAATATTATGAATGGTATCAATAATATATATGGCCTATACTTACTTTCTATTTTCTTAATACTTCTTCCTCCCATAACTCTTCAATAATCGCTATTTGCTTTGCATCCACTTCTGAATATGTTTCTAATTCTAAAATATCTGAACCACTTGTATTTTTAAATATTTCTTTTTCTTCATCATTTAGCTTGTCCATATCTAGCACAGCCAAATCGCCCCAACCATTTACATCCATTTTTTTAATTTGCGCTTCAAAGCTAATTAATTCATTTATTACTTTATTAGCACCTTCACTGTTAGATACATTAAAAGGTTTTGCTAAATAGTGCGCATTTCCTAATGTACCATTTTCAAAAATAAATGCTTTTGTACCTTCTTCAAACTCACCTTCTAAAACTTTTCTATCTGCCAATAATGCCGTATATGACAATGTGAATAGTAGTTGACCATCACTATACATTTTATTTATTACTCCTGTATCTTTTGGATAAGTTTCTCCATTCATCCATAAATATTTTTCTAGTTCATTTAGGTAATCAAAGGCTGGCATTAATTTAATTCTTATTTCTTCTTTGTCGTATCCTAAATTTGCCATGACTTCCTCACCTAACACATCGTTCATTATCATTCTTACAAATGCACTACCTGTAAAGTCTGGTAATGCTGGGTACGTCATCATACCTTTATTTTCTTTTACTAAGTCTAATAATTCCATACTATTTTTTGGTAACTCATCTATTTTATTAGTATTGCCAATTAAAACAAGTCTCGCTAATCCCCATGGCACTTCTAACCCCTCAAT
Organism: uncultured Clostridia bacterium; assembly: GCA_947313885.1. Classification (GTDB taxonomy): domain Bacteria; phylum Bacillota; class Clostridia; order Lachnospirales; family CAMZNU01; genus CAMZNU01. Next base: position 18,478 of record CAMZNU010000012.1, on the reverse strand, counting down.
TGGCGTATTAAAATCCATATTTGCAAACTCGGCATTTAAATCTATATTTTTGCTGTAATTTTCAATGCTAGTTGTAAAAGGCTCTGATAATAATCCTATTTTTTTAGCATTATAAAAATTTTCACCATTTATCCACATAATATCGATATCTCCACTATCTACTCCAGCTTCTTTTTCATTTGTAAGCTTAAGTAGTATTTCATCTATGTTCATAGGAACTCTAATAAAATCAATATTATGCTTTTCTTTTACTAATGGTGCTATATAGTCATCAAGATAGTTATTAACATTACTATCTCCGCCCCAACCATAAAATCTTACAACTTCTTTTGCTACTTCTTCTTTTGCTACTCCTTCTTTACCACAAGATGATAGAAGTAAAACACTTAATAGTACAGTAATTATTTTTTTCATTTTTATCTCTCCTCTAAATTTAAATATTTAACAACTTCTCTAAATCTTTGCACTGCTGTAAATAATATAATCATTGCAAATATAATCATTATCATAGAGCAATACCCTTTAAATATTATTCCAAGGGTTATCATTAAAAAGCCTTCTGTTCTTTCTGCTAACCCCGTTTGATAATAAAACATTTTATCACTTCTTTTGTCTATGATAGATGAAGACAATAAAAAAATTGTCATAGATATAATTATTCCACCTAAAACAAATATAACCTCTATCGCTATACTAGGTGTTATATAAACTAGAGCCATAAGCATGCAAACTTCCACTACTCTATCTGAAACTATATCTAAAAAACCACCTAACTCCGACTGTGTGTTTGTTTTTCTAGCTACAGTGCCATCGATTGCATCTAAATATCCTGATAACCACAAAAAAATTATCGCTAATATTTCATAACCTAACATTAAAATAATGCTAGAGATAATCCCTATAAATAGGGCAATTAATGTAACCTGTATTGCCGATATATTTAACTTAATAAACATATTAGCTGTTTTTTCTATTATTGGTTGTACATATTTTCTAGCCTTTGAATCTAACATATTTCCTCCAAATATTTATTTTTTATGTTACTTTATTTTACCATTATCTGTCCAATTTGTAGTTAATCCTAACACTGATTCTTTAAGGTTTTCATCTACTTTACCATCGCTTACTGTTGATGCTATATATGACCATTCTATCCAAGAACCATCATAATTATAAACTTCATCTAATCCTAATGCTTCTTTTAATACTGTGTACGTATGTGCTGATCTAACTCCTGATTGACAAAAAGCTATAACTTTTTTATCTTTTAAATCTCCATATACTTCTTCTAATTCTGATTTAGTTTTTAATAATCCATCTTCTGTTAATGCATCTGTCCATCCTATATGTACAGCTCCTAGTAATCCACCTTTTCCAGATGCACCACCTAATAAATCTTTTCCTTCAAATTCTCCTAATCCACGAGTATCTATTACTACCCACTCATCTGGATTTTCTAAAGCTTCTACAACCATTTCCGTTGATGCTGAATATTTTTCTGGGTCATAATCTTTAGCTTTATATGATGTTTGCATTTCTACATCTTCTATTCTTGTTCCTTTTCCTGTTTCCATTCCAGAACCTACCCATGCATTAATACCACCATCTAATACTTTGACATTTTCATGTCCTAATAATTTTATTTGCCAATATAATCTAGTAGAATCATGATGGGAATTAGCTGAATACACAACTATTTCTGAATCTGCCTCTGCTCCTATTTTAGACATAAGAGTTTCCATGTTTTCTTGTGATGTTCTAAATCCATTTATTTCATCTGTTATAGATTCTGCTGAACCATTACCTGAGTAATTCGGTCTCCAAACTAAATATGCACCATCTATTTTATTTGCGGCTACTGTTCCTGGTAACGCTTTTGATTTATCTATTGTTCCTATTACTATTGGAGCATTGTCTCCATTTAGTTTTTCATTTAATTCTGATACTGATATAAATGCGTCTGAATTTACATACTCATCTATTTTTACTGTTTGTGCATCATTATCAACTTCTACTTTTTTACCACATGATGCTAATGACATCGTTGCTATTGCTAAAAATACAACACTCATAATTTTTTTCTTCATTTTAAATCTCCTTATAATAATAATAATAACTGCATTTATTTCTTAATCGTTTAAGTTTATTCCTTTTTTCTTAGCTATATATTTCGGTATTAGTGATATTAAAAATAATATCAAACCTGCACCAGCAAATTTTATTAATATACCTACTGATAAACCGTTAGTAACTATGTCTCCTGCCATGTATGCATATATAAATGCACCTGGTGCCATGCAAAGTAATGACCACATGAAAAATGTGCCTGTTTTCATACTAGTTACTCCATATGCATAATTTTGTACGTTATACGGGAATATTGGAACTAATCTTGTTAGTATTAAAAAACTTGAACCATTTTCTTCAACACCTTTTTCTATTTTAGAAAATATTTTATTACCTTCAAATTTTTGTATTATTTTATCTCTAGCTACATACTTTGCAATTATGAATGCTATTGTTCCACCTATTGTAGAACCTACTAATGCTAAAATCCCGCCTAACACTGGCCCAAATGTTATTCCTGCAACCATTGTAATAACAGATGCTGGCAACATGAAAACAGCTACTACTGTAAATAATAATATGTACACTCCGTATCCAACAATTCCTAATCCTTTGAAAAATTCTTGCATAGCATTAATATCTGTTACAAAATCAATAAATCCTGTTTTGTAAGCTGTAAACCCTAGCACGATCATTAAAATTACTATAAGTCCCATTTTTTGAATGCTCATTTTTTTATTTTCTTTTTTACTCATTGTTTCCTCCAATTATCCGTTGATAGCTTTTTTAATAGCACCTTTTGATTTATATCTATTTACCCATGCTTTTACTGGTGATGATAGTGTATCCTCTGGTGGTTCTGAACCCTTCATTACTACATCGCCCCAAATCAAATCAAGTATGTGCCATGCTTTACCATCGCCTAATGTTATAGACTGTCTACATGCTGCACAATATGTTACTACATGTTCTGTTGGGAAATCTGATACTCTTCTTTTCATTACTTTTTCTGCTAACTCCTGATTTACAGGTACTATCATCCCGCCAAATCCACAACATCTTGTAGTTTCTCTTGTTTTTTCTGGCTCCATAGTTTTATAGCCTAATTCATTTAATATCCATCTAATGCCATCGTGGATATCTGACATTCCTCTAACTGAACAAGAATCATGAATAGAAAATACTACATCACTGTTTTTTGCTTTTCCTATTACTTCTTTTGGTAATCCTAATTTTGGCATCAATGCCCACAATGATGTTGTTTTAAATTCTTCCGAATCTTTTAATACATTCATGCAACTTTGACATGCTACTATCATCTCATCTACTTCACAAGCTTTTATGTCCGCTAATAAACTTCCAAATCTCTCTTCAAATTTATCAACTTGACCTAACGCTTTAGTAGGTTTACCGCAACATTTTTGAATACCTGATAATTCGGGATAATGACTTTTTAAGTACTTAACTGTTTTTTCAATGCCGATAGGACTGTATGATGGTAATGAACATCCTGGCATAAACCCTTTTCTACTCATATTTATTTTCCTCCTTTATTTTTTGTAGTAAATAATTTAGAAAATCCTAATTTTTGGTGTATATTTATTGCATTATGACCTTTTAGTGGTGAATTTCCTGAGTTGGCCTTAACCATATCTTTTCTTATAGCACCAAAGAATTTTGCAAAATCAAATTCTTCTGGACAAACTAACGTACATTGGTTACACATATTACATGAATATGCTACTAATGGATCAAAATTACCTGTTTCTAAGAATTTTGCAAATAAATCTCCTGGATATTCTGAATATTCTGTTAACATTATACATTCTGGTAAACATTTTTTACATTCACATTTAAAACATCTCTGTGCTTCTTTTAATGCATTATCATCTGTTAATCCTGCATCACATTCTTTGAATGTAACTTTTCTTATTTTACCATCTAACATTTCACCTTCTAGTCTTAACTCATCTTTATGACCTTCTGGTAATGGTAAGTCTAGTTTAGTTTTGAATGAACCTTCTTTAACAAAATCACGTCCCTCTATTAAACTTTCACCTTTTAAATATCTATCAACTGATAATCCTGCTTTTCTTCCTAACGCCATAGCTTCTATTACTGTATTGCTTCCTGCTACATCTCCTGCTACAAAAACATTTTTAACACTTGTTTCCATAGTATCGTTATTTTTTTCGTATCTTCCACCTCTTCCTTGCTTAACTATTCCTTCTGTTGCATCTTCTACTATTTGACCTGTTGCAAATACTATAGTGTCACAAGAAATTTCTAATGTTTTTTCAGTGTAACTTGGGTTGAAATTCCCTGAATCATCAAATATTCTTTCACATTCAACTAATTTAACACCTGTTACTTTTCCATCTTCACTTATAATTTCTGTAGTGCCGTATCCACAATTAAATATTACATCTTCTTCTTTTGCTCCAACTTGCTCATGGTGACTAGCTGGTAAATCTTTTTCTTTTTCTAGTGATACTAAATTTACTGTCGATGCACCTACTCTAAATGATGATCTTGCACAATCCATAGCAACATCTCCACCACCTATTACTAATACACTTTTACCTGCTATCTCACTATTATGTGTTAGTGCAATTTCTCTTAAGTATTCTGCCGCTGTAGTTATTCCCGTTGCATCATCACCTTTTGTAGGTATTTTATTTCCTTTGTGAGCCCCATTTGCAACAATTACAGCATCATACCCATCTGTCAATTCATTAAATTTTATATCTTTTCCTATTTCAACACCTAGTTTTATTTCGACACCTAATTTTTCTAGATATGTATATTCATGATTTATTATGTTTCTTGGTAGTCTATATTCTGGTATTCCAACGTGCATCATACCACCAACAACATTTAGCTTTTCAAATATTGTTACTTTATGTCCTTCTCTCGCTAACTCAATACTAGCTTGTGCTCCCGCTGGTCCTGCACCTATTATTGCCACTTTTTTACCCGTGCTTGTTTTCTTTGTTAAATCCCATAATTTAGGATCGTCAAATTTATCCGTTGCGTATCTTTTTAACATAGCTATCGATATAGGTTGTTTATACTCTGTATTTCTTTTACACTCGCTTTCACAAGGGTGTGCACAAATTCTACCTAGTGTACCTGGTAAAAATAATTTTTCTCTAATTTTAAGTAATGCTTCTTCACCTTTGCCTTCGCCAATCAAATTGACATAGCCTATGGCATCTGTATGCATAGGGCAGGTAGATTGACAATACGCATCATATGCACCTTGACAATTTTCCGCAATATCCTTTGCTATACTATTTACAACATCGTTATGCTTCATATTAACCTCCATTTGTTATATGTTTAACAATAGTTTTTAAAACTTTACTATATTTTATTTACATTTAATTATAATTATACTATAAACTTTTCCTACTTATTTGTCAACAAAATGATATATATATTTTATTTTGTAAAATCATAGAATATAACCATGACCTAGTATATATCTAAAATTACACTTAATGAAAAAGGAATGAAAATGCTTAAGAAAGATTCTTTAAATTATTACATACTAAGGAGAAGTTTATAGACGATAAAATAAAGTGCTAACAGTACTTAGATAGAGTTGTTTTTGAGATCGAAATTCAATATAGATATTGTAGAAATTAAAAGAGTTCAATAATCATCATAGATAGCAAATGTTAAGAAAATAATGAACTGCTAGGGTTACGTGATGTAAAAAACTTGAATTACTAAACTACAACTTAAAATAAAGTTCTTAGAAATGATAATGAATTTTTAAGAAAATCAAAAAAGATGACTTCTGTACAATACAGAAATCATCTTTTACGGTTGTAATATTCAAATGCTTTTTTCTAGTGTCCTTGACATATTTACAGTGCATACAGTCACAGGTTTTACTCTATAATTTATTTAGTTTCCACATCTAACAATTTTTCTATAACTGATCCTTTTTTTATTTTAAGTAGTTTTGTTCCTATAGCCGTTTTATTATTTTTAATCGGTACAAGCTTTGTCATTAATTTGCTAACTTTACCTAAACTATCTACGCAACTTATTTTACATTCTGATTCAATATGTAGTATAAATGCTATTTTTTCTTTTTTATTATACACGTTAACTAGTTTCTTCCTGTTTACTTTTGTTTGATATAAATTAATTGGGACTCTAGTAACTGACCCATCTTCAAATATATATATCATATCACCTTTAAAATTCAACGTAGATGCCATATATATTATTTTTTCATCACTATTTACAGGTAATATATTGTAAACATATTCACCTAGATCGCTAGCTTTACTACTAGCCATTTCAAATCCTTTTATTTTATATAAATTTTGTTTGTTGCTAAATAACAAAATCTCTTCTCTATTTGTCGATTCTTTCTCACAAATTATTTTATCATTTTCTTTTAAGTTTTGTTTAGATGCTGACCTTAATGATACTTTTGATATCTTCTTTAAATATCCTTCTTTTGTTAAAAATACTTTTGTTTTATAATCTTGAATTAATGTTTCTTCATTAAATATAGCTATCTCAGATTCTTTTATAATATTCGTTCTTCTTGTCTTACCATATTTTTTTGAAATTTTAGTAAGCTCATCAATTATTAATATTTTTATTTTCTCTTCACTTTTTAATAACTCTTTTAATTCACTTATTTCTTTTCCTAAATTGTCTCTCTCGTTTATTCTATTTATTAAATATTCATTATTTAGGTTTCTTAACTTGATTTCCGCTATGTACTCCGCTTGGGTTGTCGTTATGTTAAAATTACTAACTAAATTAGCGATTACATCTTTCTCGTTTTTTGTTTTCCTTATAATTTTTATCGCCTCATCTATATCTAGCAATATTTTATTTAATCCATCTAATAATTCCAATTTTTCTGACTTAATATTAATACTATAATTCGTTTGCCCTTTTATGCATGTAATTCTAAAATTTAACCACGCTTTTATTATTTCTCTTATACCTATGGTACACGGTTTACCTTCCACTAAAATATTAAAGTTACAATTATAATTATCCGATAAAGTAGTGTATTTATATAACTTACTCATTAACTTATCTTCATCTACGCCCTTTTTTAAATCTAACGTTAATTTCATCCCATTAATATCTGTCTCGTCTCTAACATCATTAATTTCTCTTATCTTATTACTTTTTATTAAAACTATTATTTTATCTATTATAGCTTCTATAGTAGTTGTATATGGAATTTCCGTTATTTCTATACAGTTATTTTTTTTATCGTATCTATATTTAGCTCTAACTTTTATAGACCCTCTACCTGTTTCATATATTTTTTTTATTTGCTCTTCATTATATATTAACGTACCTCCTGTAGAGAAGTCAGGTGCTTTTAATGTTTTTATAATATTTACTTCTGGGTTTTTTATATAATTTATCGTTGTCTTACATACCTCTTTTAAATTAAAGCTACATATCGAACTTGCCATTCCAACAGCTATTCCTTGATTTGGTGTTATTAATATATTTGGGTATGTTGTCGGCAATAACATAGGCTCTTTAGTCGTACCATTATAGTTATCTATAAACTTTACCGTATCTTTATCTATGTTCTTAAATATCTCTTCGCAAATACTATCTAACTTAACTTCCGTATATCTTGATGCCGCAAATGCCATATCTCTTGAATTTTGTTTACCAAAATTACCTTTAGAGTCTATAAACGGATGAATCAGGGCATTATTTCCCCTTGTTAACCTCACCAGCGTCTCATATATTGACATATCTCCGTGTGGGTTTAGACGCATAGTTTGACCTACTACATCAGCTGATTTTACTTTATTTCCTTTTAATAACCCCATTTTAAACATGGTATACAGTAATTTTCTATGTGATGGTTTGAATCCGTCTATTTCTGGTATAGCTCTAGATACTATGACACTCATTGCATATGGCATATAGTTTGTTTCCAATGTTTCTATTATTGGTTGATTAATAATATTTTTATTCATATATGTCTCCTATGTAACATCTGTTAAATCTATATATTCACTACCCTTTTCTTCTATGAATGCTTTTCTACTTACTATATCTTCCCCTAATAATGTGTCAAATGCCCTTTTGGTCTCTTTTACACCACAAGAACGTACACTTACTAACTTTCTTGTCTTTGGGTTCATTGTAGTTTTCCACATCATCTCTGGTTCGTTTTCCCCTAACCCTTTAGAACGTTGTATTGTGTATTTATTACCTTCTTTACTATTTATTTTTTCTATAATTTTATTTTTCTCAACTTCCGAATATGCAAAGTACGTTTTCTTTTTTACAGTTATTTCGTAAAGCGGAGATTCTGCTATAAATATTTTGTTTGCATCTATTAACGTCGGTATTAACCTATAAAACATAGTCAAAATTAATGTACGTATTTGAAAACCATCAACATCCGCATCTGTACATATTATAATTTTATCCCATTGCAACTTTTCTAAATCAAACGTATTTATATCTTTATTGCTTGTCGATGTTATCTCTACTCCACAACCTAATACACGTAATAAATCTATAATAATATCACTTTTAAAAATTTTATCATAATCTGCCTTTAAGCAATTTAGTATTTTACCTCTAACTGGTATTATACCTTGAAACTCAGCATCTCTTCCTAACTTACATGCCCCCAATGCTGAATCGCCTTCAACTATGTACAATTCTCTTACACTAATATCTTTAGATCTACAATTAACAAATTTATTAACTCTATTATTAATATCTAATGTACCAGTTAATTTTTTCTTAATATTTATTCTTGTTTTTTCTGCCGTTTCCCTACTTCTTTTATTTATTAAAACTTGATTTGCTATTTTAACTGCATCACCTTTATTCTCAATAAAATATATATATAACTCTTTTTTTATATACTCCGTCATACTTTCTTGAATAAACTTATTGTTTATTGACTTTTTAGTCTGGTTCTCATAACTAGTCACTGTAGAATATGAATTTGATATTAATAATAAACTATCTTCTATATCTACAAAAGTTATTTTCTTTTCGCCTTTTTTATATAAATTATTTTCTTTTAAATATAGATCTATACTATATAAAAAACTATTTTTTACCGCCTTATCGGGTGAACCTCCATACTCCAAATAACTAGAATTATGATAGTATTCCGTTAAACTATGCTCATTATTAAAACAAAATGCTAACTCATACTCTATCCTATACTGCTCTTTATCTTCTCTATCCTTACCTTCATCTTTGTTTTTGAAATGTTGAACTTCCGATAATCCTTTTAAGTCATTAATTTCTTCAATATATCCTTTAATACCTTCTTTATATAAAAAAATTTCTTCCGTACCTTCTGCTTCATCTTTAAATACAAATGTTAATCCTGCATTTACTATAGCTTGTCTTTTTAAAACTTCTCTAAAATATTGTGTCGGTATTTCTATCTCTGTAAATACATCTAAATCCGGCTTCCACTTTATTTTGCTACCTGTAGTTTCGCTTTTTGTTTTACTCTTTTCAAGGGGTTTTGAATTATTTCCTTTTTTAAATTCTATATGAAATTCATACCCATCTCTATTTATTGTTGCCTCCATAAATTCTGATGCATATTGCGTTGCACATAACCCCAAACCATTCAAACCTAAACTAAAGTTATAATTATCACCGCTATTATTTTCATACTTGCCACCTGCATAGAGTTCACAAAAAACTAACTCCCAATTATACTTATCTTCGCTTTTATTGTAATCAACTGGTATTCCTCTACCAAAATCCTCTACTGTTATAGCATTATCTTTATGTTTCGTTACGTGAATTTCTTTACCAGAGCCATGTTTGAATTCATCTATTGAATTTGCTAATATTTCAAAAAATGTATGTTTGCACCCTTCTATGCCGTCAGAACCAAAAATTACAGATGGTCTTAATCTTACACGATCCGCCCCTTTTAATGATTTTATACTATCATTGTCATAGTTATTTTTTTTCATACATACCTCTTTATTTTCTAAATTATTTTATCTTTTTTGTCTTCTTCTTTAACTCTTGACACACATCTCTTAAAAAGCATATCTCGCATTTTGGATTTTGTGATTTGCATATTTCTCTTCCAAACGCTATTACCTGCTGATTGTATCTTATGTAATTTTTTTTAGGCAATGCTTTCATTAATTCAAATTCTATTTTAACAGGATCTTTAGATTTTGCTATGCCAAGTCTATTACTTATACGTTTTACATGCGTATCTACAACTACAGATGGAATTTTGAAAATATGACTTCTTACTACATTTGCTGTTTTTCTTCCGACCCCTGGTAACAATATTAATTTTTCTATTTCTGATGGCAATATACTGTCATACTCATCTATTAACATTGTGGCACTGCCTTTTAAATGCCTTGCTTTGTTTCTATAAAAGCCTGTAGATTTTACTGCTATTTCTAACTCTTCAATAGGTGCATTTGCATAATCATTAAGGCATTTATATCTCTTAAATAATTGTTTTGTTGTCATATTAACCCTATCATCTGTACACTGTGCACTTAAAATAGTTGCAAACAACAACTCATAAGGCGTGCTATAGTTTAAATAACATTTATCCAATCCTGGATAATAAACATCTAATCTTTTAATTGTTTCCTTAACTCTATCTTTTTTTAGCACTGTACACCTCTTATAACTAATAATTTCTCTATTCATAAGCTTGTATAAGAAAAAGAGACTGTAAAAAACATCCTCTTTTTCTTATACAAGCTTATTTTTAACAAATTGTATATCTAGCTCTATTTGATCCATTAACTCTCTTACATTTTTAAACTTTTTTTCCCCCCTTATAAATTCATTGAATTCTAATTTTATTTCCTCTCCATATATGTCTTTATTAAAATTTATTATATGCGTCTCTATACTTCTATTACAGTTTTCAAATGTTGGAGTTATTCCTATATTTGTTACACTATCGTATTTTTTACCGCATACCGTTGTATATGTATAATACACACCGTTCGGTGGAACTATTTTGTCATCTCTAATTTTTATATTAGCCGTTCTATACCCTAACGTTCTACCAATTTTTTTACCTTCTATAACTTTATTACACATATAAAACTTTTTATTTAATCTCTTTTCAATTTCTTTAAAGTTATGCTCCATAACTAGTTTTCTTATATTTGATGAACTAACTTTAACTTTATCTATTAACCTATTTTCAACTACATATAATTTTATATTATATTTACTGCACATAGTTTCTAAAAAATAAATATCACCTTTATTTTCTTTTCCAAATTTGAAACATTCACCAACAACTAAAGTTTTACAATTTAACTTATCTACAATTACTTCAATGAAAAAATCTTTCGCTTCCATATTCATCGTATTTTCATCAAATGGGTATTTTATAAAATAATCCATCCCAAGACTTAAGAGTTCTTTTTCTTTTTCACGTTGGCTCAATATAGTTTTCACTTTGTAACCCTTAATATATTCTAGAGGGTGCGGGTAAAAAGATAACACTACCTTACTTCCGATATCATCTATAATACTTTTTTCTAATGTATCAATTAATTTTTTATGCCCTATATGAATACCGTCAAAATTACCAATAGTCACAACTGTACTCTCTTTTATATTTATTTTTTTACTACTAATAACCTTCATTTAAATACCTCTAGTTTTTTAACATTATAACAGGAACTAATAATTCTCCTATAACTATATATATTCCCATTATTATGTCATTGCAATCTACTATAACATATTCTCGTTTATTTTCTAACTTCTCACTAAAATAGTTTATGCTCACCTTATTTCCATTGTAAAGATACTTATTACATTTGCTTGGTGCTTTTAAAAATTCATAACTCTCTAATATTTTCTCTAATGATAATATTCCATCTTCTATATGATTGTTTTCGTTTAACTTTTTTAACTCATCAAGGGTAATGGAATTCTCGATTTTATACACACCTGTTTTTATTCTTTTAAGCTCACTCATCGTTCCTATAGTTCCTAGTTTTTCACTTATATCTGTAAATAAACTTCGAATATAAGTACCTTTACTACATTTAACTTTTATTTCTATTTCATCTTTTTCTATATTTAAAACTTCTATATCTTTTATTTCTATTTTCCTCTTTTTTCGTTCTATTTCTTTACCTTCTCTTGCCAACTCGTATAATTTTTTACCATTTATTTTTATCGCTGAATACATCGGTGGTAACTGTTGTTGAATACCTTTGAAACTTTTCACTACTTCATAAATATCTTTTTCTAATACGTCTACATCTGCAGTTTCTAAAACTTTACCCCATATATCTTGAGTATCTGTTTTAATTCCTAATTTTAACTTACCAATATAAACTTTATCGTTACTCATTATTCTATCTGAAAGTTTTGTGCATCTACCTACGCACACTGGTAACACCCCTGTGGCTTCTGGGTCTAGTGTACCTGTATGCCCTACTTTTATTTTTTTGCCTATAATTTTTCTTACACAAGCTACAACATCATGGGACGTATATCCCTTTTCTTTTTTTATATTTATTACACCGTTAATTGTTTTTGTCATTTATTGCCACCACTATTTTTTCCATAACTTTGGTCATCGTATCCTCTAATTTACCTTCTATCGTGCATCCCGATGCCAACCTATGTCCGCCACCGCCAAAATATGATGCAACTTCATTTATATTTGTACTTCTTGATCTTAAGCTATATTTAAAGTGATTTTGTTTTTTCTCATATATAAATATGCTTACTTCCATCCCTTCTAATGACGCTACAAAATCAATCATACCTGATAAATCTCTTATTGTAGCATCTATATCTTCTAAGTCTTTTATTGTAATATAGCTATAATTTATATTTCTATTTACAACTTTTATTCTTGATGTCACTAATTGTAATATTTGCATCTCTTTTAAAGTTTTTCTACGTAAAATATTAAAATATATATTAGTAAAATCTATTCCTAGTTCTAAAAATTCACCTGCTATTTTATGTGTATTTTTTGTTGTTGTATTATGTCTAAAACCACCAGTATCATATACAATGCCACTATAAAGTGAAGTTGCTATATCTTTATCTATTTTACAAATTTCTTTTACAAAATCATATATTATTTCTGATGTTGATGATGCATTTTCTAGTACGTAATTATAATCTCCATAATAATCATTTCCTAAATGGTGATCTATATTTATCGTTTTTTTAGCATTATCAAAATATTCTTTTATTCCATTATTAAATATTTTAGTTGAACCACAATCTACAACAATAAATAAATCTATATTGCTTTTATCTACTTTTTTTGTAACGTATTTATTATATGGTATTACATCATACCTAGATGACGCTTTTTCCAAAACCAATTTTGGTTTTTTACCAACATTCTCTAACGCAATACATAGTGCCGCCATAGATCCTATTGCATCTCCATCTGGACCTGTATGACCTGATATATATATATGCTGACTTTCCAACATCACATTTACAATTTCAATAACGCTATCATTTTTCATAATACCCCTTATAATTTTCCTAGTAATTCATTTATTCGCATACTTCTCTCTAACGTATCATCTAAGTAAAATTTAAATTCTGGTGTCTGTCTTAAATTTATTCTAGTAGCTATTTGTTTTCTTACATAACCTTTTGATTTATTTAAAATTTCTACTGTCATTTCCTTTTCTTTTTCTGTACCCATTGTACTTATAAATACTTTACAGTATTTTAAATCATTGCTAGTATCAACATCTGTAACAGATGTCATTATGCCTAATCTTGGATCTTTTATTTCTTCTCTTATTATTTTTGCAACTTCTCTTAATATTTCTTGATTTATTTTAAATGTTCTACCACTTTTTCTCTTCATATACCCCTCTATCTTTTAATTTCTTCCATTATATACCCTTCTACAACATCTAACTCTTTTATATCGTTGAAGTTTTCAAATAACAATCCACAATCATATCCTTTTGCAACTTCTTTTACATCATCTTTAAACCTTTTTAATGCTCCTAATTTTCCTTCGTAAATTAATTTACCTTCTCTTGTTATTCTTACCCCACAATTACGCACTAATTTACCTGTCATCACAAAAGATCCGCCTATCGTACCTACTCCTGATGCTTTGAATAATTGTCTTATTTCTGCTGTACCTATTATTTTTTCTTCATATATAGGCTCTAACATTCCCGTCACAGCTCTCTTTACATCATCTATAGCATTGTATATTACGTTATATACTCTTAAATCTACTTTTTCTATTTCGGCTTCTGATTGCGCATTTACATCTGGTGACACATTAAACCCTATTATTATAGCATTTGATGCTGATGCTAACATCACATCCGTTTTACTAATCGCACCAACTCCACCATGGATTATATTTACTCGTACTTCTTCGTTTGATAATTTTTCTAAACTAGTTTTTATCGCTTCTATAGACCCTTGTACATCAGCTTTTATTACTATTTTTAACTCTTTAACTTCTCCTTGCTGTATCTTGTCAAATAGGTCATCTAGAGACACTTTATGTTGTGATGCATTTAACATATCAACACGACCTTTCGCCTCAACAGATTCTGCAAGTTGTCTAGCATGCTTTTCATTTTTTGCTACATAAAATACTTCTCCTGCATTTGGAACTTTTGATAATCCTAATATTTCCACTGGCATTGATGGTCCTGCACTGTTAACTCTTATGCCTTTATCATCAATCATAGCTCTTACTTTACCATGCGACTCTCCTACCACAATAGGATCACCTAACTTCAAAATACCATTTTGCACTAAAACCGTTGCTACTGTTCCTCTTCTTTTATCTAGTGCTGACTCTATAACTGTACCTTTTGCTTTTCCTTGCTTTTCTGCTTCTAATGTTTCTAAACTCGCTGTTAATTGAATCATTTCTAATAAATGATCTACTCCCTCACCTGTATGTGCTGATACTGGTACGGCTACTACGTCACCGCCCCAATCCTCTACTAATAATTCTCTCTCTGCTAACTCTTTTTTTACTTTATCTAAGTTACATCCTGGTTTATCAATTTTATTTATAGCTACTATTATAGTAACTCCCGCTGCTTTAGCGTGGTCTATAGCTTCTAATGTTTGTGGCATTACTCCATCATCCGCTGCAACTACTATTACTACTATATCCGTTATAGATGCCCCTCTTGAACGCATTTGCGTAAATGCGGCATGTCCTGGGGTGTCTAAAAATGTTATTTTTTCACCATTACTTTCTATTGTGTATGCTCCTATATGTTGCGTTATACCTCCTGCTTCACCTTTTGTAACTTTACTGTTTCTTATATAATCTAATAATGATGTTTTTCCATGATCAACGTGTCCCATTACAACTACAACAGGTGGTCTTTTCTGTTTTGTAACCGCTTTTCTTTCATCATCAATTTTCGCGAACTCTTTACCTAATATGTCCTCCTCGGGTAACATTTCTGTTATGAAATTAAATCTTTCGGCTATTTTTGTTGCATCTTCAAAGTTTATAGTGTCATTTATTGTAGCTAACGTTCCTTCCATCATTAACATTTTAATTATTTCGTTCACTTTTCTATCTAATGCTACTGACAGTTCTTTTATAGTTAAATTAGCTGGTATTTCAACTATGTCCATCTCTTCATTTATATCAAGTTTATTTTTGTTTTTTTTATTAGTTTTTTGTGTTTTCTCTATTGTCTCTTGAATTTCTTCTTCCTCTTTCACATCTGTACTATTTGAAATTCTTTCTCTTATTTTTACTTCTAAGTCACTATCTACATTGCTCATATGCGACTTCACTTCTACGCCTATTTTTTTTAAATTATCTTTAATTTCACCTATTGTCATATTCATTTTTTTCGCTAATTCGTACACTCTAATTTTTTCCATATTGAACCTCCGCTATTCCATATATGTTCTCCTATATAAATTCTGCATTTTACGCATCTTTTGCTTCATCTATTAAATCTATTAATTTACTTGCAAAATTTGTATCTTCGATAGCTAATAAAGCTATATTGTCTTTTCCTAATGCCCAGCTATACAATTCCTTTTCACCATAGGACCTAATCTCGATACCATAATAATCACCTTTATTTGCGAATTTTTTTATCGTGTTTTCACCTGCATTTTTTGCAACAATTACTAACTTTGCTTTTTCATTTTGTATGCTATACGAAACTGCAAAATCTCCCGTTTTAACCACTCCTGCTTTTTTTGCTAAACTTATCATTGACATTATTTTTCTACTAAACATTTTTAAATTCTACCTCTCTTTCTAAATTTTTATACACATCTATTGGCACTTTCATTTTAAATGACCTTTCAATACCACTGTTCTTTTTCGCATTCATATAACACTTTATTTCTTTACACATATATGCACCACGTCCATCTTTTTTAAACTGGTGGTCTATTGAAAAATTACCTTCTTTTGTTTTTGATATTCTTATCATTTTTTTTCTATCAATCATCTTGTTACATCCAACACACTTTCTTAGTTTTTCTTTCTTCATATAATCCACCGTTCTATGACGTAAAATAACACTCTTCACTTATATAATCTTCCTCTAACGCTTGTGTTTTACTTTTTATATCTATTTTGTAGCCCGTTAGCTTTACTGCTAATCTTACATTTTGCCCTTTCTTACCTATTGCCAATGATAAATGTTCATCATTTACAACAACCTTAGCCGTCTTTAGTTGTTCGTCTACTTCTATTCCTATTGGTTTACATGGATTTAATGATGATGTTATAAATTCTCTAGAGTCACTACTATATTTTATCAAATCAATTTTTTCTCCATTCAACTCTCGTATAATATCATTTATTTTTAATCCGTTTTCTCCTATACATGAGCCTATTACCTCCACATTCTCATCTTTTGATGTTAGTGCTATTTTTGATCTTTGTCCTGCTTCTCTTGATATAGCTTCAATAACCACTATTCCATCATGTATTTCTGGTATTCTTTCTTCGAATAATCTTATTACAAATTCTATATTTATTCTAGAAGCTAACCCTTGTAATCCTTTTGAATTTTTATTTATTTCTAGAATATAAACTTTTATTCTATCATTTACATTATATCTTTCGCCTGCTATTTGTTCATTTTGTGGCAATATAGCTTGTAGCCCATTTATAGACAGAAGAACATTTTTACGTTCGTAGTCTATTCTTTGTATTACAGCTGTAACTATTTCTTTTTCATAATTTTTATACTTCTCATATAATGAGTTTTTTCTGCTATCTCTTATTTTTTGCATTATTACCTGTTTCGCTGTTTGTGCTGTTATTCTATTAAAATCTTTAGTTATTATTTCTATACTACAAATATCACCTATCTCGTACTGCGGGTTTATTTTTTTAGCATCTTTTAATGATATCTCTATATTGTCATTCATAGATTCTTCAACTACCTGCTTCTGCGCAAATAGTTGCAACTCACCTGTTTGATTGTTAAAAACTACTTTATTGTTTTGATCTATATCATGGTTTTTTTTACACGCTGTTACTAATGCCGACTCTATCGCTTCTAACATCTCAGCTCTAGGTATTTCATTCTCTTTTTCTAATATCTCCAATGCGTCTATTAGATTGTACTTTTCTTTCTTTTTTCTCATTATTAACTCCTTAATTAAAAATAACCGCTAATCTACACGTGGCAATTTGTTCCATGTCTATCTGCATCTCTTCATCTTCTGTTTTTACTTTTAAAACTCCATCTACGAGTTCTACTAACTCACTTTGGAATTCTTTTTTTCCGTTTAAACTCTTGTATAATTTTATATCTATTATCTTTCCTTTATATTTTTCGAAGTCTTTAGAGTTTCTAAGTGGTCTATCTGCTCCTGGCGAACTTACTTCTAATATATATGGTTGACTTATATAATCTTTTTCGTCTAGTAAAATTTCTAACTCTCTACTTAATTCAACGCAATCTTTTATAAACACACCTTCCTTTTCTCTGTCTATAAAAACTCGTAAATAATAATTAGGACCCTCCTTTACAAACTTTACATCAAATAACTCTATTTCATTTTCTTCTCTGTTGTTTAATATGTTTAATACTACGTTTCTTACCTTCTCTGAAATATTTTTATTACCCATTTTGCACCTCTTTCAAAAAAAGAGCGAACATTTCCTGTTCACCCTCATCACTATATTCTTTTTTATTTTATCATAAAGAAAAATATTTTACAACTTTTTTCTATTTTTGTTTGTGTCAAGCTTTAATTCGATTTTTTTATTTTTATTTTTCATTTCAACTTTTTATTTTTATTTTTAAAACTCATACGTTTTTTATTGTACGCAAAACAGAGTATATTGATACTCATATACTCTACATAATATTTAGAAACACTCCGCATGGCTATGTTTTTGTGATAATAACCTCGCCATGTTTTCAGCACCTGC
>CAMZNU010000011.1 GCA_947313885.1 uncultured Clostridia bacterium | reverse complement strand
CCATCTCATTCATTTTTTGTCAACACTTTTTAATAAGTATTTTCATTTGTTTTTATATGAGATTTTTCAAGTCGTTTTTTACGACTCATTTAGAATAACATCTTCATTATTCTCTGTCAACACTTTTTTACAAAACTTTTTTCTTTTTTTCTGTTGTTAAACCTTTTCTCTTTTCTATATTCCTACAACCATTTTTATTATCCCTATTTTTTAATTTGTCTACATAATTTTTTTACCCTAAAATGTACCCTCTTACACCAAATTTCTCGTATAAACAAAAATAATGCCACACCTTTAAAGATGCGACATTATTTTATCTATACACGCCCTACATAATCTCCTGTTCTTGTATCTACTTTTATTACCGAATTTTGCTCAACGAACAACGGCACCGCTATTATTACTCCTGTCTCCACAGTGGCTGGTTTGTTTGCACCATTTGCTGTGTCACCTTTAACTCCTGGTTCTGTTTCTATTACTTCTAGTTCTACAATTAACGGTGGTTCTATTCCGAACACTTTTCCTTCATGTGAAAGTACTCGAACTACTTCGTTTTCTTTAACAAATTTTAAACTGCTTCCTATATCTACTTTATTTACCGCTATTTGGTCATATGTCTTAGTATCCATAAAATGATATAATTCTCCATCATTATATAAATATTGCATATCTTTTCTATCTATATGCGCTTTGGCCATCTTCTCCTGTGGTCTAAATGTTCTTTCCACAACGGCACCTGTTTTTAAATTTTTTAATTTACTTCTTACAAAAGCCGCTCCCTTTCCTGGCTTTACATGTTGAAACTCTATTATTGTATATATATTGTTTTCAAACTCCATCGTAACACCATTTTTAAAATCTCCTGCTGAAATCATCTTATTTCCTCCTAATTTTATCCTCTACTCTTTCTTTCTCTTTTATTATTTTTTTGATAATATCATCTATATCTTCCACTTCTACATCTACTATATAATCCGAATGCTCTTCATATTTTTTTTCTAACACCTCTAACTTTATATTTATTGATTTTTGAAAATCTTCTTCTATACCACACAAATCTTCTGCATTTATCAAGTTTTCAATTATTCTTTTTCTACTAGCTTTTACATATACTACAAAGCATTTGTTTTTTTTCATTATATCAACTATTTCCTCATTTAATACAACATCTTCACTTGATACTATTACGCACCTACTACCACCCTCTAATAATCTAGCTATATCTTCTTTAGCTGACCTTAAATCCTCAACCTTTTCTTTTTTGTAAAAGTCAGATATTTTTTCACCGAAATACATTCTTATGCTATCGTTTACATCTATATAAGAATAATTTAATTTTTTGCTCAGCTGTTTTGAAATTTCCTCTTTTCCCGACCCAAGAAATCCCACTAAAATTATTTTATCCTTTATTTTACCACGCACCCTATCCATTATTCTCGTCGTTACTCTATTCATTCCCCATACCTCTCTCCCTTACCCTATATACTTTTACACGTCCACTTCCTATGTTAACTGTTACTTCTACCTCAAAATTATCACTAATAATTACTATACTACCCGCCGATCCCGTAGTACCTCTTTTTTGAAATTTTATTTCCTCTCTAGTAATATTAGTTTTTATTCCATACTTTTTTTTTATCTTCACCTCTTTTAAAATCTCACTACCGCCTTCTAATGTTACGCCTTTTTTATTTATTCTAATTACATGCTCCTTACCTTGCAAAATACTTTCTTTTTGACCATACCGTATTAATGTTTGTATTTTTATAGCCTCATTCTTTAAGTAGTTTCTTTCTAATTGCACAACTCCTATCATCGCTACATATGACAATGTCACTCCTATCCCTACTACTAACGCCATCTCTATTAACGTGAAACCTTCCCTCTTTTTTTTTAACATCCTATTCCCAATCATTATACATTTTTTTTATATATTTTTAAATACTTTTATTTATACTTTTTATATATTTTTTAAGCACTTTACTCTCTACACCTCTTTTTAACCTCACCGTAAACTCATCCCTACCCGCTATCGGTTTTACTAGTATCGACATTATTCCTGCCCTATTTCCTACCCAAATATCCGTAAACATTTGATCTCCTATTATTACTATTTCATCATTTTTTAAATTTAATAGCTCCTTAGCTTTTTTTATACACCCCGTTTTTGGCTTACCCGCTTTGGATATCGATGGCAATCCTAACTCCTCGTTATATATCTTAACTCTGTTCCCTTTATTGTTCGACACTAAACATATTTTAAAACCTTCTCCTTTTAATTTATTTATTAATTTTATTATATTATCTGTCGGCTTCTCTATATCAAATGGCGATAATGTATTATCTAAATCATATATTAACCCTTTTATCCCCAACTCTTTTAGCCTATTATAATTTATTCCCTCTACATCATTCACATACTCATTCGGGTAAAATCTTTTTAACATACTTCTTATTCCTCCTCTTTAATATTATTATATTCATACTTTAATTCCCTTAAATTCATTTCACTTATCCCTACTATCCTACTTCGTCCTAGTAGCATATTTATTTCTTCACTATCTATTACTTCATATCCCTCCGCACTTCTAAAGTCCGTTATCCCTACCTTATCTAATATCCTTTTATTTTCCTCTTCATTTCCAAATTTAGAAAAAATTTTATCTTCTCCTATCTTTAAATCAATATTACTATCCTTAAACGTTATGTTCCCACCACTTATTATTGAACCCTCATATCCCCCATCATATCCTTCAACAACTATATCCCCTACACTATATATTATACCGTCATATACTTTATTTTTACTATTTACAATTTTTAATTCCTCGCCACTCTCATTTATTATTATATTTACACCTTCTTCCAATGTCCCTATATCTACTACGCCTCCTCTCTTTATTATTATATTTTCACTACCCTCTATTTTTACATCTCTTACTTCTACTTCCTCACTACCATTACTAACATAGTTATCATTTGTACCGTCTACTTTTATTTCACTACCCTCTTTTATAACATCTCCTCTAGCATATACACCACTCCCAAAATAACCACTATCTCCTCTCCATCCTAACCTGAATTTTATCTCCTCATCTTCATTTCTTACTTCTATATCACCTCTTAACTCTATTCTTTGATTCGTTTCCCTATTTAACACCTTTACAACCGTCTTGAATATATCTAAATATGCCTTACCCTCCACTCTTACCTCATATTTATCATTTATCGTGTATCCTATATTATATTCCCTACCTACTACCAACGCCATCATTTGCACAAACATTAATTTATTATAATAATTATCCTTAAACGTAAAGTAACTTCTATATACCTCTTCTTCACTATTATACATTATGTAATCATTTATTTTACTCCAATCCCTCGTACTCTTTTTTAATCTATCTTCATTAGCTTTTATCAACTCCACTATATTCTCTCGCATTTTATTATTTAAAATATCTTCAAACTTATTTATTCCCTCTACCCCTAATATATAATCATTACTATATTCATTATACCTTATCGCCATCTTCTTCTGCATTTCTGAATAATAAAAAAATGTTGTGGTCGATACCCCCAACATCGTTACTATTATTATTACCCCTATATATGATATACCTTCTCTCATCGTTACCTACCTTATTATATTTCCTATCTCTCTCCCTCTATTGTCTAATACCAATACAGTCACTACGTCGTACTCTCTTTTTTTCCCACCTACCAAATACGTAACGCCTTCTTTGTTAATTATATCCACTCCATCTACTGCTCTCACTATACTTATATTATCTCCATTTTTTATCGTTAATTTACTCCCCTCTATCCCCTCTCCTCTTAATAATATTAATAAATTTTCCCTGTCTTCTTCTATTTTATATTGTTCCCTTGACTCCAACTCTATCTCTATATCATACTCCCTTTCCTTTACCTCTATATCTTTACTATACTTTATTTCATTCTCTACACTATACACAAGCCCATCACTCGTTACATACTCATACTCCCTATCCTTTATAACTATATTTATTACATAATCATACTTTCCCTCTTCATAATATTCTTCTCTATATCTCTCTATGTCTATTAACTCCCCTATACCCTCTATCTCTCCTTTATTAACTTCTTTCTCCTTTATATCATTACTTATCTCTATACTCATGTTGCGACTCTTTAACGTCCCATCGTATTTTCTTATATAATACTCTATATTCTCGCTTGACCTATATATCATATTCATAACAGGTGCTACCACTATAGTTAAAATTGTTAGTGATATCATTACTTCTATATACGATAAACCACACCTCTTACTCAATATCTTCATCTCCATAATAAAAAGGATTATATTCTTTATCTTTTGCTTCCTCTAACCTATTTTCTTTATACCTACTTTCACCTTCTATCGTTATAAATGCTATCGTTACATCACTATTTACATAATTTTTTTCTATTCTGTTTTTAGTAGACATTTTTATACTTTTTATAATCGCTAACTTATCCATCTCCATTACTTCTCTTATAAATCTTTTTGTATCGTCATAACTACCCTTATAATTACCCACTAACTTCACCTCTACATAACCATTTTCTAAGCTCTTTTTTTCTATTTCCGTATTTTTTATTTCTATATCTATACCCTCGCACAATTTGAAAATTTCTAATACATTCCCATGTATTTCGTCCGTATAAACTACCTTATTTATATTGTTTTTATACTCTTTTTCTAATTCATCTAACTTTTTTTTATTCTCCCTAATATTGTTATAGTTTTCCTCCTCCTCCTTCTCTCTCTTCCTCTGCTTTCCAATTTCTACACTTAATCCCTCTTTTTTTTCATATTCCTTTTTTACCCTGTTTATATTACTTAACAAAATTATTACTATTATTACTATTACTATTTTATATATCTCTATCTTCACCCTTGTCTCCTCCTTTCCTTCATACTTATTTTATCTCTATTTGAAGCATTATTTTGTTTTTTAATGTTTCCCTAATATTTAAAATATTTACTTCTCTAAAATTTCTTTTTACTCCTCTTATTGTTTCTTCACTTGCTTCTACTGTCTCTGATATAATATCTATCGTTATTAATCCCTCTTTTATTTCTATACTTTCTACCTTACTTCCTTCATCTAACGCATTTATTATCTTTTTATAATCCCTTTCATATATTTTGCTACCCCCATATTTTTCTGCCCCTTCATTACTTTTTAAAATTCTATTTTTTATCTCCTCTATATCCTTAACTACTTCTGTACTATCCTTATATTTTTCTTTCCTCATATCTTCATCCCTATAATATTCTTCCATCTCTACTTCCATATTTTTTACGTTTCTTTTTATACTTACCCCTACTAGTTCTACTACCACTATCGCTACTACTAATATTTGATACGCTTTTACTACCCTTCTTTTTACTATTAATTTCTTTTTACTTTCATCATCTAACAAGTTAAACGTATTAACTTTTTTTATTTGTTTTAAATAATCTATATCTATATTTTCATGTTCTACTTCTTTTCTTTTTAAGAACTCCGTTATTTTCTCCGCTTTATTTAATGTATATATTTTCTCCGCTTCCATTTCCGCTATTATTAAATCTAATTTATATTTTACCTCTTTTTCATCTTCTGTATTTATTTTCTTTACATACTTACATACTCCTTCTACATATTCTGATATATATATGTTTTTTTTCGTATTAAAAAAAATAGCAAAACTACTTTTATTTTCCATAACAGTTTCACTAATTAAATCTTCATACAATATGATTTTTTTTATATTTATTTTTATTTCACCTAATAATTTTATTAACCCCTCTATCTCTTCTTTACTTATATATGTCATGCTTACTCTGTTTGCTTTACTTTTTTTACACAATACTTTTATGTCAAATATAAATTCATTTCTATTAACTGGGAAATATTTTTTAACATTGTAAAAAAAGTTTTTCCTCATATTTCTTTTATTCATATATACTTGATCTTCTATCTTTATAGTAGATAAATTACTCTCTATTATTAATACTACTTCTCTTCCTCTTTTTTCTAACTTTTTTCCCTTTATATATTCTCCAACTTCTTCTATTCTATCTTTTAAATTACCTTCTATTATTTTTACTTCTCTTTTACTAATTATTTTAACTTCATCATCTATTAACTCTATTATTATTTCACTACCCATAGTCTTCACCTAATTTACTTTTAATGTTTTCACCTTATTTATTACTATACTTATAATTATATATTGTATCGGTATCATTATTATCGTTTTTATAACTCTAGCTGGAAGTAATACTAACATACCTTTACTTAATAATATTGTTAACCAATACGTATTCATCGTTAAATTAATTCCTAAATTTACTATTAATACTAACATTGCTATTTTTATTAGTTGTTGTTTTTTACCATCGCTTCCTATTCTATATAAGAAATTTCCGTATAATAAACCTGTGATTATATCCGATATTGTGAACCCATAAAACCATCCACCAGCTGGCGGAAACAACATTGATCCTACACCATCTGAAATTGCCATAGCCATACCTGTATATAATCCACCAAATAAAATCCCTATAACGGCAAGAGGTATAAATCCAAACCCTATTTCTACCATAGGCAATCTTATAGATATTAATTCTGTAAACAATATATGTAGTGATATTAGTGTCGACATATAAACTAATTCTTTAGTATTTAATTTTTTCATTGTATCACCTCCATATTTTATTTTTATTGTATTATATATTTTTATTATAAACAACTTTTACATAAAAATAAAACCCAAAAGTTTATACATTTAAATTGTATAAACTTTTGGGTTTTATTTGTTTATTTGTTTATTTTACTAATTCCATTAATTCTGCTACTAATTCAAGTGTTATATA
Organism: uncultured Clostridia bacterium; assembly: GCA_947313885.1. Lineage (GTDB taxonomy): Bacteria > Bacillota > Clostridia > Lachnospirales > CAMZNU01 > CAMZNU01. The sequence continues at coordinate 48,525 of CAMZNU010000011.1, read as the reverse complement.
GCTAACTCCATCTATTACTTTAACTGTGTCGTTTAAAAGATGTACTGTACCATCTGCTGTTGTATACATATCTTTTTCTGGTACGAATGACACCGCTTCTTTATCTAACGATACTTCTATTAGCTTTAACTCTCCATTCCATGCAATTTTATATCCCATACCTTCTAACGTTTCTCTTAGCTTAACATGTTGTGAACCATTAATATCTATAGTCCCAATATTTAACGCTTTTAATTTTTCTAATTCTTCATCTTTTGTTACTCCATCTATAAATATTAATTCATTACTTCCTTTTAAAACTAATACTTCATTAATATTTTCTTTTAAGTATTTTAAAGCTTCTTGATAATCTGCATCTGCTGAATTCGCTTCTTGAAATAATGCATAGAAGTTGTATTCATCATTTTCCGCTACTATTGATGCTCCTCTAACTCCACTTTTTAAACCTTTTTTTACTGGATATATCGTTACTATTTGTATAGTTTTTTCTTCTGCCTTATATGCAATTGAAGTTCTGTTTCCACTTGTATCATCTTTAGTAACTAATAAATCTTTTTCTAATACGTTTGGCACTTGTATTTCATACATATCATTTTCATATACTTTAACCATTTCATATTTTGTAGCACCATCTATAACTTTTTCATCTTCATTGATTTCTGATAATACTAAAATTTCTGGTAATTTGTTTTTTAAGTAGTTTTCTACTTCTTCATAATCATCTCCTGCTGCTGTATTATCTACATATAGACTATAGTAATTATATTCGCTATCTGATGCTACTATTTTAGCTCCTTTAACTCCTGTTAATAAACCTTTTTTAACTGGGTATATTTTTACTATTTCACTTTCTATATCATTTTCTACATATGATATCATTGCACCATTCTTTTTAAACTCGTCTTCTTTAACCCCTATACTTTCTTCAAACATAACTGGTACTTGGATTTTAAATAAATCACTTTCATATTTATCTACCATGTCATATTCTAATTTTGTAGCTCCATCTATAAATATCATTGTGTTTTCTACTGAAATTCTATTTACTTGTTTTTCTTCTGTTTCTTGTGCAAACGCTACTGACGTAGTCCCCATAATTCCTACCATCGTTAACATTAAAATTTTATTTTTCATATTTTTCTCCTTTGTCATTAAATAAATTAGTGTTAATTCATAATATCACAACTTTTTTAATATTTATATATATATCCTTCATTGTAATATTTTTGTCTTATTTCTTTTTTATTAGTATAACCTTTTTATTTACTATCTATTCAATATTTACTTATTTTGCCTTGTTTACTATATTCTTTACATAAATAAATATATATAATATCATATATATATATTTATTTATTTTATATTAATGAGGTGTAATTATGATTAGAACAAGATTTGCTCCTAGCCCTACTGGATATATGCATATAGGTAATTTAAGGTCTGCCCTTTACACTTACTTAGTTGCTAAATCAGAAGGCGGAACTTTTATTCTTAGAATAGAAGATACTGACAAAAATCGTCAAGTAGACGATGCTACAGATATTATTTATAAAACTTTAGAAATCGCTGGTTTAACTTATGACGAAGGTCCTAACGTTGGCGGTGATTTTGGTCCTTATATCCAATCAGAAAGAAAAAGCAATTACATTAAATATGCTAAACAATTAGTTGATGACGGTTTTGCTTATTACTGTTTTTGTACAAAAGAACGTTTAGAATCTTTAGATAGCTATGATAACCATTGCCGTTCTCTTTCTAGTGACCTTATAGAAGAAAATTTAAAAAATAATGTACCATACGTTATAAGACAACTTATACCAGATGGATACACTAATTTTAAAGATCAAGTATACGGAAAAATTAGTGTCGACAACAAAGAACTTGATGATCAAGTTTTAATTAAAGCCGATGGATTCCCAACTTATAATTTTGCTAACGTTGTTGATGACCATCTTATGGAAATTTCCCACATCGTACGTGGCTCGGAATATTTATCTTCAACTCCTAAGTATATTTTATTATACAAGGCTTTAAATTTTCCGATACCTGCTTTTATTCACTTACCTCTAATTCAAGGTGAAGATGGACAAAAATTATCTAAACGTCGTGGTGACGCATCTTTTCAAGATTTAATTGATCAAGGGTATTTACCAGATGCTATTATTAATTATATAGCTCTTCTTGGTTTTAGTCCTTCTAATAATAAAGAAATTTTTAACTTAAACGAACTTACAGAAATTTTTAACGTTAAAGGGCTTAATAAATCTCCTGCAACTTTTGATACTAAAAAGTTAATGTGGGTTAATACAGAGTATTTTAAAAAAATGTCGGAAGACGATTTTTTCCTTCTTAGTGAAAAAATATTAGCTGATAACATTAAAAGACCTAATATAGATTTGAAGTATGTTAGCTCTTTAGTTAAAAGTCGTGTAACTTTTATAAAAGATATTCCTTCTTTAGTTGATTTTATTGACAACACTTTTCATTATGAAAAAGATTTGTTCGTCCACAAAAAAATGAAAACCAATGAAGAAAATTCTTTGACTTCTTTACAAAACATTTTACCTATTATCGAATCTATTGAAGATTGGTCTTTAGATAATATTCACGATACCGTTTTTTCTTTCATTAAAACTTTAGAAATTAAAAATGGTGTTATGTTATGGCCATTACGTACAGCTTTATCTACTAAACCAACTTCACCATGTGGTGCTATAGATTTATTTATCCTTCTTGGTAAAAACGAAAGTATTAAACGTATTAAACACGCTATTAACTTATTATCTAATTAATATCGATAAAAAAACAGATATAGATGATTTTCATCATCTATATCTGTTTTTTTATTTTTGTTTGTTTTTTTATGCTGCTATTACTATTTTTTGATCTACAAATATTAAGTGTGGGTTTTCTAAATTGTTTATCTCACTTAATAATTTCCAATCTGTTTTATACATTAAAGCTATAGCTGATAACGTATCACCTTCTTTAACTACATATATTTCTTTTTCCACTACTACTTCTTCTACTTCTACTACTTCTACCACTTCTACCACTTCTTCATTAGTTGCATCAACTTCTATTAATCTTTCTACTTTTTTATAATCTAACTCTGGTGTTAATAAAAGTTCTTTTACCATTGCATCTCTTATAGGTATAGTTTCTCCTAATGATTTTGCATCTTTAAATTCAGTAAATCCATCTCCACCGCTAGCCATAAAATCATTAGTTACTACTTTATAAGTTTTATCGTCTTGAATTTCTTCACCGTTATCTAAAGTTATTTTAACTACATTAAATCCATCTACTTCTACTACAACTCCTGAGAACTGTAATTTACCGATATTTCTAATAGTATCTTCTGATAATCCATATGCGAATAATTCTTTTACTTGTAATCCTGTCATTTCAAAATTTGCATGTACGTTATCATATGGCATAACTTCAAATAAATCTCCCATTGTAACGTCGCCTTGTTCTAAACTTCTTCTTAATCCACCTGCATTAGTTACTCCAATGTCTGCATTTTCTTGTCTTAACATTAAATCTGCTGTCCATTGTCCTAACGTCGTTAACTCTCGTCTAGTTTCATGATCTAATGCTGTAACTAACGTTGCAAGTTTTTCACTTAATGTAGATGCAACTTTTTCATTATGTTTATTATATATAGCTTCAACTATAGGGTCTGGTGTTATGTCATCTTTACGCTCATATAAATGATCTAATGATCCAACTACAACAAACTCATTACTATCTTCATCTCTAATAAATTTAAGTTCGCTTAATGTTCTTCCGTTATAGTAACCTTGTAAAACTACTGTGTCTCCAACTAATCCATTTACTACTTGATGTGTATGTCCTGTAAATATTCCACTAACACCTTGAACGTTTGCTAATCCACTTGCATCATCTTGGAAATAAACTTCTTTAGTTTCTCTATCTTGGAAACTTCCAACATGTGTTAATAATACTACTGCATCTACTTTATCTTCTAATTCTTTAACATATTTATCTGCTACTTCACTAACTTCTAAAAATTTTAAGTCTTCTACATTTTCTGGATCTGTTTTATAAGCTGTTTCTTCTGTTGCTAAACCTATAAATCCAATTTTAAATCCATCTACTTCTTTTATTGAATATGGTGTTGCCCACTCTACTGGTTCTCCACTTTCTTTATATACTATATTAGCTGCTAAAATTTCAAACCCGCCATTATCTGCCCATGGTTGTATTTTATCAACACCCCAATCAAATTCATGGTTTCCTAGCGCTAATAATTCTAATCCTATTTCTTTAAATAAATCTGTCATAGGTTCACCATATAATAAGTTTGACATAGCCGACCCATTATAACTATCCCCTGATGATACTACTATTGTATTTGGGTTCTCTTCTACTTTAGATTTTATAGCCGCTGCAAATTTAGCCATTCCTGGATTTTTGCTAGCTTCATCTACTGTACCATGATAATCATTAAATGATATTACTTGTACTGTATCTTCTAATATTTCTAACGCTTCTATGTATAATTCTTTATTTGTACTTGGATTACCTAAAAATCTTACTGGTACTTGTAATTGTTTTGCTATTTCTTCTATTTTTTCATCTGTTGGCACACCTAATAAATTTATTTCTTTATTTACTGACCCCTTATCATTATCTACTATGACTGCTGTTATACCTCTTCTTATTAATTCTACTGCTTCCTCTTGCCCTTCCATATTATCCCTATCAAATGTAAACTCCATTTGCTCAAATGATATTTCTGTATTACTACTACTCTCTGCTAATACACTAAACGGTATCATTGTCACCATTACTGCCGAGCATAATGCTACACTTAAAAACTTTAAAGATTTTTTCATCATTTCCTCCTTAGTATGTTTTTATAAATACGTTTACACGTTTATATTAACATAATGGTTTTTTTTTGTATATATTTTATTTATTATTTGGTATATGTTTCATTATTTGTACATCATCTTTTTATTATAGCCTCATTGTTATATATTTGAATATTTTAAAATGACATATACTATTAACTTGTGGTTTTAAAATATTATTAAAGGTTTACTACTAATAAAGTTAAAATTCTATAATATCCTTTCTACAGTTAAAACATATTATTTTATTATAAATATGCCTTGTTTTAATCTTCTTATTTTAGGCTCATTGGTCATATTCGAACTATTATCTACCTCTATTAAAAAAAACATTTTAAATTATTACATAATAAAAAAGGTAATTATGACAAAGCATAACTACCTTTTTTATATACATTATTTTTCTATATCCGCTTTTACTTTTCCTTCTCTATAATGTTTAAAACATAAAGGCACATAACTTTCATTACCACCAATTTGTATTTCTTCTCCAGTATATACAACATTACCTCTTACCACCCTTGCATTTTGGGTTGCCTTTTTTCCACACCAACAAATCCCCTTTATCTCTTCTTGTACATCTGATATTTCTATTAATCTTTTTGAACCATCAAATAACTTTGACGTGAAATTTGTTTTTAATCCATAACATAAAACTGATATATCTTTTTCCATTATGAAATCTTTTATATCGTCTATATGTTTCGCCGTTAAAAACTGACTTTCATCTATTAAAATAACTGAACAATTTTCTAAAGAAAATCTATTAAACAATTGTTTTATATCATCTTCTGTATTTATTATTTTTGCTTTTAATTTATCACCTGTTCTTGATTCTATGTAATTTTCTTTACTTCTTGTATCTACTCCCGAATTAAAACAATGGGGACTTAACCCTCTTTCCTTATAATTATAGTATGTTCTTATTAAATCTAAACTTTTACCGCTTCCCATTGTTCCGTACTTAAAATATAATTTAGCCATCTTCATCCTCCGTATTTGTATTTATTTTATAGTATTTTGTATACATTTTCAAGAGTAGTTTTTGGAAGAAATAAAAAAAGCCTTACGGCTTTTTTTGTTTCTATTTATTTAAATAGTAATTGTATAGCGTTCTAACACATTGCCCTGTTGCACCATATTCATAGTAACCATACGGCTTACTTGTCGCTGATGTTCCCGCTATATCTAAATGCATCCACGGTGTGTCTCCTACAAACTCACCTATAAACATTCCTGCTGTAATCGAGCCTGCATATCTTCCACCTGAATTTTTTAAGTCTGCTACCTTAGATTTATACAGTTCTTTATATTCTGGGAAATTCGGTAATCTCCAAACTCTCTCCCCTATTTCTTCTGACGCATTTTCTAATTGTTTATACATATCATCATTATTTGATAATACCCCTGTTGTCGTTGATCCTAATGCTACTAATACCGCACCTGTTAACGTTGCAACGTCTATTACTTCTTTTACACCTTCATTTTTTATTATATAGTGTACTCCATCTATTAACGTTAATCTACCTTCTGCATCTGTATTATCTACTTCTATAGTTTTACCTGCCATTGATCCTATAATATCTCCTGGTCTATATGCATTTCCACCTATAGAATTTTCACATGCTGGTATTACTGCTACTACGTTTTTCTTAAGGTTCATTCTAGCAATAGCACACATCGTTCCTATAACCGTTCCTGCTCCTCCCATATCTGTTTTCATATCTTTCATTCCTGTACTTGGTTTTAATGATAATCCACCTGTATCATATGTTAAACCTTTTCCTACTAATCCATATATATCTTTTTTATTTTCTTTATCACCTACATGACGCATAATTATAAACTTTGGTCTTTTTTCTGCCGCTCTTCCTACTGCTAAAAATGATTCCATCTTTAACTCTTTTATTTTTTCTTCATCAAGTACTTCTACTTCAAAGCCATATTTTTTTCCTAATCTTTCTGTTTCTTTCGCTAAAGTTTCTGGGTATATTACGTTAGCTGGTTCATTTATTAAATCTCTTGTTATCATTACTGATTCTGATAATACTACACCTTCTTTAATATCCTCATCTTTTTTAGTAAATATATCAAAACTTACTTCTTTTTTATTTTCTTCATTTTCTTTGTTCTCTTTTTCTGTTTTGTACTTATCAAATTTATATTGGCTATAGTTTATAGCTTCTACAACGTATGATATTTTTACACTACTTTTATTTATTAATACATCACCTTTAACACTTTTTAACACTTTATAAAATGACTCTATAACTTCATATGGTTTTAATTCATCTTCTTTACCTAATCCTACATACGTTATATTAACTAATTTACCTTTGTGCATTACTTTACAGCTAATTGTTTTACCTTTTTTACCTGTGAAATTTTCTTTTTTAATCGTTGCTTCTAAAATCTCTTTTGCCTCTTTTTCAAGATCTTCATAAACTACTACACCTTTTTCAAACTTTGGCATTACGTAATTGTCATATACTTTCCCATAATCTTTAACTACTTTAATATTCATAAAATCCTCCTATAATATATGTTTTTTATCTATTTTTAACTACTTCATTACTATTACTCTCATTTATTTTTTCTATATACTCTACTATGTAAGTTAACCCACTTTGGATTTTTGATATATTTTCTTTTTTTGGTTTGGCTTTTTCAAAGTCTTTCTTTTTGTAGTACAAATTATTTTCATTAAAAGATTTTTCTGCATTTTCTATAGTTCCATTTCTCATTACTTTACTGTAAATCATTGGATCACTTTTTATTTTCTTTGTATCTATGTTATTCCACTTACCTATTTTCTCTTCATCTATACATTTTGCTAAAAAGGTTTCAAAATTTTTGTATGTGAAAAATATGTTGTTATAGTCGTTGTCATCTTCTAAATAGTTAATTATATTTTTTAGTTTTTCATTTAACTTCTCTTCTGTCATTCCATCATTTTTTTCTTCATTGTCTAAATCTAAAACTACTAATATTATATTTTGTTTTCCTTTGCTACCTGTCATTTTTTTTTTAATATTTTTAATATTTTTTAAAGCTGGTTCATATACACCACCTACAATTATAATTTTCTTTATGTTTATTTTTTCTATATCTTTCATTACCTTAAAAAAACTTTCTTCTGTTTTGCCTTCTACTAAAAGGTGTATTTCCTTTTTTGATACTTCTGCTTTTCCTTTTCCTTTCTTTAAACTATCTTTTATATTTTTTTGTTTTTCGCCTCTACCCATTATAGTTTAAAACCTCCTCCAATATACGTATCTGAACGGTTTTGAACTTTATCTATTTTTTTAAAATCACTTAATGCTGTTATTTCGGATTCTAATGTTTTTGCATTTTTCTCTACTATATATATTTGCTCTGCCTTAAATACATCATCTATTATTGCACTGTTATGCGATGACATTATTAATTGACCTTTTTTATTTTCCTCTATGTTTATAAAATCTGTAATAGTTATTAATAGCCCTCTAGTACTTATTGATGAATCTAATTCATCTACTAATAAAACTCCACCTTCTTTAAATTTTATTAATTCCTCAAATAGGTTTATTATTTTTCTTATTCCTGTAGATTCTAATTTTATATGTCTATTGTCCATATCTGGTCTTGATAAAATTAAGTTTTTAAATATGTTTTTATCTTCATCTTTATAATACTTTATAGCTTTATCTTTTAATTCTTTTTCTAACTTTTCTTCGTACTCAGTGTTTTTTATTTCTTCTATATACGGGTCTATTTCTTTATAACATGTGGATACGTCTTGCATACACAACTCTATTTTTTTCTTACATGACTCTATTCCTTTATCATACGACTCTATTTTTTTATCATATGACTCTATTTTTTCCTCACCTAACGCTACTTCCTTAAACATAGTTATTACCTTTTCTCTTTGCTCTAGTGCTTCTATCCATATTTTATATAACTCTATTTCTTTTACTCTTTTTTCTATTTCATTCATTGGATAGCTAATATTTTTATACTGTATATCTTCTCTTCTTATTAATATTTCAAATGTATCATCACTAAAATTAAGAAAACCTATTCCGCTTATACTTTCATCTAAATTTTTTAATATACCAATTATAAACTCTTCATTTTTTTCTAAATTTATTTTTTGTTTTTCTGTTATTTTATATATATCTTCTGTTTTTCCTGTATCTACCGTTATATTTCTTATTTCATCTAAAAACATTCCTATTTCTTTTATGTTTTTACTCATATTAAGTTTAAAAATAACTGGTTGATATATTTCTAACTTTCCAGCTTCATCACCATCTATTATTTTACTATCATATATTCTTCGTTCTTTTGTTATAGTTGCTTTTTCTCCTATATGTACTCTATTTTCTTTTTTTAAGTCTGAAGAATCAAAAGTATAAATTAAATCATTTTCTTTTTTTAACGTTTCTTTTATTATATTTTGTTGATTAAATTTTATTTCATAACTAAAAAACGTATCATCTTTTGTTAATACATCAATTCTAAAGTATACGTTTTTGCTTTTTTTATTTAGTTTGTCATTACCTATAATTTCTCCACTATCATTTACTATTGTTATCATATTTTTTAGGAATTTTATCCCTTCTAGTAAGTTGCTTTTACCAGAACCGTTATCCCCTAATATAACTGATGATTTCATAGCCTTATGTTTTTTACCAATATAATAGTTATTTTCAAACTTACTATTTTTAAGTCGCGTGTTTTTAAGAGGCGTAAAGTATATAGTTTTTTTCTCATTAAATGATTTAAACCCACCTATTTCAAATTCTAATATCATCTTATTTCCCCCGTAGACTGTTTATAACTTTTATTATTGACACGTTTATTAACATTTATAAATATTTATACACTCTTTTTTGTGTACTATTGTTTATATTTTACACTACTATTATTTAATATACAATTCATTTAACTCTCTCAAACAAATTGTGTATTTTTTATTTCTTTATATCTAAAAGTCTACATACTTCTTTTATATCTTTCTTAATAATTTTCCAGCTCCTAAAATCAATATCTTATTTATTTTTCCTGTTCTTCTTTATATTTCTTTTCTATAGTTACAAAATCTATCTTTTCTTTAAACCAAAATAAAACCTTATTAACACATTTTTATGTGTTAATAAGGTTTTATTTTTAACTATTTTTATTTTAATTTAGAATTTATTAAATCTAAAATATTATTATAATTATGTTCATTTGTAATTGTTATTCTATATAATGCTAATAAATCTTCTTTCGTTTTTACTGGTTTAATTTTTCCCGTCGTACGCATTGATACTTTATATCCTTCATCTTTTATTATTTTTTGTACCCTTTGTGACGTATACCCAAATGGTAGAGTTAACACATCCGTATACACTCCTAAATTATTATAAATATCTTCTCGACTTTTAGTAATTTGAAATAAAATTTCCTCTTCACTTAGTTTTGATAAATCTTTATGGCTATACGTATGATTTGTAAATTTTATTACACCACTTTCTAGCATTTCCTTTGCTTGGTCATAATTAAAATATTCTAACTCATAAATGTCTGGATCACCTATTACCTTACTTGTTATTCCTATATATGCCGTATAGTCATATTTTTTTAAAATTGGAAAAGCTTCTGTATAATTATTTAAGTATCCATCATCAAATGTAATTATAAAGCTCTTATCTGGTAATTTAAAATCCTTTTCTATTGATTTTGATAGCTCATCAAAAGTAATAGTTTTATACCCTGAATCATGCATTTTTTTTAATTGCATATCAAAATTTTCTGGTGATACATATAAATATTCACTATTTGGATTTTTAGGCGTATCATCTGTAATCATATGGTACATAAATATCGGTATCCCGCCTACTTCTTTACTATGTAATATCGTTAAATTTGCTAACAATAACATTGTTGATATTATTATTATTGTAATTTTTGTTTTCATTTTTACTCCCTCTGCATTTTATTAGTTCCTATTTCTTTTATGGTTTATATTAATTCATAACTTTTGTAATTCTTTTATTGTTAAATATCCTCTACCACATTTTTTTATTTTTAAATACTCTCTACCTTTTATTATATTCTTTACTAATTGTTGCACAATATACCACAGTAAGTAAATACGTTAGTTCATTTACAACTACTTTAATACCTTTTGTTTAACTTTTTTAAAAAAGGAGAAGACTACGCCTTCTCCTTTTTTAATTATATTTTCCTGCAAGTTTTAAACTAATTCAATTATAACTTCCTCAGCTCCGTCACCTTTTCTCGGACCTAATTTAACTATTCTTGTGTATCCACCTTTACGATCAGTATATCTAGGAGCTATTTCATCAAACATTTTTGATGCCATATCTACTTTAACTGTGTTCTGGCGAACTTTTCTACCATCTGCTGGAACTTCTGTTACTGGATATAAAACACTTAATATTTTTCTTCTAGCATTTAATCTGCTTGGTAAATCTTTTTTAATTGTTTTATCTACCTCTTCAAATACTGTAACTTTTTTACCATTTACAACTTCTTTTATACGACGACCAGTTGCATCTTTTTTAGCAACTTTAGTTTTAACTGTAACTTCTTCAAAATTTGATTGCTCTTTAACTGCAAGAGTAATTAATTTTTCTGCCATTTTTCTTAATTCTTTAGCTCTAGTTTCAGTTGTTTTTATTCTACCATTATATAAAAGGTTAGTTGTTAAGTTACGAAGCATTGCTTTTCTTTGCGGACTTGTACGTCCTAATTTTCTATAACCTGCCACACTAAAACCTCCTTCTCTTTTTATTATTGTTTGTTTTCTGCAAATGTAAGATTTAGTTGTTTCATCTTATTCATTACTTCTTCTAAAGATTTATTTCCTAAATTTCTTACTTTCATCATGTCTTCTGCTGTTTTACTAGTCAATTCTTCTACTGAATTTATTCCAGCACGTTTTAAGCAATTATGTGATCTCACTGATAAGTCTAACTCGTCTATTGTCATTACTAATATTTTTTCTTTTTCACTTACTTCTTTTTCTATCATAACTTCAACTTTTTCGCCAATGTCTGATAACTGTGTAAAAATATTTAAGTGTTCACTTAATATTTTTGATGCATAACTTACTGCCTCGTTAGATTTCATACTACCATCTGTCCACACTTCTAACGTTAATTTATCTAAATCGGTTACTTGACCTACTCTAGTATTCTCTACATTAAAATTTATACGTCTTATCGGCGTAAATGATGTATCTAATGGTATCATTCTTACTGTGTTCACATCTTTCTTATGTTTCTCTTCTGTTACATATCCTCTTCCCTTTTTAACTATTAAGTCAATAAATAATTTTGATTTAGCATCTGTTAATGTCGCTATTTCTAAATCTCCATTTACTACTTCAATATCTGGGTTGATTTTTATATTGCTAGCTTTTACAATTCCTTCACCAGCTACTTCGATTGTTGCTGTTACAGGTTCAAAATTCTCTTCATCGTCTCCTTCATATCTAAAGGCTACTTGTTTTAGGTTTAGTATTATTTCTGATACGTCTTCCTTAACATATTCAAGTGTTCCGTACTCATGTAACGCACCTTCTATCTTAACATTACTTATAGCTATACCTGGTAATGATGATAATAATATTCTTCTTAATGAGTTACCTAGTGTTAAACCATATCCTCTTTCTAAAGGTTCTACTACAAACTTACCGTAGTCACCACTATCAGAAATCTCAACAACTTCAATACGAGGTTTTTCAAATCCTAACATTACATACCTCCTCTAATTGTATTAAATAAATAACCAATGACCTATAACGCTGATTATTTAGAATATAATTCAACAATTAGTGTTTCATTTACTGGTAAATCTATTTCATCTCTTGATGGTATATGATTTACAGTACCTTTAAGATTATCTTTATCAACTGCTAACCATGCTGGTACCGGTCTATTTGAAGATACTTCTAAAATATCTTTAAATCTTTGTGCTGATTTTGATTTTGATTTTGCACATACTTCTATTACGTCACCTTGCTTAACGCTATATGATGGTATGTTAACTCTTTTACCGTTTACTAAAATGTGGTTATGTCTACATATTTGTCTTGCTTCTACTCTCGTTCTCGCAAGTCCTAATCTATACACTACATTGTCAAGTCTAACTTCTAATAATTTTAATAAGTTATCCCCTGCTGTTCCTTGCATTTTAGTTCCTCTTTTATAGTAATTTCTAAATTGAGTTTCTAAAACTCCATATACAAATTTAACTTTTTGTTTTTCTTTAAGTTGTACTCCGTATTCGCTAACTTTTCTTCCTTCTCTTGGTTTTTTCTTTGAAGGTTTTTTATTAACTCCTAGTAAACTTGGCTCTAGTCCTAAAGATCTACATTTCTTTAAAACTGGTGTCATATCTCTTGCCATACTATTAATCCTCCTTTCGATTATACTCTTCTACGTTTTGGTGGTCTACAACCGTTATGTGGAACTGGTGTAACGTCTTTTATCATCGTTACATCTAATCCTGCCGCTTGTAATGATCTTATTGCTGCTTCTCTTCCTGATCCTGGACCTTTTACAAATACTTCTACTGATTTTAAACTATATACTTTCGCTCTTTCTACTGCCGCTTCACCTGCTTGTTGTGCTGCATATGGTGTAGCTTTTCTAGAACCTTTAAATCCTAATTGTCCTGCACTTGCCCATGATAACGCGTTTCCTTGTGTATCTGTTATTGTTATTATTGTATTGTTAAATGTTGATTGTATATGCGCTTGCCCACGATCAACAACTTTTTTAGCACGTCTACGTGTTACTTTCTTAACAGCTTTTTTAGCCATCTTATAGTCCTCCTTCTTTAATTATTTCTTTTTACCAGCTATACTTCTCTTTGGACCTTTTCTCGTTCTTGCATTTGTTTTCGTTTTTTGTCCTCTAACAGGAAGTCCTCTTCTATGACGGATTCCTCTGTAACAGCCGATTTCAGATAATCTTTTAATATTTAACGCTATTTCTCTTCTTAAATCCCCTTCGATTCTATAATTCTCTATTGCTTTACGAATTTTATTTAATTCGTCTTCTGTTAAATCTTTGATTCTAATATTTTTATCTATACCTGTCTCTAATAATACTGCTTTAGATACATTTCGTCCGATACCAAAAATATAAGTTAATCCGATTTCAACACGTTTTTCTCTCGGTAAATCTACTCCTGCTATACGTGCCATTGCTACTACACCTCCATTAATTATTAATTTCTTCTTCGCGGTATTATTTCTTTCGATAGCCTTCTAGGGTGTTACCCTTTTTAACCACATTAATTTATCATTATAATATTATTAGCCTTGTCTTTGTTTGTGTCTAGGATTTTCACATATTACTCTTATTATTCCTTTTCTTTTTATTATTTTACATTTTTCACACATTGGTTTTACTGATGGTCTAACTTTCATAGTGCACCCCTTTCTATTACTTTGCTCTCCAAGTAATTCTTCCTTTTGTTAAGTCATATGGTGACATCGTTACTAACACTTTATCTCCTGCTATTATTTTAATGTAATGCATTCTTAATTTTCCAGAAATATGTGCTATTATTTTATGTCCATTTTCTAACTCAACTTGAAACTTTGCATTTGGTAATTTTTCTACTACTATTCCTTCTAATTCTATTTCATCATTTTTTGCCAAGCTTAATCCTCCTTACTTTCTTTTTTATATGGTTCCAAAGCCTTCCTAATATCTGAATCTAATAAATACTCACCTTTATCAATTTTGCTTTTTATAGCCTCATCAACATAGTTTGTCTTTTGTAAATGCATAAACTTCTTTTTCTTTGGTTTATCCAACTTACGTCTTTTACCATCTACGATATAAGCAAATTCCTTATCCACCATTTTTACTAAGAACGGATAAGCCTTGTCTCTTCCACATTTACATATTACTACTTGCCCTCTTGTAAACATACTATCCACTCCAAAACTAATACTAAATTATAATAAATCCATACCGCAACTATTATAATAACATTTATATTTAAAAAAATCTACACTTTTTTTATTTTTTTACCTTTTTTATTTTCCCTACAACTCCGTCATTATTAACTGCTCTCTATCTTTCTCTATACTTTCTATGGACTTACCAATTTCATTTATTACATTGACTGTCATAGCATTTCCCACTAACGATAAAATTTTTGTTTCTGATAACTTTACACTGTCTATTTTTTTTATTATATGTTCTGGAAAACCTTGTAGTCTTAACCCTTCTTTTCCAGAAAGTTTTTTTAACTTCCCTTTTCTCGTGTACAATATGCCATGTCTTCCCGCTCTTAATGTTGGTACTCTATTTTCATATATTCTTAAATCTGATTGTCTCGTATCTAAAATTAAATAATCTGTTTTTAGTATTTCTTCTATATTATATTTACCTACATTATATTTATTGTTTAAATACTTTTGGAACGTCTTATTTTTAATATCTAAATTATTCTCATTACTATCATCTAAAAAATCCTTAACCATCACTTCTGATTTTTCATTAGACCATAAAAAATTTTTACTTTTTATTTTTTTATTCACACCTACTATATAAACTCTTTCTCTCATTTGTGGTGTGCCAAAGTTTTTACTATCTAATACTTTATATTCTACGTTATATCCAATGTTTTTTAATTCCTCTATTATAATTTTTATACTACTTCCTTTATTATGGTTTATTAATCCTTTTACATTTTCTAATATAAAATATTTTGGTTTTGTCTTCTCTAAAATTTTTAGTATGCCGTATATAATTTGACCTCTATCATCATCTAATCCTTCTCTTTTACCAACTATTGAAAACGTCTGGCACGGAAATCCTCCAATCAAAATGTCATACTCTGGTATATCGCTAATGTTTATTTTTGTTAAATCGCCATAGTTATTTTCATCATTATAAAACATAGAATAAACTTCTGATGCTATTTTATCTATTTCACTATGTCCTACACATTCAAAACCACTTTCCTCTAATCCTAACCTTCCCCCTCCAATTCCTGCACAAATATCTATAAATTTTAATTTTTTCATTGTACACTCCTCTTAGGTCTCAATTATTAACTTTATTTCCTATAACTCAGTCATTATTAACGGCTCTCCATCTGTTATCGCTATTGTGTTTTCATAATGTGCCGATAATTTTCTATCTCTTGTTACCGCCGTCCATCCATCTCCTAACACTTCAACACCATACGCCCCTTCATTTATCATAGGTTCTATCGCAAGTGTCATACCTTTCATTAATCTCACTCCTCTTATTGGCATTTTATAATGTGGTATTTCTGGCTTCTCATGTAAGTCTCTCCCTATTCCATGTCCTATAAAGTCTCTTACTACACTATAACCATTCTCAACTACGTACTCCTCTATTCTTCCTGAAATATCATATAGTCTATTTCCTAATTTCGCATACTTTATACTCTCATAAAAACTTTGCTTTGTTACAGATATTAGTGTTAATGCCTCGTCGCTAACATCTCCTACTCCTAACGTTCTCGCACAATCTCCATGGTATCCTCTATAGTATGCACCTATATCTATTCCTACTATATCACCTGATAATAATTTTCTTTTACTAGGTATACCGTGTACTACCTCTTCATTTACAGATGCACATATCGTATTTTTATACCCATTATAATCTTTAAAACTTGGAACAGCTCCTTGACTTCTTATATAGTCTTCTGCTATTTTATCAAGTTCTAACGTCGTTACTCCAACTTTTACATATTTATTTACTTCTTCATGAGCCCTTGCCGTTATTTTACATGCTTTTAACATTTCACTTATTTCGGCTTCACTTTTTATTATTATTGACATTTTACACCCCTAATTTCTTTAATATTATTTTGTTTACTTCTTCTACTGTTCCTGCTCCATCTACTGATAATATTTGTCCTTTATTTTCATAATAGTTTATTAATGGTTTTGTAGATTTTTCATATGTTTCTAATCTTATTTTTATCGCCTCTTCTGTATCATCTTTTCTTTGATACAATTTCCCTTCACATGTTTTACATTGATCTCCCTTTTCTAACCCATCTGTTACAGCATTATATATTTTCCCACAACTATCACACACTCGTCTTGTACTTAATCTTTTTATTATTGCTTCATTATCTATTTGTATCTCTATAGCTTTATCTACCTCTCCTACTATTTTTTCTAACATTTTAACTTGTTCCATAGTTCTTGGATACCCATCTAATAAAAATCCTTCCTCTAATACTTTTCCTGTTAACTTTTTCTTTAATAACTCAAACGTCGTATCATCTGACACATAATCTCCTCTTGACATTATTGCATCTAACTCTTTTCCTAACTCTGTCCCTTCTCTAACTTCCGCTCTCATTAAATCACCTGTCGATATATGTTCTATATTTAGTTTCTCACATATTAATTTTGCTTGTGTTCCTTTTCCCGCCCCTGGTGCACCAAATATTAATAATTTCATTTTTTCTCCTTTATACATCTTTTATTTTATTATTTACTTTATTATCTACTTTTATATAATACTATTTTTATTGCTTTTTTTAAACTCTTTTTACTTTGCTTGTTTAATAAAAAAAGTCGTACATCTCTGCACGACTTTTTACCATACTATTAATCTAAAAATCCACCGTAGTGTCTATTTAATAATTGTGCTTCCATTTGTTTAACCAGCTCTAAACAAACTCCCGTTACGATTAGTAACGTAGTTCCCCCAAAACCTACCGGTATTCTAAATATCCATTGTAATAATATAGGTGTTATCGCTATTACTGAATAAAATGATGCACCTATCCACGATAATCTATTTATTGTTCTATCAAAATATTCTATAGTCGGTTTGCCTGGTCTCACCCCTGGTATAAAACTTGCATTTTTCTTCATGTTCTCCGCCATCTCCACTGGGTTGATTGCAAACGATGTGTAGAAAAATGTGAAAAAGAATATTAATACTACATATATTAATGCACCTGTCGGTTTATTCATATCTAATATTTCACTTACTCTCGTGATTGTTGAATTATTTAATAACTGATTTAAAACCATCGGAAATTGTAATATAGATACAGCAAATATTATTGACATAACTCCTGCTATATTTACTTTCATTGGCATATATTGTTTGTCTGATACAAAAGATTTACGTGACCCATCTCTCTTTGAATACTTAATCGGGATTTGTCTCTCCCCCCCTTGTATCCTAACTACGAACATTATTATTATTACAAATACTACTAACAATAATCCTGTCGTTATATACCCTACTATTCCATTTTCTAATACATTATTTACTAACATAACTACCCCTCTTGGTAATCCTGACATTATGTTCGCAAATATTATAAACGATGTTCCATTTCCTATTCCTTTTTCATTTACTAACTCTGACATCCACATTATAAATATTGTTCCTGCTACCATTGACATAGTCGCCATTATATACGTTAATATTTCTGGATGAGTAAAATAATCTCTTAAAGAAAATACCATACCTAACGCCTGTACAAATGCTAACCCTACAGCTAGCACTCTTGTGTACTGGTTTATTTTTTTACGCCCTTCTTCACCCTCTTTTTTAAGTTGCTCAAGTGGTGTTATTGCTACAGTTAATAACTGCATTATTATTGATGACGTAATGTATGGTCCTATCCCTAGTGCAAATATAGAGGCCATTCCTCCACCAGCTATTAAAGAATATAAAGTGTTTCCTTGTGATTGCATCTCTTTTATCATAGCTACCGTAGCTAGCGATATACCTGGCAACGGTAAGTGTGAACCTAGTCTATAAATAGCTAGTATCATCAATACAAACATCATCTTCTTTCTTACACTTCTTATCTTCCACGCATTTTTATATACTTTAAGCAATTAGATCACCTCTGCTTTGCCACCTGCAGATTCTATTTTTTCTACAGCAGATTTACTAAAGTAGTTTACTTTTACCGTTAATTTTTTAGTTATTTCACCTTCACCTAAAATTTTAACACCATCTCTTGGATTACTTACTAACCCTTTTGATTGTAATGCTTTTATATCAACTACTGTTCCTTCTTCAAATACATCTAAATGCAATAAATTAACACTTATTATATGTTTAGAATTTCTACATTTAAATCCTCTTTTTGGTAGTCTTCTATATAAAGGCATTTGTCCACCTTCAAATCCTGGTCTTGATTTTCCACCAGAACGTGCTTTTTGACCTTTATGACCTTTACCGGCCGTTTTACCATTTCCAGAACCATGTCCACGTCCACGTCTAAAATTATTTTTTCTTGACCTTTTCGCTGGCTTTAACTCGTTTAAGTTCATTCCATACACCTCCTTATTTTTTTTTATGCTTCTTCTACTTTAACAAGGTGTACTACTTTGTTTATCATACCTCTTGTCGCTTCGTTGTCTTTTTGCACTACTGAAGAATTAGTTTTATTAAGTCCTAACGCTTTTACTACTTTTTTATGATTTGGTTTTGAACCTATTGTTGATTTAACTAATGTTATTTTAATTTGTTTTGACACAGTATAGTCCTCCTTAACCTAGAATTTCCTCTACCGTTTTTCCACGTTTTTTAGCTACTTGTTCTGGTGATACAATTCCTTGTAACCCCGCCATAGTCGCTGAAACTACGTTTCGCTTGTTATTAGATCCTAATGACTTAGTTCTAATATTTCTTATTCCTGCAAGCTCTAAAACAGCACGAGTCGCTCCACCTGCTATTACACCAGTACCTTCTCTAGCTGGTTTTAATAAAACCGTTGAACTACAAAATTTACCTAGTGTATCATGATGAATACTATCGTCTTCATTACGATCTATATATATTAGATTCTTTTTAGCATCTTCTCTACCTTTACGTATTGCTTCTGGTATTTCTGATGACTTTCCAAGACCTACTCCTACATGCCCATCTTCATCTCCCACTACTACTAGCGCTGTGAATCTGAATGTTCTACCACCTTTAACAACTTTAGTAACACGTCCTATGTTAACTACTTTGTCTTTAAGATCCATGCTTTGTCCATCTATTTTTTTCAAAGTTTTCCCTCCTTACTTAGAATTTTAATCCTGCTTCACGTGCAGCTTCTGCTACAGCTTTTACTTTACCATGATATTTATATCCACCACGGTCAAATACTACTGTATCTATACCTTTTGCTAATGCTCTAGTAGCTACTACTTTACCTACTACTGTCGCCGCATTAACATCGTTAGTCTTCTCAAGCTGGCTCTTCACTTCTTTATCAAGTGTTGACGCTTGTGCTATCGTAACTTGTTTAACATCATCTATTAACTGTACGTACATGTGCATATTACTTCTATATACTGCTAATCTTGGCTTTTCCGTTGTTCCAGATAGAAAATTACGTAACTTATAGTGACGCTTTTCTCTTGCTATCTTACGATTAGGCTTTCTTATCATTTCCTTTTCACCCCTTTATCTATTTACTTCCCGTCTTACCAACTTTACGTCTTATATGTTCATCAGCATATTTGATACCTTTACCTTTATATGGCTCTGGTGGTCTCTTTGCTCTGATTTCAGCCGCATATTGTCCAACTTTTTCTTTATCTATTCCTGATATAGTTATCTTTGTTAAACCATCTAATGTTGATGTAACACCTTCTGGATCTACCATATCTACAGGGTGTGAATATCCTAACGTTAAGTTAAGTTTGTTCCCTGTCTTTGCTGCTCTATATCCTACACCATTAATTTCTAATTTTTTTGTGTATCCTTCTGTTACTCCAACTATCATATTAAATATTAACGTTCTCGTTAAACCATGTAACGATTTATGTCTTTTTAAATCTGATGGTCTTGTAACTACTATTTCATTGTTTTCCATTGCGATATTCATGTCATCTACTAATTTTCTTTCTAAAGTTCCTTTTGGTCCTTTTACTACTATGAAATTAGTATCATCAATTTTAACATCTACTCCTTCTGGTATAGATATTGGCAATCTTCCTATTCTTGACACGTTCTGCACCTCCTATTGTTTTCTCTACCAAACGTATGCTATTACTTCCCCGCCTACGCCGTGTTTTTTAGCTTCTTTAACTGTTATTACACCTTTGTTCGTTGACATTATCGCGATTCCTAATCCTCCTAGTACTCTTGGTAAGTTATCACTGTCCGCATATATTCTTAATCCTGGCTTAGAAATTCTTTTTATTCCTTCTATTACTTTATCGTTTTTTGTTTCTCCATATTTTAAAGTAACACTTATCGTTTTCTTAGCACCATCTTCTATTACCTCATAACTATTTATAAAACCTTCGTTTAATAATATGTTAACTATTTCTAATTTCATCTTTGATGATGGAATTAAAACTGTATCATGTTTTGCCATGTTCGCATTTCTTATTCTTGTTAACATATCTGCTATTGGATCACTCATTGACATTTTAAAACCCTCCTTCCTACCAGCTAGCTTTTCTAACTCCTGGTATTTGTCCTTTATATGCTAATTCACGGAAGCAAATACGGCATATTCCAAATTTTCTTAATGTTGCATGTGGTCTTCCGCATATCTCACATCTTGTATATGCTCTTGATGAAAACTTTGGTGTTCTTTTTTGCTTTGCAATCATAGATTTTTTAGCCACTATACTTACCTCCTTTATTTTTTAAACGGCATTCCAAATAATTTTAATAACTCTCTAGCTTCTTCATCTGTGTTAGCTGTAGTTACGAAAACTATGTCCATACCTCTTATTTTATCTACTTTTTCATATTGAATCTCTGGGAACATTATTTGCTCTTTAACTCCTAATGTGTAATTTCCTCTACCATCAAAACTATTAGCTGAAACCCCTCGGAAATCTCTTACCCTTGGTAATGCTAATGATATTAATCTATCTACAAAACTGTACATTTTGTATCCTCTTAATGTCACTTTACATCCTATTGGCATCCCTTCTCTTAATTTGAACGCTGCTATAGATTTTCTCGCTTTTGTTACTATTGGTTTTTGACCTGCTATGATTTCTAAATCTTTTACAGCTATGTCAATTATTTTTACATTGTCTTTAGCTTCACCTAGACCCATATTTATTACTACTTTTTCAATCTTAGGTACTTCTAATGCGTTTTTATATGAAAACTTTTCCATCATCGCTTTTGTTATTTCATCTTCATATCTCGCTCTTAATTGATTCTTCTCCAAAACTTTTTCCTCCTTTCGATTTAGTCAACTAATTCGCCTGTTGTCTTGGCAAATCTTTTTTTAACTTTTATCGTTTTTCCATCTTTTTCAGATGTCTCTATTTTATATCCTAATCTAGTTGCTTTTCCTTTATGTGAAAACATAACGTTTGATAAATGTATCGAAGCTTCTTTTTTAACTATTCCACCTTGCGCATTTCCAGCACCTGGCTTTTGATGTTTTGATATCATCCCAACACCTTCAACTATTACTCTGTTTTTCTTACGATTAACTAGTAATACTTTTCCTTCTTTTCCTTTATCTTTTCCAGCAATGATTATAACTTTATCGTTTCTTTTGATTTTAGTTGCCAATTGTTACACCTCCCTTTATAGTACTTCTGGTGCTAATGATAATATTTTCATGAATTTATTTGCTCTTAATTCTCTCGCAACAGGTCCGAATATACGTGTACCTCTTGGATTCTTATCTTCTTTTATTAAAACAGCTGCATTCTCATCAAATTTGATATATGAACCGTCTTCTCTTCCTACTCCTGTTTTTGTTCTTACGATTACTGCTCTAACTACTTCACCTTTTTTAACAACTCCACCTGGCGTTGCACTTTTAACAGTAGCTACTATCGTATCTCCTATATTTCCAAACTTTCTAGTTGATCCACCTAAAACTCTAATACATAATATTTCTTTAGCACCTGAGTTGTCGGCAACAACTAATCTAGATTCTTGTTGTATCATAATTATGCCTCCCTTTTTATAGGTATTACTTAGCTTTTTCTATTATCTCTACTAATCTCCATCTTTTATCTTTCGATAATGGTCTAGTCTCCATAACTTTAACTGTATCACCTATATTACATTCATTATTTTCATCATGTGCTTTTAATTTATATGTTTTCTTTACAATTTTCTTGTAAAGTGGATGTCTTACGTTGTTTTCTACTGTAACAACTATCGTTTTTTCCATTTTGTTTGATTTTACTTTCCCGATTCTTGTTTTACGAAGGTTTCTTTCCACAACTATTCCTCCTTTCCTTTTTATTTACTCTTTTAAACTGTTGTCTCTTTTTGTGTTATTATCGTTTGCACTCTCGCAACATTTTTTCTTACTTCTTTTATTCTTGCTGTATTATCTAATTGGTTTGTAGCATTTTGAAATCTTAAGTTAAACAATTCTTTTTTGAACGTCACTAAGTCTTCTTTTAATTGTTCTACGTTTTTACCTCTTAGTTCTTCAACGTATTTTTTAGTTTTCATCGCTATCACCACCTTCTAAATCTTCTCTTGTTACTATTTTACATTTGATCGGTAATTTATGCACTGCTAGTCTTAACGCTTCTCTTGCTACTTCTTCGCTTACACCTGCAATTTCAAACATTACTCTTCCTGGTTTTACTACTGCTACCCAATGATCAAGTGCACCTTTTCCAGAACCCATACGTACCTCTGCTGGTTTTTTTGTTACTGGCTTATCTGGAAATATTTTGATCCAAACTTTACCACCACGTTTCATATATCTTGTCATAGCAACACGTGCCGATTCGATCTGATTTGATGTTATCCAATGTGGTTCCATCGCAACTATACCAAACTCACCATAAGTGATTTTATTACCTCTTAAAGCACGACCTCTCATACGACCTCTAAATTGCTTACGTCTTTTTACTCTCTTTGGCATTAACATCTACTTAACACTCCCTTCTTTCTTAGCTTTAGCTGTAGGAAGTACTTCACCTTTATATATCCAAACTTTAACTCCGATTTTACCATATGATGTATCCGCTTCCGCTACTCCATAATCGATATCAGCTCTTAATGTTTGAAGTGGTATTCTTCCTTCACTATAATGTTCTGTTCTCGCCATATCCGCTCCGCCTAAACGTCCCGAACATGCCGTTTTTATCCCTTGCGCTCTTGCTTTCATCGTTCTATTCATAGTAGTTTTCATAGCTCTTCTAAATGTTATTCTGTTTTCTAACTGTCTAGCTATGTCTTCTGCTACTAACGTCGCATCTAATTCTGGTCTTTTTATTTCTTCTATATTAACAAATACTTTTTGCGTTGACATATCTTGTAATTTAAGTGTTAATGCTTGGATTGATGCACCATTTCTTCCTATTACTATACCTGGCTTCGCTGTAAAAATATTTATTTTAACTTTATCTGTCGTTCTAGCTATCATAATTTTTGATACTCCAGCTATATAAAGTTCTTTCTTTATAAATTTTCTTATTTGGTTGTCTTCTATTAGAAACTTACTAAAGTCTTTTTCTGCATACCATACAGAGTCCCATCCTTTAATAATCCCTACTCTCAATCCATGTGGATTAACCTTCTGACCCATACTAACCCTCCTTATCTTTCATTTAAAACGATTGTCATATGACACATTTTTTTCATAATTCTATATGCTCTACCTTGCGCTCTTGGACGTATTCTCTTTAAAGTTGGTCCTTGATTCGCAAACACTTCCTCAACGTACAATTTGCTTACATCTAACCCTAGGTTATGTTCCGCATTCGCTATAGCTGATTTTAATAATTTTTCTATTACATCTGACGCATATCTTGGCGAATGATGTACTATCGCTAACGCCTCTGCTACATCTTTACCTTTAATTTGATTTAATACTATTCTTCCTTTTGTATCTGATAACCTCACAAACTTAACGTGTGCTTTGGCTCTATTATCTTTTACTGCATTTCTCGCTTTTTTAATTTGGCTTCTATGTCCCTTTGCCATTATAAAAAACCTCCTTCCCTAAAAATTAACGTATTTTAGATTTTTTCTCTGCATCTTTACCGTGACCTCTATAAGTTCTCGTAAGTGCAAATTCTCCTAATTTATGTCCTACCATATCTTCTGTTACATAAACAGGTATATGTCTTCTTCCATCATGTACTGCTATCGTGTGCCCTATCATCTCTGGAAATATTGTAGATCTACGTGACCATGTTTTTATAACGTCTTTTGTCCCCGCCTCATTTTGCTTCTCTACCTTTTTCATTAAATGATCATCTACAAATGGTCCTTTTTTTAACGACCTTGCCATATGAGTTACCTCCTTCTCAAAATTCTAATTATTACTTAGATCTTTTACGAACTATATATTTATTAGATGCTTTATTTTTCTTTCTTGTTTTATATCCTAATGCTGGTTTACCCCAAGGTGTACTTGGTGATTTACGTCCAACTGGTGCTTTACCTTCACCACCACCGTGTGGATGGTCGTTAGGATTCATTACTGATCCACGCACTGTAGGTCTAATTCCCATATGACGTTTTTTACCCGCTTTACCTATATTTATTAACTCATGTTCCGCATTTCCGATTTGTCCAATCGTTGCTTTACAATTTATAGGTAATAATCTCATTTCTCCTGATGGTAATCTTACAGTCGCATATTTACCCTCTTTTGCCATTAATTGTGCAACATTTCCTGCTGAACGCACTAACTGTCCACCTTTTTCTGGCTTCATTTCTATATTGTGTATGCTAGAACCTACAGGTATGTTTGCCATCGGTAACGTATTACCAATTTTAATCTCTGCATCCGCTCCACTCATTAACATTTCTCCAACTTTTAAGCCTGTTGGCGCTAATATATATCTTTTTTCCCCATCTACATACGTTAATAACGCTATGTTTGATGTTCTGTTTGGATCATATTCTATACCTACTACTTTAGCTGGTATACCATCTTTGTTTCTTTTAAAATCTATAATTCTATACTGCTTCTTATATCCTCCACCTTTATGACGCACTGTAATCTTACCTTGGTTATTTCTACCAGAATGGCTCTTAAGATGTACAATAAGTTTTTTCTCAGGTGTACTTTTTGTTATCTCCGAGAAGTCTGACACTGTCATTTGTCTTCTTGAAGGTGTATAAGGTTTAAATCGTTTAATTCCCACCTTTATTCACTCCTTTCGCTTTTTATTTACATTCCTTGGAATAATTCTATGTCTTTACTAGCTGTTGTTAATTTTACAATTGCTTTTTTTCTTGCCGGTCTTCTACCTTTAGTGTACCCACGACGTTTTACTTTACCTACTACATTCATCGTGTTTACTTTCTCTACTTCAACACCATCAAACATTTTTGTTACCGCTTGCTTGATTTGCACTTTTGTAGCATCTGGATGTACATAAAAAGTATATTTTTTATCAGTCATCATGTTCATTGAACATTCCGTTATAACTGGTTTTATAATGATGTCATAATATTTTAAGTCTGCCATTATGCATATACCTCCTGGATTTTCTCTACTGCACTTTTCGTTACTACGAACGTATCAAATTTTAAAATGTCATAAGGATTAATTGTTGATATATCCGCCGTTTTCACATTTGGTATATTTCTTGTCGATAACATAACATTTTTATCATTATTATCTATTACAACTAATGCTTTTTTTAACTTTAAATTTTCTAATACAGTAATCATATTTTTAGTTTTGATGTTTTTAAATTTTAAATCATCTAAAACTATTATTTTATTTTCATTCATTTTTTCTGATAAAGCCGATTTTAAAGCTAATCTCTTAACTTTTTTATTTAACTTGAATTTGTAACTTCTTGGCTTAGGTGCGAATACTACTCCCCCACCTTTCCATTGTGGTGCACGTATTGTACCTTGTCTTGCACGTCCTGTACCTTTTTGCTTCCAAGGTTTTCTACCGCCTCCTCTAACTTCAGAACGTGTTTTTGCACTTTGTGTTCCTTGTCTTTGGTTAGCTAAGTATTGTACTACCGATAAATGTAATACATGTTCATTTATCTCATATCCGAAAACATTGTCACTAAGCTCCATGCTCCCAACTTCTTTTCCGTCCATATTATATACTGCTACATTTGCCATTTATTTTTCCTCCTTCCGTAATTATTTATGCTTTTACGCTATTTTTTATAAATAAGACAGTTCCTTTTGCTCCTGGAACAGCTCCTTTAATTAATATTAAGTTTTTGTCTGCATCTGTACGAACTATTTCTAAGTTTTGTATCGTTATTTTTTTGTTTCCCATATGCCCTGGCATTTTCTTACCTTTTTTAACTTTACCAGGTGTTGTTCCTGATGATAACGATCCTAACCCTCTATGGTATTTTGAACCATGTGACATCGGTCCTCTACTCATACCGTGTCGCTTTATCGCTCCTTGGAACCCTTTACCTTTTGATACTCCACTTACATCAACTTTTTCACCAGCTGTAAATACATCTGCTAAAATATCCGTTCCTACTTCATATGATGATGTGTCTTCTAATCTAAATTCTCTTATTACTTTTCTTATCGAAACTCCTGCTTTATCGAAGTGACCTTTTTTCGGCTTGTTAGTTCCTTTTTCTTTGGCATCTAAAAATCCTACTTGTATCGCATCATATCCATCGTTTTCAACTGTTTTCTTTTGTACTACCGTACATGGTCCAGCTTCTAAAACTGTTACCGGCACTAATACTCCATTGTCTGCAAATATTTGTGTCATTCCTATCTTTTTAGCTAGTATAGCTTTTTGCATCTTTTGCATCTCTGCACCTCCTAAAACTCTACAGCGGATTTCCTCCATATACTATGTTAGAAATCATACTAGGTTATATAAGGTTATTCTCTTATATAAACCGTAGGGGTAAATCCCTGTAATTATTTGATTTTTAAAGTAATGTCCACACCTTCTGGTAAATCTAATCTTGTTAATGCTTCAACCGTCTTAGGATTTACTGATAAAATATCAATTAATCTTCTGTGTGTTCTCATTTCAAATTGTTCTCTTGAATCTTTGTACTTGTGTACCGCTCTTAATATTGTTATTATTTCTCTTTTTGTCGGTAAAGGTATTGGTCCTGAAATTTCTGCACCTGATTTCTTTGCCGTCTTGATAATTCTTGTTACTGATTGATCGATTAGCTTATGGTCATATGCCTTTAAACTAATTCTGATTTTTTGATTACTCATAAAAAAAGTCGCCCTCCCTTTCGCACTTAATTACGTACGACTTGACGGTGACTGCACAATGAAAGCATAGCATACCCATGTATACACACTTTTAATATTGACAGTGACCATTGTCGCCCGTTTCTTGAACTGAACATCGCTAGCAGAAATTATCTTCCTAAGATTTTAACCTTCTACATCATAGCTCCTAATGTCACAACAAAATAATTATAACTTACTTATTATACTTTTGCAAGAACTTTTTCATAAAAGTTTCTAAAGTTTTTAAAAGTTTTTTACTTACTTATATATAATAGAAGAAACTAGGATTTTTTCTTTTTAACACCTCTCCTCACATACTTATTAAAACAAAAAAATAGAAATGATTTTATCATCTCTACTTTTCTCGCATTCTAAATACATATTCATTTGGTTTGCTAT
Source organism: uncultured Clostridia bacterium (assembly GCA_947313885.1). Taxonomy (GTDB): domain Bacteria; phylum Bacillota; class Clostridia; order Lachnospirales; family CAMZNU01; genus CAMZNU01. The sequence goes on along the minus strand of CAMZNU010000011.1, from coordinate 20,102 downwards.
ATTTTAACTGTTCCCTTGCCTTTCTTTCTATAAACTCATCCGAATCTAATTGTTCTAATTGTTTTTCTATATCTCCAATATTTCTTTCCAATATTTTTATTTCTTCTTCCAACCTTTTTTTTATTTTTATTCCTTCTCCATAACCCCCTACTTCTGTCATAAATAATACTCTTATTATTATAATCGCCATCACTCCCAACAGCAATATTATTTTTTTGTTTAACATGATACACCTCTTCTATATTTTTGTCTTTAGTATTCTTATTTCCTTCTTCACGTTTCTAATTTTTATCCTTACATTTTTTTTACTTCTTTTCAATACTTTCTTACTTCCTATTATCGCCTTTTTACTCGGTTTTAACAATTTTATTAACACCTTATAAACTACTTCTAATGGATATATCGTTATTCCTATTACCTTTACTATGACTTCTATTATAAATCCTAATATTATACTTCCTACCTTCACTGTATATTTACTCAAAATCATTTTATTTATTAAATATCCTATTAGTATTCCCGCTACAGCATATTCTCGTATTTCCCCCTCATTTATTTTTAACAACATTATAAATACAAAAAATGTCGTTAAAATCCAAAATATTAAATCTTCTATGTTTACCGTTATTTTATTATGTACAAATATTTTTCTCACTATTGATAAACTATCATAAAATACACCTACCAATATACCTAACAGTAAACATTTGATGAATAAATCCATTTGTTCCGATACAGACAATATCATTTTTACACCTACTTAAATATTTTATTAAATACACCTTTACTTTTTGTTGCCATCGTTTCCTCATAACTTAAACTATATACATACCCCTCAACTGCCAATTCCCCATTCTCTAAATTTAATTTGTTTATATGTAAGTTTATACCTCTTATTATTAATAACCCTTTCTCTGTTTCTATCAATATCTCCTCCTCGTTAAACGCTATTACATCTAATACTCCTATAACATCCATATACTCCCTATTCACCATCTCTATTTTATGTTCCACACAATCCCTCCTATCACAATTAAAAAAGCTATCATATATTATGATAGCTCCTCCTATACTCTTTATATTATATTTCTCTTATTCGTATATTATTACTATTTATACTATTTTATACATTTCTTTCACCTCTTCTTTTTTTGTCGTGTCTTTTATATTTATAATTTCTACTTTTGTAGTTCTATTTCCCATAGTTATTTCTATTACGTCTCCTACTTTTACTTTACTTGACGGTTTTGCTTCTGTCCCATTTATTTTTACACGTCCTCCTACACATGCATCACTAGCTACCGTCCTTCTTTTTATTATCCTCGATACTTTTAAATACTTATCTATTCTCATCTCTCTCCCCTTATAAAAAAAAGGATAAACAATTTCGTTTATCCTTTAAGCTCTATTTATTGTTTAATAAATCTTTAAATGCTTTTCCTGCTTTGAATTTAACACCTTTTGATGCTGGTATTTTCATTTTTTCTTTTGTTTTAGGATTTATTCCTTCTCTTTCTTTTCTTTCACTTCTTTCGAATGTTCCAAATCCTATTATTTGAACTTTTTCTCCGTTGTTTACTTGCTCTTTTACTACCTCTTCGTATGCTTTTAAAAACGCTTCCGCCTCTTTTTTCGTTGTTTCCACCTTTTCGGCTAATGCTGATACTAATTGACTTTTGTTCATTTTTATACCTCCACTTTTTATTGTTTATGATTATTTTTCGTGCAATAATCACATCTTGTACTTTATTTATATTATTATTTTTACTTTTTGTCAATACCTTTAATTATTTTTCATTAATTTACTCCATAAAATAATTAATATCTTCTATACTTAGACCTTTATGTACACTTATGTTTATTATATTCGCTACTATATTACCTATCCTTTCTATATTTTGATCTATTTCCCTCGGCGTTACAAATAACCCTTTTAATCTCTCACTCATCCCCTCTTTAATTATTTCTAACTGCTCATCTTCGTCTTTACTTTCAAATTCATTATTATTAATTAATAACTCTCTACCCTTTCTTATATTATTCATAATCATATTTATACTATCTCTCACTAACGTCGGTGCATCTATTACCGTCGGCACTCCTATAGCTATTACTTTTACTCCTAATGTTTCCTCATTTATTGATTTCGTTTTGTTACCTATTCCCGAACCTGGCGTTATTCCCGTATCTGTTATTTGTATTACATTATTTATTCTATTTACTTCTCGTCCCGCTAATGCATCTATCGCTATTATTAAATCTGGTTTTAATTTTTCTACTATACCTTTTATTACATCTACCGTATCTAATCCCGTCTGCCCCATAACTCCTGGTGCTATCCCACTTACATTACTTATTTTATTTTGCAACTCCTCATCAAAAGTGTCTATTATATGTCTCGTAACTAATATTTTCGAAATTACTTTTGATCCTAAACTATCTGGTGTAACATTTTCATTGCCAAGTCCCACTACTAATACTTTTTTCTTTCCTTTACCTATCATATCTTCTAATTTTTTCTTTCCTACTTTTATTATCTTATCATGTATATCTTTATTACTACTACTCATATACTTACTTTCTATCGTTATATACTTACCTTTTTCCTTCCCTAAAATTACTTCACCTTTTTTATTTTCAACTTCTATTAACGTCGTTTTAATTTTATTTTTATTATCATCTTCTATCGTTATTTTTATACCATCAAACTTATCACCTTCTAAACTTTCATGGTTTTCTAACGCTAAATCTGTTCTATAGTTATTTATCTTCTTTCTTCCCATGTTTTATCCTCCTCTATAAGTATTATTATTTTTATCTTTTTTTATAATATTCGTTGACTTCTTCATTTTTTTGTTTTAAACTTATCTTTGTTAAATAACCTAGCTCAGAGGTTATAGATTACGATACCGTCATCGTAAAATTAATTTTTAATTTTATGGTATACTAATACCAAATATAATAGGAGGTACGCACATTATGGCAAATATTAAATCTGCTAAAAAAAGAATTAAAGTTATCGCTAAAAAAACTTTAAGAAATAAAATGGTTAAATCAAAAACTAAAACTATTGTTAAGCAAGTTCAAACTGCTATCAATAATAAGGATAAAGCTACTGCACAAGCTAACTTAGTTCCTGCAATTAAAGCTATTGACATGGCTTGTAGCAAAGGAATTTATCACAAAAAAAATGCTAGTAGACAAAAATCGAGATTAACTAAAGCTGTTAACAAAATGGCTTAATTAAATATATTTTTAAAACATACATTTATTATTGTATGTTTTTTTTTACCCAAAAGGAGATTACTATGCTTTCTATCATCGTAGCCGTTTCTAAAAATGGTGTTATCGGTTGTAACAATAAACTTATATGGAACATTAAAGACGATCTTTTACGTTTTAAAAAAATTACTACTAATCATACCATTATTGTAGGACGTAAAACTTTTAACGCTTTACCATTTGTCCTACCTAACAGACATCATATTGTAATTACTAACAATACAGATTTTTCTTTTGATCATCCTAATGTTTCTATTGAACATAATTTAGATTCTATTATTTCTAAATATCAACATTCCGATAAAGAAGTTTTTATTATCGGTGGCGGAAATATTTATAAACAACTACTCCCTTTTACTTCTAAAATATATTTGACTACTGTGTTACACGAATTTACTGGAGATACTACTTTCTCTTTTAATTCACATGATTTTATTAAAACTTTTGAAAGTGAAATATTAACAGATCCTTTCACTAATTTTAATTATCAATATTCTAATTTTTCTAAATTTTAATCACCTATGCTTTCTAACAAACTTATATCCTCTGTCAATATAACATCTTTTATTTCTTCATATTCTTTTAAAATTTCTTTTTTTATTTTTGTTTTTGTGTTTACATATTTTATTATACTAACGCCTTCTCCAACTTCTACCCCTATGTACACTCTATTACTCTTTATCCTTACCATTATAAATTCAAATATATCATATTTCTTTACTATCTCTAACATTTCTTTTGTCTTACTCTCCTCCTTTTTAACCATCGTATCTACTTTTATATTTTCCTCTCTCTTAAAAAATATTTTATTGAAACTTATCATATCCTTTATGTAATCTTGATTTGCCGTATTTTTTAAACTATTTTTATCTGTATGTTTTAAGCTTATTAACATAATCACTAGTATCGTTAAAAAAATATATCTCTTCATATACACCTCCTTTTTATTTATTGTTTCTAAATATGTTTTTTTTATTTACTTTTTATAGTATTGTAAAAAAAAATTTTAAGTGATATAATTAAAAAAACTATTAGGAGGTATTACTATGGCTAATTATAAATCTAAAAGACATTATCGTGTCGCACAAAAAGAAGTACAACATAATTTGAACGGTCAATTCATCTCTAACGAAGATGCTCATAAACAACACATCATCGTTTTTGCTGTTATCGTCCTTGTTTTCATTAAAGGTGTCATTCTTGGCTCTTTGTTAAGTAAAAAATAATTAAAACTGTTTATTTATTCGAAAGGAAAAATGTTTATGAAACTTGGTATCGTTGGATTACCTAATGTAGGTAAAAGTACTCTTTTTAATTCTTTAACTAAAGCAGGTGCTGAATCGGCTAATTACCCTTTTTGTACCATCGAACCTAACGTTGGTATTGCTACAGTTCCAGACCCTCGTCTTGCTGTACTTGCTAAAATCTATGGTTCTAAAAAATTATTACCCGCTGTTATAGAATTCGTTGACATTGCAGGACTTGTTAAAGGTGCTAGCAACGGCGAAGGTCTTGGTAATAAATTTTTATCTCACATACGTGAGGTCGATGCTATCGTTCATGTCGTTAGATGTTTTGAAGATTCTAACGTAGTTCACGTTGATGGTTCTGTTGATCCTATTCGTGATATCGAAACTATTAACATAGAGCTTGTTTTTTCAGATGTAGACGCTATCAAACGTCGTATCGATAAAACTACTAAAGCTTTACGTACAGACAAATCTTTAAAATTCGAACTTGAACTTCTTGAAAAAGTTAAAGAAAAATTAGAAAATGGTATTACGGCTCGTTCATTAGAATTTACTGATGAAGAAAAAGAAATTATTGAATCTGTTAACCTGCTTACTTATAAACCCGTTTTATATGCTACTAACGTTACAGAAGATGAATTATCTGACGATGCTATTAATAACAATTTTGTTAAATCTGTTCGCGATTTAGCTAAAACTGAAAATTCTGAAGTTTTTGTAGTTTGTGCTAAAATTGAAGAAGAACTTTCTCAATTAGAAGATGAAGATAAAGCAATGTTCTTAGAAGAGCTTGGCGTAACTATTAGCGGTCTTGATAAACTTGTTAAAGCTAGTTATGACCTTTTAGGGCTTATTAGTTACTTAACGGCTGGTCCTATGGAAACTCGTGCATGGACTATTAAAATTGGTACTAAAGCACCTGGTGCCGCTGGTAAAATTCATACAGATTTTGAACGTGGTTTTATTCGTGCAGAAATTGTAGGCTACGAAGATATTAAATCTTGCGGTACTATGGCTAATGCTAAAGACAAAGGTTTGGTTCGTTTAGAAGGTAAAGATTATGTCGTTAAAGACGGCGACGTTATTTTATTTAGATTTAACGTTTAATAAAAAAATAAAAAAATAAAAAAATAAAACTGTATAAAATAAAACCCCTATTTAAACTTAAATAGGGGTTTTATTTTATACAGTTTTATACCATTATAAATCTACGTAATTTCTTCTCGTCGCCTTTTTTCCACTGTTTGGATTTCTCTTCTAATAACTCGAAATTACAACATCTTTTTCTTAGTCCCTCCGCTGGTGCATTACTTTTTATTATTTTATGTAATCTTTCTGCTTTTTTTATGATTTTCTTTTTATTGCTGTTTATATCTTTAATCTGATTTTTAAACAGCTCTCCATCTTTATGATTTTCAACGTCTATTTTTATAATCGCATCATCTACTATTGGCATCATGTTATTTAAATTTATTACTCCATATTTGCCATTAGCTATTTTATATATATCTACTCTTTTTCTATCATTTATGTTTTTGTACTTTTCTTTTGGCGATGACATAGGAGCGTAGTATTTTTTATTGTTTACTTCTAAAACAACTCCTACATACGGTCTTTTTTCTTTTTCACCTATTTTGTTTTCATATTTTCTTAAAAATTCTGTGTATTCTTCTTTTATCTCATAAATTATTAATTTGTTTTTTTTCATTATTCCCCCCTATAATTAAAAAGAGAGTGACATATGTCACTCTCTTTTACTTTTTTCGCTGAACTCTTAAAGGCAGTTCATCGCCTACTTTTTTCGCTGAACTCTTAAAGGCAGTTCGTCGCCTACTTTTTTCGCTGAACTCTTAAAGGCAGTTCGTCGCCTACTTTTATTACTATATAATCATTATATGCTACACACAAAAAATTGTCAACTAATCTAATAACATATATCTTTATTATTACCTCTTTTTTTGTTTTCATACTCTTTAATATTATTCTTTATTTATAACATCATGTTTATCATTTTTAGACATTTTTTTTTATACTGTTTTATTTTTTTTGTTCGTTTTTTTACTTTTGTTCGTTACTTTTTATTTATCATGTATATTTATATGTAAAAGTTACAAATATAGGTGACATACTAATTGTTGTATGTTAAGATTTAGTTGTTAAAATATTTATGATATTTATGTATAAAAAATAGGAGATGTCTATGAAAAAAATTAAGCTAGTAATAGGAGTTATTGGTGCTGACGTTCATGCTGTAGGTAATAGAATTTTAGACTATGCATTTACTCAAGCTGGTTTTTCTGTTGTTAATTTAGGTGTTATGGTATCACAAAAAGAATTTATCGATGCCGCTATTGAATCTGATGCTGATGCTATTGTTGTATCGTCTCTTTATGGTCATGGCGAAATTGATTGTCGTGGTCTTCGTGAGAAATGTGACGAGGCTGGTCTTAACGGTATTAAATTATATGTAGGCGGAAATATTACTGTTGGTAAATCAGATTTTTCTATTGTTAAAGAAACTTTTACTAAAATGGGATATGATCGTGTATATGAACCTGGAACTTCACCTAATCTAAGTATTCTAGATTTTAAATTAGATTTTGGTTTAATTACAGATGATGAATATCAAGAAGGACTTAAAGATGAAGATATTAACGGCTGATTTTGGTAGTACTTTTACCAAACTTACAGCTATAGACACAAATACCGCTACAATACTTGGAACTTCTAAATCATTTACTACTATTTCTAGTGATGTAACTATTGGATTTAATAAAGCTTTAGATATTTTAAATAACTCTATAGGCTCTATAAAATACGATAAAATTTTAGCTTCTAGTAGTGCCGCCGGTGGTCTTAAAATGGTTTCTGTTGGACTTGTTCCCGATTTAACAGCTAAGGCATCTCGTCTTGCGGCTAACTCGGCTGGAGCTAAAGTTATTAAAACTTTTTCTTACGAACTTTCTAAACTAGAAACTGATGAAATACAATCTATTAACCCTGATATTATTTTATTAACAGGTGGTATAGATGGAGGAAATCAAAAAGTTATTTTACACAATGCTAATGCTATATCTAAATTAAAAGGAAATTTTTTAGTAGTGTACGCTGGAAATAAATCCGCTCTTGAAGAAGCTGAATCTATTTTCAAAAAAAATAATATTGAATTTGAATGTTGTGCTAACGTTATGCCAGAGTTTAATAAACTTAATATTGAACCAGCTAAAAAAGCTATTCGTAACCTTTTTATTAAAAATATTATTTCCGCTAAAGGTCTTGATAAAGTACAAGCTTTTGTTCACGCGGAAATTGTACCTACACCTCTTGCACTTTTTAATGCATCTTTATTGCTTAGTAAAGGTACAAAAAAACAAAAAGGTCTTGGAGATTTAATGGTTTTTGATGTTGGTGGTGCTACTACTGATGTATATTCTATGTGTGATGGTACTCCTAATACTTCTAATACTTTTTTACAAGGATTACGTGAACCATTTGCTAAGCGTAGTGTTGAGGGCGACATTGGTATGCGTTATAGTTTATCACCTTTAGTTACAACGGCATCGCCTGATGATATAGCCGATGTTTGTGGGTATACTTCTACAGATATTTTAAATTGGGTTGATAAATGCACTAAAAATCCTGAAACAGTACCAACTAATGAAATGGAAAAAATAATAGATTTTACAATTTCAAAATTTGCTATTGAAATTTCTGCTGATAGACATTGCGGAACTTCAACAAAATCTTTTACACCTATGGGCGAAGTTAATATACAGTTCGGTAAAGATTTAACTGCTGTTACAGCTTTGATAGGTACAGGTGGACCTGTTATAAACAGCCCTTATCCTAAAGAAACTCTTAAAAGTAGTTGCTATAGTTTAAAAAATTTAAACTCTTTACGTCCTACTAATCCTGATTTGTATTTAGATGAAAAATATATTTTCTCTAGTATGGGATTACTTAGTGTATCTCACCCAGATGTTGCACTTAAAATAATGATAAATGAATTTATAAAATATTGATTTATAAGGAGATAACTATGAGTAAAAATATATCAAGTAATAAATTAAGTAATGACGAATTTTATAGTATCCAACGTGATGTTTTAAAACAATGGCCTACAGGTTCCGATGTTTATTTTGAAGAAGCTGTAGAATATCATAAATCTATACCTCTTGAAAAACGTTTCTATCATGCTTTAGATCAAGCCGTAGAAAATAATAGAACTTTAATTCAACCACGTGCAGGTGTTGCTCTTAGTGAAGGTCACATAAAATTACTTAAATATTTAGAAGAAAAAGGTGGCGCTGATTTATTGCCAACTACTATAGACAGTTATACACGTCATAACAGATATGAAGAAGCTAATATTGGTATTAGGGAGAGTCGTTCTCAAGGTCGTTCTCTACTTAATGGGTTTCCAGCTGTTAACCACGGTATAGCCGTTTGTCGTGAAGTTACATCTTCCGTATCTAAGCCTGTTCAAGTTAGACACGGAACTCCTGATGCTAGACTTTTAACTGAAATAACTACAGCTGGTGGTTTTACATCTAATGAAGGTGGTGGTATTTCTTACAATATCCCATACTCTAAAAATATTAGTCTTGAAAAAACTATTAAAGATTGGCAATACTGTGATAGATTAATTGGTTTATACGAAGAAGCTGGCGTTACTATTAATCGTGAACCTTTTGGACCATTAACAGGTACTTTAGTTCCACCATCTATTGCTATCGCTGTTGGAATTATTGAAAGTATTTTAGCTGTAGAACAAGGTTGTACGCACATAACTGTTGGTTATGGTCAAGGTGGTAACCTTATTCAAGATATCGCAGCGCTTAAAACTTTAAAAACTTTAACTAAAAGATATTTAAGATTTTTAGGGCATCACGGTATTACTGTAACTACTGTTATGCACCAATGGATGGGTGGATTCCCAAAAGACGAATCAAAATCTTTTGGCGTTATTTCATGGGGAGCCGCTACGGCCGTTTTAGGCGGTGCTACTAAAGTTATCGTTAAAACTCCTCACGAAGCTATGGGCGTTCCTACTATGGAAGCTAATGCTCAAGGACTACGTACTACTAAACAACTTATTAATATGTTATCTGACCAAAATCTTAGTAATACACCTTCTGTTAACGAAGAATCTGAACTTCTTGAAATGGAAGTTGAAAGTATCGTTAACTCTGTACAAGAACTTGGTGAAGGTGATTTTGCTTTAGGTACAATTAGAGCTTTTGAAGCTGGTTTCATCGATATACCTTTTGCACCTAGTAAGTTTAATGCTGGTAAAGTTTTACCTGCACGTGATAACAACGGTGCCGTTCGTTTCCTTTCAACAGGTGATTTACCTTTTAGAGACGACGTTAAAACTAGACACAAAGATTTCCTTGCTAGCCGTGCTAGAGAAGAAAAAAGAGACGTATCTTTCCAAATGGTTATTGATGACGTTTATGCAATTAGTAAAGGTAATTTAGTTGGTAGACCTAAAAAAAAGAAAATTATTAAATAGGAGGCTTTTATGAAAATTAAAGATTTAGTATGTAGTTCTGGATTAACAGGTTTTTATTTCGATGACCAAAAAGCTATAAAATCTGGCGCTAAAAATGACGGATTTACTTATATCGGCGAACCTGCTACAGATGGTTTTAAATCAATTAGACAATCTGGTGAATCTATTTCTGTTATGTTAGTTCTTGAAGATGGACAAGTTGCTTTTGGCGATTGTGCCGCTGTCCAGTATTCTGGTGCTGGTGGACGTGACCCTTTATTTTTAGCTAGCGACTTTATTCCTATTATAGAAAAAGAAATTAAACCTTTATTAGTAGGTAAAGAAATTTCTACATTTAAAGAAATGGCTAAATTAATTGATGACCTTCCTTTGCATACAGCTATTAGATATGGAGTTACACAAAGTATTTTAGACGCCGTTGCCAAATCTAATAAAAAAACTATGGCTCAAGTTATTTGTAACGAATACGGTACAACTCTTAGCAACGTCGCTATACCTACTTTTAGCCAATCTGGTGACGATCGTTACAACAACGTTGATAAAATGATTATTAAACGTTCTGACGTTATGCCTCACGCTCTTATTAACCATGTTGAAACTAAACTTGGTTTAAATGGTGAACTTTTAGAGGAATACGTTACATGGCTTAGTAATAGAGTTATTGAAATTAGAACCGATGAAAGTTACAACCCTATTTTTCACATAGATGTATACGGAACTATGGGTATGGCTTTTAATAACGATATAGAAAAAATAGTTGATCTACTTGGTAGATTAGAACAATGTGCTAAACCTTTCGCCCTTCGTATAGAAGGTCCTGTTGATGCTGGAAATAGAACAGACACTATGATAGCTCTTAGAGACATTAGAAAACTTAGCGAAGAAAAAAATATTAACGTTGAAATAGTTGCCGATGAATGGTGTAACACATATGATGACGTTGTTTATTTTACAGATAATAAAGCTGGTCATATGGCTCAAATTAAAACACCTGACCTTGGCGGTATTAATAACACTATTGAAGCCGTTCTTTATTGTCAAAAAAATAATATGGGTGCTTATATAGGTGGTACTTGTAACGAGACAGAACGTTCTGCTCAAGTATGTGCACATATTGCAATGGCTACTAATCCTGTTCAAACTTTAGCTAAACCTGGCATGGGTGTTGATGAAGGACTTATGTTAATGCGTAATGAAATGAATCGTATTGTAGCTTTAAAAAACTTATAAGGAGTTGATTTTATGAAAGAATTAAGAGTATTATCACCAACGGCAATTTTAGGTTATGGATTCCCTGAAGAATCTTTTAATGAAGGTATGCGTAAAAAACCACACGTTATAGCTGTAGATGGTGGATCTACTGACCCTGGACCACATTATTTAGGTGCTGGTTATTCTTTTACAGATCGTAATGCTGTTAAAAGAGATTTACAATATATGATACCTGCCGCACTTAAAAATAATATACCTGTTATCGTCGGTACATCTGGCGGTTCTGGTGCTGATTCACATTTACAATGGACTGTTGAAATCGTTCAAGAAATCGCTAAAGAACTAAACTTAAATTTTAAACTTGCCGTTATATCAGCAGAAATTGACAAAAGTATTGTTAAACAAAAATTTAAAGACGGTAAAATCGTTCCTATGGATGCTCATGCTATGCCTACTTTAAAAGATATAGAAAATAGTACGGCTATAGTTGGACAAATGGGACTCGAACCTCATATAGAAGCTTTAGAAAAAGGGGCTGATGTAATTCTTGCCGGTAGAACTTATGACCCTGTTTCTTTTGCTGCTCTTGCTGTTAAAGAAGGATTTGATGAAGGTTTAGCTACGCACATGGGTAAAATTCTTGAATGTGCCGCTATAGCATCTACTCCTGGTAGTGGTAGCGATTGTATGTTTGCATACTTAAGAGAAGATGAATTTGAATTAGAACCTTTATCTCCTATTAGAAAATGTACAGAATTATCTGTTGCCGCACATACATTATATGAAAAAACTAACCCTTACATACTTCCAGGACCTGGCGGTATTTTAAACCTTGAAAAAACTACTTTTACTCAAAATAAAGAAAATTCTGTTATCGTTAAAGGTAGTCGTCACATACCTACAGAAGATGATAAGTATTTTGTTAAATTAGAAAGTGCTAAAATTGCAGGTTATAGAACTGTATCTATTGCATCTTGTCGTGATCCTATTTTAGTTTCACAAATAGATTCTGTAGTTGAACAAGTTAAAGAAAAAGTTATTTCTAACTTTAAATCTTATGGGCTTAAAGATTTCTTCTTAGATTTTAAAATTTATGGTAAAAATGGTGTTATGGGATTATTTAAAGGGTTAGAAGTTCCAACATCGGAAGAACTTTGTATTATAATTGAAGCTGTAGCTCAAAATCAAGCAGAAGCCGATACAATTTGTAGTTTTGCACGTTCTACTATGCTACATTTTGGATACGATAACCGTAAATCAACAGCTGGTAATTTAGCATTTCCTTTCTCACCTTCTGATTTTAAAGTCGGTGAAGTATATGAATTTGCTCTTTATCACCTAATGGAAGTTGATTCACCTACTGAACACTTCCCTGTTAAAATTTATCAATGTAATAAGGGGGAATTAATATAATGGTTAAATTATTTGATATTACAGACGTAATTAGAAGTAAAAACTCTGGACCTTTTGAATTAACTTTTGATATGATTTTTAAAGATGTTGAAACTTACGAACTAGTAGCAACAAAAAAATGTTTCAATAAAAAAATGTTTGCTAAACTTTATAACATTTCTGAAGATGATATTTTAGCTATAGTTAATTTTGAACCAGCTAAAGCTATTAAAGTAACTATTAAACGTCCTATTACATCTGGTAACTTAGGTGAAACAGACGTATACGGCGCTCAGCAACATGCCCCTTTATTCGCTTTAGAACTTGATATTTAACAACAAAAAAAAGAACCTTTCGGTTCTTTTTTTTATTATGTTTTATTTTTTAATTGTCAAATACTATTACTTCGTAATATCCATTTGTTTCACTAGCATTTGCTTTTATAGTATACGTCCCTGAAAATGCTGGTATTTTTACGTAAATTCCTGTTCCACTTTCTATATTTCTTTCTACTGCTAAAGGTTGTGTTTTTGAATTTCTAACTTCTATATCTATTGGATTAGTACCTGGTCTATTATTTCCTATAAATATTGTTTTTGCAAAAGTATTATTTTCTTCTCCTATTGTTGTAAATGCCGTTGTTTTTAAATAAAATGATTTGTTTATATTTATATTTGTAGCTTGATATTCATCATCTTTTAAAAAATTACTTTGTCCTTTAAAGTCTATTTGATTTACATAGCCGTTTTTCATCGCATCTTCTATAGAAACTCTTTCACTTATTTCTATTAAGCTTTCATCTACTCTTTCGCTTGTGTTTATTAGACTTTGGTCTATTCTTTCACTTGTGTTCATTATTGCTTTTTCAGCTTCTCCTACTTGTCCAAATTGTTCTACATTTGCTAATACTGAATATCCAAAATTCCCTGCACTTAACATTAAAACTACCGCTAATACTGATACTACTTTTTTCTTCATAATTATCCCCCTCTTATACAATAATAATACCTTTACTACTACATTATACCCCCCATTTTTTTGTCAATACATTTTTAGTTTTTTTATTACTTTACTATACAATTTTAATAAAGCTGTTAAAACTTTTAAGTAATTATTTAATATTTCATAGCAAAAAAACCAACCTTATTTGCAAGAGTGGTTTTTTTTATTTTTTATTTGTTTTTATAACGTGTTATTACACCTACATAATTTTCATCTTCCATAATATTTAATAAGTATTCTAATTTTTCCTTATCTTCATATGATACTATTTTTATTATTTCTAATATTTCTTCATATGCTTTAATTTGCATCCTTACTTCTTCTTTATATTTTTTCGTATTAAATCCATATCTTTCTCTTGCTTCTTCTTTTATATCCCCTTCTATTTCTCTTCTTGATTCTCTAACTAATTCTTCTATTTCTTCAAAATATTTATTATCATATTTTTTAGTCGCTCCGCTTACATGTGTTTCTTCATTCCAACCGTATTTATATCCTTCTAATACTTGTGCATAATTATCATCTCTCATAACATCTAATAAATAATTTAATCTTTCCTTATCTTTATTTCCACTAGTTTTTATTATTTCTAATATTTCTTCATATGCTTTAATTTGCAAACTTACTTCTTCTTTATATTTATTCGTATTAAATCCATATTTTTCTCTTGCTTCTTCTTTTATATCTTTTTCTATTTCTCTTCTTGATTCTCTAACTAATTCTTCTATTTCTTCAAAATATTCATAATTATAATTTATGTCTTCTTCTATAATGTTAACATTATTATTTCCATAGTCTTTTCCTTCTATATATACCGCTAAAGTTTCTCCATCATAATTTACTGTTGCTCCTAACTTCTCCGCAACTTCTCTTATTGCTACATATGTAGTTCCATCGTATGAAATAGTTTCATTTTTGGTTTTTTCACCATTTACAAATATATCTAATTTACCAAATACTACATCTATATTTCTACTTATTCCTTTTGCAAAAACTCCTGCACTTCCAAATATCATTCCACCTAATACTATCCCTAACATTACACTTTTCATATTTTTTTTCATAATTTCCTCCTTATTTGATATCACTTTCTAAAACTATTTTTATAATTATAAATATTACAGGTCCTAGTATTAACCCGCCTATACCAATTATACTATAACCTACATATATACTACCTAACGTTAACAACGGGTGCAACCCTATTTGCTTACCTAATATTTTTGGCTCAAATATTTGTCTATTTAAAAATATTATAATGTACGTAATAATTAAATAAACACCATCTCTATACTCACCGATCCCTATTAAATATGCAACCCACGGATACAATATAAATCCACTTCCAAACATCGGTAGCGCATCTATTAATCCTATTATTAACCCTACTATTATATAATGCTCAAATCCCGCTATATATATTCCTATTGACGCAATTGTAAAAGTCATAGTCATTAATATTAATTGGGCTTTTACATATCCTGATAACGCAATTTCTATCGCTTTTTTTAAACTACTCATTGATAACTTTATTATATTTGGTACTATATCTCCAAAAGTATTATATATTAATTCTCTATCTATCAAAAAGAAAAAACTTGATATCGTACTTATAACTATAACCATAAATATTTTCGGTACAGAAAATACTATGCTTTTTGCTATACCACCTCCTAGATTAATAGCTATACCATTAATTCCCTCTATAGTAAAATATATACTACCTTTTATAAAGTCTGGTATTTTATTCATATCCATTATATATTGTTTTATATTTGATATTATTAGTTCTATTTTTTTGAAATACATTGGTGCATCACCTATTAAATTTATTACTAGCGGTTTTAAAAATGTATATATAAAAAATATTATTATACTTGATGCTAATAAAAACATTATTATCGTAAATATCGATGCTATAACTCTACCTACTTTAAAGTTTTTTTCTATATTTTCTTCATAAGACTTTAGCATATTACTTATTCCATATCCTATTAAAAATGGCAAAAATAACATTACCATATATTTAATCATAAATATAAATACTATTATTATCGTTATAATAAGAAATTTTGTTATTTGTTCTTTGTTTTTTTCATAGTAATTTATCATATCTACCCCCTTGTAAATTTATTTTAACATATTATTTATTTTTTGTATCCTTAATATATATTTTATTTTTATTTATCTTATGCTTTCATATTATCTATTTTTCAAAAAAAACCCACCTTTTAAAAGGTGGGTTTTTTTATCTATAATATCTTCCTTCTTTATTTCCATTTTCAATGTACTTACTGAAGTTTATTTCATTTTCGACAATTTCTATTTTCAAACTGTCTAATTCCATAACCCCTTTCCCTTCATTAATCTCACTAACGTTATCTATCTTTATTTCCCCTAATGTTACTCTACTATATACATTATCTGTTTTTACATTTTTAATATCTATTGATCCTTTAACTGTTATTAATCTCATCTCATCGGCTACTACATCATCTACTTCTATTTGTAATACATCACCGTTAATTATTACTTCTTTTGCTTTTAAATTTTTAACATTTATTTCTTCTTTTGTATAGTACGTATACACCTGCACTGTTTCTAATACTTCCCTATTAGCAAAGTCTAAATTAGTATTACCAATATTTTTTTCTACTTTAAAGTTTTTTATTTTAATATCCTCTGGTAAATACAATATTGCATATCTATCTTTTTTAGGCGTAAATGATAAATCTAACATTCTTCCACTGCCTCTTTTACTACTGTAACCATTGTTTTTTATTTTTATTATATTTTTTTCATTATTCACATCTATTACAACTTCTTCTTCTCCATATCCATTATAATCTACTAATATTGTATCATCATCATGAAACTTTAATGTTAAATCTACTTCTTTTAAATATAATTCTATATTTACAGGCTCTATGCTATTAAAAGCCTCTACAACTTCTTTACTTACATTACCTTCTTGATTTTTACCCGTTATTTGTACAACTCCTAAATTTATAACTACACATATTATTGCATATATTATTGATTTTTTCGTGTATGATTTAATTTTTACAATAATTCTATTTCTACCTTTTTCATCTATTACCTTTTTACCAATGATCGCTAAGCTGTTAGCATTTATCATTTTGCCTATTATCATTCCTGCAATTGGTAACAAGTATATACCTACAAAAAATAGTATTACACTCATACCAATTCCTATTAGTCCTTCATTTAATCTTACTAAAAAACTTGTCCCCTCTACTTTGATTATTATGTTATAAAAACTTGCTGGTAATAATGAAATGCTAGTCATAAATATTCCAAACATAACTGATATTATAGATACAACTATACCAATCCCAAACATAATGTCAAAAAGTAATATCCCGACTATTTGCATTATACTTATTTTATTTTTTTCAACTTCTTTACTTATTTCATATCTATCTAATACGTTTTTTGCTATTTGTTCTGGTGTTTCTAATTCCTTTATTATTTCTTCTTCCATTTTATTATCTCTTTCCCCTTCCTCAAATCTTTCTTCATAAAATTCTATTATTTCTTTACTTTCTTCTTTATTTAGTGGTTTTAATTTTCTTTCTAATTTTCTGAAAAATTCTTTTTTATTCATTATGTTCTCCTCCTTTTAATATTTCTTCTATTGTTATTTTAAACTCTTCCCATTCACTTTCTAATTCCTTTACACGTTTTATTCCTTCTTCTGTAATTTTAAAATATTTTCTCGCTGGTCCATTTTGCGACTCTTTAAGATACGTTTCACAATACCCTCCTTTTACAAATTTTCTAAGAGTTGGGTATATCGTACTCTCACTTATATTTATTTTCTTATTTATAGATTGATATATATCATAGCCATATGAATCATTTCTTTTTATTTTGCTTAATATACATAAATCTAATACTCCTTTCTTTAACTGGGTATTCATTTTGTCACCTCCTATATTGATAAGCTGTTTTATATTTATTATACTACCATACATTGTATAGTACCGCAACACTTTTTATAGTTTTTTTTAAAACTTTTATCTACACAAAAAAAACGCCTTATTTAAAGGCGTTTTTTTTAATATAATCTTTTATCTTTTTCAAACATAGATTTTATGTTTTCTTTTGTGTCTTCATATGTATTTTCTACCTTATCTTTTGTGTCATCGATTACCTTTGTTTTATTCATAGTTCTATCTTCTAGCATTTTTTGTAGATTTTTTTCTAACATAGGTTCTTTTATTTCCGCTCCGTTGTAATAAATTTTATTATCTATCTCTTCTATGTAGTCTGCATCATAATATATATCTTTCATTCTATTTTTAAGTTCTTTTGCTTCATCAACTATTTTATTTTCTTCTTTAACGTCGTCTTTTATGTCTTCCTCTGTTTTACCTGTTTTTTTATTTTCATCTCTTATAATTTCTTGCAACTCTCTTTGTACTTTTTTATCTTTTATTTCTATTTCATTATAATAAATTTTATTATCTATTTCTTTTATATATTTGTGGTCATAATATATATCTATTTCGCTTGTATTGGCATCACCTTTGCGTTTTAATATATGACCTGATGTTTCCCCCGTCTTTCTTCGATTATCTATATCCTCTTTTATTTTTTCGTATTTTTCATTTATAATTCCTTCATAATATTCACGAGTCTTCTCTTCTTCTCTACTTTTTAATGCTTCATTTATATTTGTTTTTAATATTCTTTTACTATAGGTATTTTCCTCTCTTTTTGTTCCACAAGATGTTATCATACCTATCCCTACTATTCCCATTACTATTTTTCTGTTCCTTCTCATAATTAAACCTCCTATGTGATACTTGTTACCTTATTATTTTTACACATATTTAGTTTTTTATACTTATTTTACTTATATTTTATTTTATTATTTGACCGTATAGCTTTATTTTACCTAAAAATCTCATTCCTATAGTCGGCATTCCTTTTAAATCATTTTTATTTATTATAATCTCAAATTTAAACCCACCTATGCATAGTTCCATTTTATACATTTCTTCATTTGTTTTATCATTTGTTATTAAATCTACATTTTCTATTTTTGCCATCATTTCATATTCATTATTCTCGTTATCATATACCATATATTCATTTAATACTTCAAACATGTTGCTTAAAGTTACTTGCTCCCTTTCTTCCTTCATATTCATCATTTCTATTTCTGCTATTATTTCTATGCCTTCTTTTTTATATGTATCATTTTCCGAGTCTTTTTTAACATTTGCATTTTTTATTATTTCATCTATTTTTGTCATTATGTTTTCTTTAATTTTTTCTTTCTGTTTTTCATTATTGTACCTTGGCAATATTACTTTACCGTTTGTACTTATTCCAAACACCTTACTTCTAGCTTCTTTCAATTTATTTTTAACATCTAAATCTTTATTGTTATGTAACTTAAATATTATTACACTTTTTGTTACACTTTCTATCCCGTAAACCATTAAAGACATTTCACCATTTATCTCTATTTCCTCTATTGAAACATTGCTTAATTTTTGTACGTTTTTTGTTATTAAATATGGATACATATCTAATATTTCATTTTTACGACAAGTCATTATTATGCCTAAATGTTCTCCATATTTTTTTATTACTTCTACTGTGTCCGTTTGTTTTACTTCTTCGTCTTTAAATATTTTGTTATGTATATTCTCTAATTCTTCTTTAATCTCTTTCACTTCTTCTGCACTACTAAATCCTATCGCTCTAAAATCTTTGATCATCTTATTCCCCTTTTTCTTTTATATTATTAAGTTGCTCTATTGCACGTTATTTATTCATTTTTTTAAGAATAACACAAATAGACATACTTCTCTATTATTTTACTTTACTTTTTCAATTTTATTTCAATAAAAAAAACCAAACTATTTTGTTTGGTTTTTGTATCAGGGCTAGGAGGATTCGAACCTCCGAATGCAGGAATCAAAATCCTGTGCCTTACCGCTTGGCGATAACCCTTTATTAAAAGCACAAGACGGGATTTGAACCCGCGACCCTCGCCTTGGCAAGGCGATGCTCTACCACTGAGCCACTTATGCATATTGCAGTTAAAGGGACTTGAACCCTTAAGGTTAATTAAAACCACTAGATCCTTAGTCTAGCGCGTATGCCAATTCCGCCATAACTGCTCATTATGTGGTCTTACATAGCTAGCTAAGCTTTAAAGGTGTCTACAACAGGGGTAACAGGACTTGAACCCGTACTTACGGTGTTGGAGACCGTTGCTCTACCAATTGAACTATACCCCTAAAATCATATAGTCATATTACAATACTTGTAATACACTGAAAACTAAATATAGAAAAGATTACTTGAAAAAAGAATTATCAAGGCTTATCCGTATACAATCATATACTTTTTTTGAATAAGCCCTCGACCTATTAGTATGAGTCAGCTGAACACATTGCTGTGCTTAC
>CAMZNU010000010.1 GCA_947313885.1 uncultured Clostridia bacterium | reverse complement strand
TAATCAATAATAAATTTACAAAAAAACAAACTAAAACAAAAAAACAACTTTTACAGTTGTTTTAGTTGATATTTATATTTATGTTCTGAAATTCCTCTCTTATATTTTTTTTATATTAGAATCACTAATAATAAGACTAGCATCTCTTATACATCAAATTTTTATTAGTTTATTATTCCATCTTACTAGAATCATCTAAATAATTATTTCCTTTGGTATTTACATAAACACAAACAATAACAAAAAAACAACTTTTACAGTTGTTTTAGTTGATATTTATATTTATGTTCTGAAATTCCTCTCTTGTATTTTTTTTTATATTAGAATCACTAATAATAAGACTAGCATCTCTTATATCACAAATTTTTATTAGTGCATTATTTCCTATCTTACTAGAATCAGCTAAAATAATTATTTCCTCCGATATTTCCATAAATGCCTTTGATATGCTTACATCTTTTTCTGTAAAGTCTGTAATACTTCTCTTTGGTGAAACTCCACCTGCACTAATAAAACATTTATTGGCTGAAAAATTTAATATTTGTTTAACAGACGTATCTCCTAAAAATGAAAATTCTATAGATTCATATATTCCACCTATCATTATCAATCTTATATTCTTTAGATTAGATAACTCATTTGCAATTAATAATGAATTAGTAATTATAGTTAACTTATATTCTTTTGTCTTTATTAATTTTGCCAATTCTAAATTAGTCGTACTTCCATTTATTGCAATAACATCATTTTCTTTAATGTACTTAATAGCTTTAAAAGCTATTTCTTTTTTTTCCTCTTGCATTTTATTTACTCTTAGCTTATGTGGTAAATCTAAATTCTTCTTTCTATTTTGAACAGCTCCGCCATGTACTTTTTTTAACAACCCCTTTTTTTCCAAAACATCTATATCTCTTCTAATTGTCTCTAAAGATACATTTAATATGTTTGTGAGATTTGAAGATTTCACTCCACCATCTAAGTCTAGTATGTTTAAAATTTTATTTTGCCTCTCCATTGCTAACATACTTCCCTCTTTTCATTCCATCCATTTTTATTTTATTTGCCATATTTATTATTAGGTTATCTAAATATTTAACTACTATTACATATTTTTTATCATTTTAGACCTAATTTCTCAGGTTTGCTTAATGCTCTTATTAACCTTTTTTTATTTTTTCTACCCTTATATTTTCTAGCCCTTCTTATAAAGTTTATACCTTTCTTTAATTATTTCTCTTTAAGCACTTCTTACTTAATTTATTTTCATAGTATTTATTTGTCCTTTTTAATATTTTTTCTAACCCTTCTTTATTTTCTATTTATTCTGTCAAATCATCTATTTCTACTTCTAACTCATATTTTTTTACTTCACCTGTTTTTACTTCCTCTGTTTTTACTTCTTCTGTTTTTACTTCTTCTGTTTTTACTTCACCTGTTTTTACTTCCTCTGTTTTTACTTCTTCTGTTTTTACTTCTTCTGTTTTTACTTCCTCTGTTTTTACTTCCTCTGTTTTTACTTCTTCTGTTTTTACTTCTTCTGTTTTTACTTCTTCTGTTTTTACTTCTTCTGTTTTTACTTCCTCTGTTTTTACTTCAACTGTGCCTAATTTCTTTAGTGCCTCTGCTATCATTTCCGTATTTTGCATGCTCATTTTCATCATCATTTCCGTACTTTGCATATTCATTTTCATCATCATCTCAGTGCTTTTCATTTGCTCTTTGTGCATATCCATACTTCTTTTTTTATTTTCTATTTCTATCTCATTTCTTTTTTTAGTCTCTTCTAAAGTTTTTTGTGCTATTGCATCTCTTCTATCATTAGTCGCTTTGTTAGCTTTCATAGTAGACAACGCTGTCTTGTTAGCACTATAGTCCATATCCAATTTTTTACGTTCATCAATCGCTTTATTTATAGCATCTTTAAACGCACTAGCCTCACCTAGTCTGCTAAAATAATAAGTATCACTTGATGTTTTGACGTATATATTACCATAACCTAGAATTCCTCCAAAAAAAGTTGTATAAACTGATACATTATTAATTTTACCTAATTGAGCATCAAATGATCTTGTTGAAAACACACCTGCGTCTCTTTTAAGGGTAAAATTTGTTAACGTTATTGTATTGCTATTCCACTGTATAATTCTCTTAACAAACCATATTACAGATACTATAATTAGTGGTGGGAATATTACAAGCAACAAAAGTGTTGCTAATATTGGGGTAATTAAGATTATTCCATGTTCCTTTCCTACTCTAATTACTTTTTCTGTCCTATCTAATGCTTTTTCTAATTCTCGCTGTTCTTTTGGTATAGCATCTATAGCTTCTTGTTTTTTCCTATCTATTTCTAATCTTCTTTTATAAACTTTTTCTCTTTCTGTTCTTTCCTCTTCTTTTTTATCCGCAACTTTCTTTTTAATTTTTAAACTTGTACTTTCTGTTGTTTTAACTATTTTTCCTACAACCATATCAATTGTATTATCAATTGTATTATCAATTGTATTTGTTGTATCTTTTAAGTTTTTATCTATGTATGTCTTTGCTTTTGTCTTATTTATTATTAAATACAATATTATTAACCAAATTGATGTTGATCCTACTTTTAGTAAAGTAAGTGATGTTTTAAATGCAAATAAAATCCCTATCAGTATTGATATCCCACCTTTTACTGTCCCAAGTATTAATATGAAAACAGCATCTATTATCATCGATAACATATATATCATAATGTATTTTATCCACATTCCATCATTTTCTCTAAATGATACTGGGTGAATTGATTTTTCAAAATACATTAACAAACTATATATTAAACCCATTATAATCACTAGAGCTATATAATGTCTTGTAACGTACTTAGTTTTTATTTCTTTTGTTACATCTTTTACTTTAACTTTTAACACTTTTACTTTCTCTTTTACATCTTTTATTTTTAGTTCTTTTACTTTCTCTTTTACATCTTTTATTTTCGCCTTTATTTCTTTTGCTTTATTCTTTATTTTTTCTTTCATTACGTTTTGTTTTATTTCCTCTTTTTTATTTCCTCTTTTTTTATTTCCTCTTTTTTTATTTCCTCTTTTTTTACTTCTTCTTCTATTGTTTCTTCTTGTTTTGCTTCTTGTTTTTTCATTAAAATCCCCCTTCTTTTTATTATTTATAATAGCATTTTTTTGTATATTTTTAAAGTTTTTTATATTTAAAAATATCTAAAATTATTTACAACTAATAATTAATATCTCTATTTTATTTTTTTATACAAAAAAATCGACATCATGTTTTAATCCACTATCGATTTTTTCAGTATATTATATTTATTTTATTTTATTTGCCATATTTATTATTAAATCATCTAAATATTTAACGACTGTTACAGATTTTTGCCAATAAGCTTTCGTTCCTATAACTTTATTTTCCACTAATATATTTAACGCCTCTTCAACATTTATTTCTTTTTTTTCTACTTCGAACACTTCTTTTTTAAATTTATCCCATTCGTCTTGATTATTTACAAAGTATAATGGGCATTTTTTTTGTGTGACATCATAATGTCTAATTACGTCATCGTATTTTAAATTATATTTTTTTACTAAATCTTTTAATAGCCATTTTAAACTCTCTAATGTTTTTTCATTAAATTTACCGTCTTTTAACGGATGGCAACATTCTATACTTAACGTGTCATAATTTCTTTCATTACTGCAATATGCAACTTCATCATCTGGGATACATCTTATAATTTCACCTTCTAATCCTATTATATAGTTACTAGATGCATATATTTTTCTATCCTTATTACCCTCAAAATAATCTCTATTATTCATAGCTGTTGTCATAGGGTTTCCTACGTAATGAACAACGATACCATTTATTTTATTTATTTTTTTATTCGGTCTTGAATATTTATTTATTGTTAATAATTTCTCTTCTATTTTCATAATATCACCTCACTATTAGTATATGCGTATATTACTAATAGTGATACAAGCTTTATATTATTTCAAATGCTATCGCTTTAAAATTTTTTGCTTTCCACAACTCTTCTTTGCTTCTTATCCATTTATAACTTAATAAAAGTAATATTATTCCTGTGAAAAATCCTACTAAATCTTTATTTAAACCTACGTTGTCCGCTGTATAATATCCTATAAAAAAACCACTTACTAACATAATTAATGGTATACCATATAATATAAACGTTGCACCTAAAAAATCTCTATTAGCTATGTCGATTTTTACAATGTCGCCTTCTTTTGCTTTACATAAATTTTTAGCTATTAAATTCATATGCTCCTTTTTACCAACGTCACAACCGTGACATCCAGAACATGCCTCTAATCTTACTATCTCTATTTCTATTTCATCTCCTATTACTTTTACAACTTTACCCGTTTCCGCCATTTTATACCTCTTTCATTTTAATAAATTCGTCTTCTCTTATTATTTTTATTCCTAACTCTTTAGCTTTTTTGTTTTTAGAACTACCTGACTCTTTATCGTTATTTATTAAATAATTTACTTTACTACTTACACTTGTTACAACTTTACCTCCTAAGTTTTCTATATCTTTTTGCAACTCTTTTCTATTTTTATAACTATTTACAGACCCTGTAATAACGAATGTTAAACCCGTTATACTACTTTCCTTTTTTTCATCTGTTTTTAATTTTAATTGGCTAACTATTTCCATTACCTCTAATACATTTTTTTCATCCTCAAAATATCTTACTACGTTTTTTGCTATAACTTCTCCAAATCCTTCTACACTCTCTAATCCTGCCATATCACTTTTTATTATTTTATTAATATCATTATCATAAAATTCAACTAATAATTTACTATTGTTTAATCCTACTTGGTTTATACCTAATGAATTTATGAAATTATATAAGTACGTCTCCTTACTTTTGTTTATACTTTCTATCATTTTATTATAAGATTTTTCTCCTAAGCCTTCTATATTTATTATCTCTTCTTTTTTATTCTCTAATTTATATATATCTTTTATATTTTTTATAATACCTACTTTATTTAACTTCTCTAATATACCTTCTGATAATCCTTCAATATTCATACAATCCCTACTAACAAAATGCACAAGTTTTTTTACTATTTTACCTTTACAATTTTCATTGCTACAAAATAATATCTCTCCTTCTTTTTGTTCTAATGTATCTAGTTTTTCATTGCACAATGGACAATTACTTGGAATTTCTAATGTGTCGCTTTTAGTTAAGTTTTTTTCTAATTGTGGTATTATCATATTTGCTTTATAAACCATAATCTCATCGCCAATACCTAATTTTAACTGTTTTACATATGATAAATTATGCAAACTTGCACGTCCTACACTCGTTCCTTCTATTTCCACATTTTCAAATACTGCAATAGGGTTTATACTTCCTGTTCTCGAACATTGCCATATAACTTCTAGTAATTTCGTCTTGACTAACTCATCTGTCCATTTAAATGCCATGGAATCTTTTGGTGTTTTACTTGTAACTCCTAAATCTTCACTATATTTTATATCATCAAAAGTTAGTACTAATCCATCTGTCGCGTATTCTATATTTACTACTTCTTCTTCATGTCTTATAACGGCTTTTTCTATTGTATCTTTTGTAACTTTAACACTTTCTACAATTTCAAACCCCTCTTCTTTTAAAAACTTTAATTCTTCTTCCTTTTTTATAAATTTTCTATCTTCCACATAAATTAATTTGAATCCTATAAAATTAACTTTTCTTTCTTTACATTTCTCATTGTCTAGCAACCTAACTGTACCGCTACACAAATTTCTAGGATTTTTATATTTATCTTTTTCTTCTAATTTATTATTTATTTCATCAAAGTCTTTATATTTTATTACTGCCTCTCCTCTTAATGATAACCTTCCTTTATATTTTATTTCTAACGGTATATTTTTAAAAACTTTTGCATTATGGGTTATATCCTCTCCAACTACACCATTACCTCTAGTTATCCCTTTTATTAATTTACCTTTTTCATATATTAACACTATCGTTAATCCATCTATTTTCCACGATAATAATCCCTCATGATTCCCTAAAAAACTTTTTAACTCCTCAACTTCTTTTGTTTTACTAAGAGATAACATTTTTTTATCATGTACTACTTTTTTTAAACTACTTACAATTTCCTCTAATCCTGTTCCTACATTGTCTAATGGGCTAATCATTGATATTTGCATCTCTTCTATAATCGGTAACCCACTTTTTAGCATTTTTAATTCTTCTATTAATTTATCATACTCAACATCTGACATTATACTTTTACTCTTTGTATAATATGCAATGTTTGCCTCATTAGTTTTGTTTTCTAGTAGTTCAATTAATTCATTTTGTAATTTGCTATTTTTTTTATTTTTTTTTATTTTTTCCCGTAATAAATCAATACTTTTCACTTTGCACCTCTTAAAAGTTAAATCTAAAATCGTATAATGCCCAATCGCTATTAATTACATCTATTGCTTCTTTTATTTCCTTATCTTCATTTTCCAATTTAACTTCTACTATAAAATCTTTATACAACTCGTCCTTAAAATATCCATCACCTTTTAATAAATATAAATTTTCTTCTTTCGTTATCTTATCTACTATAAATTTTAAATTTTCTTCCTCTATTATTACTATATTATTTTTTTCTTTTATTTCTGTCTCTGTAAATTTCATACCAACCTCCTTTGTAAACTTTCATATATTTCATTATATCATTTATTATATCTTTTACAATTCATTTATAAATGTTATAATATTTTTAATTATTATTTATATCTGGAGAACATTATGAATTATATTATTTTGGATTTCGAATTTAATCAAGCTTTTGATTTTAAAAATAACTCAAAAGGTAAACATAAAGAAAATTGCAGGTTTGAAATTATAGACATCGGTGCCGTTAAAGTCGATAAAGATTTTAACATTATTGATGAATTTTCTATACTTATTAAACCTTTCATTTACAAACGTTTGCACCCTTATGTTTCTAAACTTACTAATTACACTATGAAAGATTTTAAAAATGCTACTACTTTTGAAGATGCATATAATAAATTTTTGCAATTTATCGGTGATGAACCTTATGTTTTTTGTGTGTGGGGTGAAAGTGATATTAATATCCTATATAAAAATATTATTTACTTTCATTTAAATTATAAACAAATCACTAAAAATTTTATCAACTTACAACCTATAGTTAGCAAACATTTAAACTATGGTGCACCTGTCATTAGTTTGCAAAAAGCTTGCGAACTATTAGGAATTGAAGAAACATATCCTTATCACACAGCTATTTCTGATACTAAATATACAACAGATATTTTTCTTATAATTAAGCCTTCAAAAAAATATATATCAACTTTTAAAATACCGCGTAAAAAAGTTATGACAAAAAATAAAACTTATATAGATACCGATAAATTATTTAAGTTTTTAGAAAAAAAACTTGGTCATGTTCCAACTGATAAAGATAAAGAGTTAGCTCTAGCTCTTTACAACCTTGGGAGATTCAACCATTATAACGTAAATAAAAAGTTGACTGAAAACAAATAAAAAAGATGACTTTTTAAAAAAGTCATCTTTTTTATTTGTTTTATTTTTTAATACCCTAAAACTTTTAGCACTTTCGTTGCAATTTCTCTTTCCTTGCCTTTATACGGATAACTGTGTATGTGGATAGCTGGATTGAAATTTAATTCTATTATCGAATATTTACTATATGGGTTTTTATAATCATCTATTATTATATCAACTCCACAAAATACGGCATTTGCTGACTTCGATGCTTTTACCGCTATTTCCTTAAACTTCTCGTGTATTTCATCTGTTAAATCTATACTATCTCCTCCTGTACTAATATTACTGTTTATTCTTAAATAAACTACTTCTCCTTTTTTCGGGACATAATTTTCATCCATTCCTTTTTCTTTTAAAAACATTTTAGCATTACCATCTATTTTTATTTTTTCTAATGGCGTTTTATATCCTGTTCCTCTTAAACTATTTTTATTTTTTTCTACTACTAATTCTTTTATTGATAACTTACCGTCTCCCGTTACATTAGCTGGTACTCTGTGAAGTACTCCAGCTACTTCATCACCTATTACTAAAAACCTATATTCCAGTCCATCTATATACTCTTCTATTAATATTGTTTTATCATGATCAAATGCAATATCTATAGCTTCTTTTAACGTTTTACTGCCCGGCTCTTCTTTAAATATATTTATACCTATACCAAAATTTGTACTTTTTGGCTTTATTACATAGTTTGAAACTAATTTTTTAGCAAAATAAAGTGCTTCCTCTTTATCTGTAAAGTTTTTTCCTTTTGGTGTCTCTATAAAATTTTCTTCTAATATTATTTTTGTAACTACTTTATTTTCCATTGCTAGCACTGTTACATAATTATCTTTACTTGTTTTTGTAGCCTGTTTCACATACTCAACTTTACCGTTTTTTTCTAACCTAATGAAATTATCCTCAATATCTAAAATGTCTACATTTATATTTTCCTTTATACTCTCTTTTATTAATATTTGTGTAGATAACTCCATTTCCTCTAACCCTACATATTTAAATCTATTATTATAAGCACTTTTTTTATATTTTGATCCTAACTCGTTAAAAAAGTTAAAATATCCTTTTTCTTCGATGTCCTTTGTTATGTTTAAATATAGTATATCTTCTTCTTCTATTTTTTTAAGTTGGTTCTCTATACTTGCATGACTAATATTAAGTGCTTTACACACTTTTATCATTTCTAAAAGAATAGTTTTAGCACACTTTATATAACCACATTCACCGCCATCTTTCCCTTTTGATAAATCCGCCATTAAACTTATTTCTTCTCTACAATTATTTTCACTATAACATTTTACATAGTTTTCATTATCTACAGCACAGTATAACAAAAATATTTTTATAAATTCTATCGTTTCTTCATTTATTCCTAGTTTGTCATATGGGTTTATATCTATGTTTCTTATTTCTATATACTTTATTCTTTCTTCTTTTAAATTTTTAATTACTTCATTTGTAGATGTTTTTAATCTTATACTACTGTAATTTTCTCTTTCACTATCTATTATTCCTTCTTTAATTCCATTTTTTAAAGATTTTACAAAATTATCTTTTGAAGAATAGTCTAATTTTAAACTTTTTGTATTTCTATACCCATATTTACTATTTCTTATTGATATTCCATTTTCTATATTTCTAAAACTTTTATCTACTATTGGCGTTGCACCAAATAACATTACTATTATATGTTTTAAACTTTCATAGCTTCTTGCTACCTTTAAATATAAATCATCACTAAAAGTTTCAAATGATTTTTCTTTGTCCGTTAATTCGTACATATCTTTTAACATCGAAATACTAAAAGAAAAGTTAAAATGTATTCCACTAATTAGCTGTACTTTTTTTCCATACTTTTTTGTCAAAAATTCTCTGTATTTTATAGCTTCTTCGTTTCTTTTACTTTTCGTAAACTGCGCTTCTTTTATATTCTCAAGTTCACTAATATCACAAGGCATAGAGTATGGCCAAATTAAATCGTCACCTATCTCATTTGCATATATATCATATAAATTTTCCATGAAATTTATTATTTTTTTACTATCGTTAAATACAGGGGTTATAAACTCTACTTGACCTTCCGCATAATCTACAGTTATATATTTATGTTCTTCTTTTGGTTCTAATATATTTGGGTGGTTTTTTTCACTTACTTTATTGTTTTGTACTCGTAAACTTTCTCTCTCTAGCCCAACTTCTAAATTACTTTTTATATTTCCTTCGTCACTATACTTTTTAAATATCATTAATATATTTTCATCTATTCTATTTTTCATCTTCTCTCCTATTCTATTGTGTCGTATATTAATTTTTCTTTTTCACATTTTTCTTTCACTATATTAAAACTATTTACTACATCTTCATGTATATCTTTATATTTATCATTATTAACATACATATATGCTAATACTTCTCCTTTTTTTACCGCATCACTTTGCTTTTTCTTTAATTTTATTCCTACTGTCATATCTATTTTATCTTCTTTTGTTTCTCTACCTGCTCCTAATTTCATAGCACATATTCCTATTTTTTCCGCTTCTATACTTTTTATATATCCATCTTCTTTACTTATTACTTCTATAATCTCTTTTGATTCTCCTAATAAACTATAGTCATCTACTATTTTTTCATCTCCACCTTGTATTTTTACAAACGTTTTAAACATTTCTAACCCTTTTCCATTTTCTATGTTTTCTTTTAATAGCCCTTTTGCCTCTTCATACGTGCTACTAAACCCCGCATTTACTACCATATGGCTTCCTAATTCCAGTACTAACTCAATTAAATCTTTTGGACCATTCCCTTTTAACATCTCTATTGATTCTATTATTTCTAATGTATTACCTACCGCATACCCTAACGGCTCTGTCATTCCTGTTATTAATGCTGTTGTCTTTCTTCCCGCACCGTTACCTATATCTACCATTGCTCTTGCTAACTTCTTTGCCTCGTCTATCGTTTTCATAAAAGCACCATTGCCAACTTTCACATCTAATACTATAGCGTTAGATCCTGATGCTATTTTTTTAGACATTATTGATGATGCTATTAACGGTATACTACTAACTGTTGCCGTTACATCTCTTAATGCATATAATTTTTTATCTGCTGGTGCTAAGTTTGCCGTTTGTCCCGCTACCGCTATTTTATATTCATTTACTTGCTCTGTAAATTTTTCTAATGGTAGTTCCGTTTTGAATCCTTCTATCGCCTCTAACTTATCTACTGTACCACCTGTATGTCCTAATCCTCTTCCGCTCATCTTTGCAACTGGAATTCCTAGTGACGCTACTAATGGTGCTAGCACTATTGTTGTTTTATCTCCTACGCCACCTGTTGAATGTTTATCTACTTTTATTCCTTTTATTCCAGTTAAATCTATTATTTCTCCACTATCCACTATCGCCATAGTTAAATTTACACTTTCCTCTTTTGTCATGTTATTTAAGTATATAGCCATTAGCATAGCTGACATTTGATAATCTTTTATTATGCCACCTGTATAATTTTTTATCATCCAATCAATTTCATCTTTTGTTAATATTTTATTGTCTCTTTTCTTCGCTATTAAATCTACTATCCTCATATTTTACCCCCATTTTTTATAAGTAAAATGGTCATTAGATTAATTCTAATGACCATTTTAAATTTGTTTTATATTAATTTTTAATACTCAACACCACTTGGCGTAGTATATCCGTGGTCTTCTAAAAATGCTTCTAGTTCATATACACTAGATGGAACTACTATTGTACCATTTGTAACTTTTTCAAATGCTACTTCATAAGCTTCCTTTGTTTTTTCACTTAAGTATTCATCTGACGAACTAAGTCCAACACCGTTATTTTTTGAATCAAATATTAATGATTTACCACCTTCAAACGTTCCATTTATTACAGAATCGATTGAATCATATGCTGAGTTTCCTAATTCTTTTACTGCTGATGTTAATATTACAGAATCTTCATTGTTATATTTACCATCTTCAAATTGATCTATATCTACTCCAACTACCCATATATCATTTCCTGATGCACGTCTTGTTTTTCCTTCATCGATAACTCCAACTCCAACTCCACCTGCTGCTGTAAATATAATATCTACTCCACTATCATATAATGATGCTGCTAAAGTTTTTCCACCTGCTACGTTATCATATGATCCTTCATATATATAATCCGTAACTTTTGCCGCTGTTCCATAAACTTCATTTGCATAAGCTGCTCCTGCTGTGAATCCCCAACCGAATTTTTGCACTGCTGGCATTTCCATACCACCTATAAATGCTAAACTTCTTGTATTTGATTCTAATGCACTTACTATCCCTGCATAAAATCCTGCTTCATGCTCTGAATAAAATATTGAACTTGTATTCTCAGCAATATCTGGTACGTAATCTCCAGCATGTGGATTACCATCTATTATTGTAAATTTTATATCTGGATATATTTCTTGTGCTTCATATATAGCTTCTTCAAATTTATATCCTGGTGTAATTATCATTTCATACCCTGAGTCTACCAAATTATGTATTGCACTCATGTAATGTTGTGTCGTTTCACCTTCTGGTTTTAAATATTGTGTCTCTATATTATGATCTGCTTCATATTTTTTTATACCTTCCCAAGTACCTTGATTAAATGATTTATCATCTATTGTTCCTGAATCTGTAACCATTGCTACTTTTAAAGTTTTTTCTTTATCTTTATTTTCATCCTTGTCTTTTACTTTTTCATCTGATGCTATTTTATCCTCTTTTACAACCTCATCTTTAGAGCTACAGCTTGCTAATAATACTGTTGATAATGTTGCCATTGCAAATAATGTAATAAATTTTTTCATTGTAAATCCTCCTTTTTTTAATATTGAAATTGTATACTATTATTATTAATTTGTAAAGAATATTTTTTATATTTTTTTATTCATTATTTAATATACCCTTTTATATTATTTTAAAGTTCTAATGCTATTTCCATCATTTTTGTAAACGCTGTCTGTCTTTCTTTAGATGATGTAACTTCATGAGTTACTAACGAATCTGAAATTGTTAATATACATAAAGCATTTACTCCCGCTCTTGCTGCATTCATATATAACGCTGCCGCTTCCATTTCTACACACATTACGCCCATCTTTTGCCACTTTTTCCAACTATCTATCTCATCATTATAAAAAATATCTGATGATAATATATTTCCTGCCGTAACTTTATAATTTAATTTTTTAGCCGATTCTAATGCTCTATTAAATAATTCATATGATGCCGTTGGTGCATACGTTCCTGGCAAATTATATTGACTTGCAAAATTTGAATCTGTCGATGCGCTCATACCTATTACTATGTCATATAATTTTATATTTTCTTGAAATGAGCCTGCTGATCCTATTCGTATTAAATTTTTACACCCATATGTATGTATTAATTCATATGAATAAATTCCTATTGATGCCATTCCCATTCCTGTCCCCATTACTGATATTTTTTTACCTTTATAAGTTCCTGTATATCCAAACATATTTCTTACACCGTTAAACTGCACCACATCTTTTAAAAATGTATCCGCTATAAATTTAGCTCTTAATGGATCTCCTGGCAATAAAATCGTTTCTGCTATTACACCTTTTTCTGACACTTCAATATGCGCTGTAGCTTTCATATTTTTTTCCTCCTAATAGTTTGTATTTGAATTTTCACCTTTTAATAATTTAATTCCACTTGACGTTCCTATTCTTGTAGCCCCTGCTTCTATCATATTTTTTAAATCTTCTGGTGTTCTTACTCCACCCGATGCTTTAACTTCTAATTTATCTCCTACTACTTTCTTCATTAATTTAACATCTTCTACTGTCGCTCCACCTGTTGAAAATCCTGTAGATGTTTTTACAAAGTTTGCTCCTGCTAAAAGTGATATTTCACAAGCTTTTATTTTTTCCGCTTCTGTTAGTAAGCATGTTTCTATTATAACTTTTACCGTTTTACCTCCTGCATTATTTACTACACTTTTTATATCTTCATACACATAGTCAAATTGTCCATTTTTTAATTTACCTACATTCATTACCATATCTATTTCACCTGCACCATTTGATACAGCATCTTTAGTCTCAAATCCTTTTACTTCTTTTGTACTTGCTCCTAACGGAAAACCTATTACTGTACATACTAAAACTTCTGTTCCTTTTAATAATTCACTACATTTTTTTACCCATGTTGGATTTACACATACCGATTTGAAATTATGTTCTTTTGCCTCATTACATAATTTTATTATTTCACTTTCTACTCCATCTTGCTTTAATAATGTATGGTCTACTAATTTATTCATTTTTTCTCCTCTACCTTTTCCCTTTATCATACGGTTGTCCTGCCGCTTTTGGTCCTACTGTGTTTTTACTAAATAATACTAAAGCTAATATTGTCATAGCATATGGTAATACATTATATAACTCCATTGGTAACCCTAATGAACGTAAATCTTTATTTACACTCGCTACATTTCCTAATGTTTTCATAAAACCAAAGAAAAATGTTGCATAAAGTACATTTGATACTTTCCACTTACCAAATATTAATGCACCTAATGATAAAAATCCTAACCCTGCAACTGTACCGCTAAATTCTTTTGATACTGTCAATATAAATACTGCTCCCCCTATACCTGATAATGCTCCTGAAATAAATACTGCAATATATCTCATTTTAAAAACATTTATACCATTAGAATCTGCTGAATGTGGATTTTCTCCACAAGCTCGTAATCTTAACCCGAATTTAGTTTTGAATATTACATACCATACGGCTAATCCTATTAGCAATACTACTACTGTACTCATATAAAAACTTTTGAAAAACATAGGTCCTATAACTGGTATATCGCTTAATATTGGTACATCTATTCTTGGTACTCCTGTTTGTAAATTTACATTTTGACTTCCTGTCATCTTTCTTGCTAAAAATATTGTTATAGCTGGTGCTACTATATTTAACGCTGTAGCCGATATTACTTGATCTGCATTTAACGTTATACTTGCATAACCATGTATCATTGCAAAGGATCCTGTTACTACACCCGCTAAAATTAATGATAACCATATAGCCATCGTATTACCTAAAATCGGCTCATAGTAATATACAAACATAGTACTTGTAAATCCACCTACTACCATCATTCCCTCTAATGCTATGTTTACAATACCGCTTCTTTCACTAACTAATCCCCCTAATGCTGTTATAAACATTGGAATCATTACCATTATTGCATAAGGCATTACATCAATTATTATTTTTAACATTATTTACCCTCCTTTTTCATTTTAACTAAAAGTTTATTTAAAAACTTTTCTATTACAAATGAAATCGCTGAAAAGTAAATTATTATAGCTATTACTATATCTACTAGTTCCCTTGGTATGTCTGTAGAACTCGCCATAAAACTACCACCATTTTTTAAGTATCCAAATAAGAATGATGAGAAAAATATTCCTATCGGTGAGTTTTTACCTAATAAAGAAACAGCTATACCATCAAATCCTAATGTTGGTACTGTTCCAAGTTTTATATGGTTTGTATATCCTATGTAAAAAGTAGCTCCTGCAAGCCCTGCTAAACATCCTGATATCATCATTGAATATATTATATTTTTGTTAACTTTCATCCCCGAATATTTTGCCGCATCTTTATTAAATCCAACTGCTTTTAATTCAAATCCAAATGTCGTTTTTTCCAATATTACATAAATAACTATTAACGCTATAACTCCTACAAAAAAACCTGCATTTAATGGTGAACCTCTAAATATATTGCTTATGAACGACATTTTTAAAGAGGCCTCTTTTGGAATGTGTGCTGATTCTATAACATATTTCCCCGGTATTAATATTTTTACTAAGTACTGTACTAAATACACAGATACATAATTCATCATTATACCTATAACTACTTCATGTATATTGTATTTAGCTTTTAAATACCCTGGTAAAAACCCGTATAACCCTCCTGCTACACCAGCTAATAATGTTGCTACCAACGGTAATATTACAGGTGGCAAATCCACTGTTATCCCAACTAATACAGCAACAAATCCTCCAAATAACATTTGTCCACTTGCACCTATGTTAAATAATCCTGTCCTAAATGCAAAGGCTACAGATGCACCTGTTAACATCAACGGTGTCATCTGTGCTAAAGTGTCTCCGATCCTTCTATATTTACCTTCTGTTATTCCTTTTATTCCACCTTGAAATAAATATTTGAAACCACTATTACCATCATATCCTACTAATAATAAAAGTAAATAACCTAATAATAACCCTAATATTATAGATATTAATGGCGATATTCTTTTTATACTATCCTCACTCATAAGTTATTCCTTTCTAGAGCCTGCCATATACAGCCCTATTTCTTCTTTATTTGTGTTCTTTGTTTCCAGTTCCGCTACTACACTTCCTTCGAATAACACCAACACTCTATCCGATATATTCAAAATTTCATCCAGTTCTAACGAAATTAATAAAACACCTTTACCGCTATCTCTAGTTTTTAATAACTCTTTATGTATAAATTCAATAGCTCCTACATCTAACCCTCTTGTCGGCTGTGCCGCTAATAATAAATTCGGCTCTCTTTTCATCTCTCTTGCTATTATCGATTTTTGTTGATTTCCACCTGACATACTTCTAGCTATTGTTTTTCCTTCTTTACCTGCACGTATATCAAACCTTTTTATTAATTCATCACTTTGCTCTGACACTTTACTCTTTTTAATAAATCCATTTTTACTAAACTCTTCTGTGAAATAAGTTTGTAAAATTAAGTTTTCTTCTAATGTGTAATCTAAAACTAATCCATGTTTATGTCTATCTTCTGGTATATGTCCGATTCCACTTAGCGTTTTTTCTCTAATGCTAGATTTAGTAATATCTTTTCCGTTTAATATTACTTTTCCATCAAATTTATTTTCAAGTCCTGTTATTGCATTTATAAGTTCCGTTTGTCCATTTCCTTCTATACCTGCTATCCCTACTATTTCTCCGCTTCTAACTTCAAATGATACATTTTTTAATTTTTCAACACCTATTTTATTTTTCATATTTAATTTTTCAACTCTTAAGACAACTTCTTTCGGATCTGCTTCTTGCTTTTCCGTTTTAAAAGATACCGCTCGTCCTACCATTAGATCCGCTAATTCCTGCACAGTTTTTTCTGCAACATTTACCGTCTCTATTCCTTTTCCTTTTCTTATTATAGTACACTCTGATGCTATTTCTTTAATCTCATCTAACTTGTGGGTTATTATTACTATTGATTTCCCTTCACACGTTAAATTTCTCATAACTTCTAATAGCCCTTTTATTTCTTGGGGTGTTAACACAGCCGTTGGCTCATCAAATATTAATGTCGTCGCTTCTCTATATAACATTTTTAATATTTCTACTTTTTGTTGCGCCCCTACTGTTAACTCTGATATTTTTTTATGTAATTCTACAGCTAACCCATATTTTTCTGATATTTCTATTATCTTTTCTTCCGCTTTTTTATAATCCGTTTTGCCAAATTTACCTTTTGGCTCGACTCCTAACACTATATTTTCTATTACTGTAAAACATTCTACTAATTTAAAATGCTGATGCACCATACCTATTTTAAGTTCTGTCGCTACATTTGGATTTGATATTTTAACTTCTTTACCATCAACTTTTATTACCCCTTTTTCTGGTTGGTATAATCCAAATAACACACTCATTAAAGTAGATTTACCCGCTCCATTTTCCCCCAACAACGCATGTATCGTCCCTTTTTTTAACTTTAAAGTTATATCATCATTTGCCTTTATTCCTGGAAACTCTTTTGTTATATTTAACATTTCTATCGCATATCCCATTGTCATAATCCTTTCTATTTAAATATATTCATATATGATTTCCCTATACTTGGTTTCTTAACTCCGAAGTTATCTGCTATTGTCGCTCCTATATTTGCAAATGTATCTCCTACTTCTAATATTTTACCTAATTTAAATTGTTTGCTATACATTAATAACGGTACATATTCTCTCGTATGATCACTTCCCGGTTGTGTTGGATCTGTCCCATGATCTGCCGTCACTAACAATAAATCTTCTTCTGGCATCTTTTTTATAAACTCACCTAGTTGCTTATCAAAAGCTTCAATTTCATTTCTGTAACCTTTCGGATCTCTTCTGTGACCATATAATGCATCAAAATCTACTAAATTTAAAAATACTAACCCTTTAAAATCTTCTTCTAAAATTTTTATTATTTCATCCATACCATTTTTATTTGATACTGTTCTTATAGCTCTTGTTATTCCTTCTGTATCAAAAATATCATTTATTTTACCTATCGATACTACTTCTAATCCACCATCTTTTAATTCATCTAATGTTGTTCTTCCAAATGGCTTTAATGCATAATCGTGTCTATTTGACGTTCTGGTAAATTTACCTTTACCACTTCCTACATACGGTCTTGCTATTATTCTTCCTACTTTCCATTCTTCTTTCATCGTTATATCTCTTGCCATCTCGCAAATTGACCACAACTCTTTAATCGGTATTATTTCTTCATGAGCCGCTATTTGTAATACAGAGTCCGCCGATGTATACACTATTAAATCTCCTGTATTCATCTGATGTTCTCCTAGTTCATCTAATATTTCTGTTCCTGATGCCGATTTGTTCCCTACTATGTTTCTTCCACTTCTTTTTGCAAGTTCATCTAACAACTCTTTTGGAAATCCTGTATCTGTAAAAGTTTGAAAAGGCTCTACTACTTTTAAACCAACCATTTCCCAATGTCCTGTCATCGTGTCCTTACCTATTGACATTTCACCAAGTTTACAGCTATAACCTTTAAAGTTTTTTACCTTTTTTACTCCTTCTATTTCTGTTAAGTTTCCTATTCCTAGTTTTTCTAGCATCGGTATTTTCATTCCTTTTGTAACTCTACTAATATTTCCTATAGTATTGCTACCTCTATCACCATAATCTTTTGCATCTGGTAATTCTCCGACTCCAACTGAATCCATAACTATTAAATGTACTCTTTTAAACTTCATAAAATCTCCTTTGGGTTATTAGGTTGTTTATTATTTTATATTAACATTTACATTTAATTTTTTCAATATCTTACATTGTGTTTAGCTATATATTTTTTTAATTTTACTTTTATATCCGTTTTTTTATACATTAAAAAATGAACCTCTTATATTCTTTGGTGTATATTTAATATTCATACATAAAAAGTCTTCCCCTTACTAATATTTTTTATTTAAACTTTTCTTCTCACTTTTATTTTTTAACACCTCTCTTTCTTTTATTTTATTCTCTCTTTCTTTTTCCTTTAAGTATTCTTTTATTATCTCTGTCTTTCTAATAATATATCCCTTAGCAAAATGAACATATAAAGAGAAAGGTTTAAAAACCTTTCTCTTTATATGTTCATTTTATTACTACTATATATTGATCTTGAAGCTTTATTATTTATTGATAATATTTCCGTAAACTCACAAATTTATGTATTTTGCCGTAATTTCATTTAATTTCTTATCCAGACACTTATATTTTCTCGTTGCTACAATTTATTATATAATATTTTTTTATTTTGTTTTTTTAGTTAAATAACCTGCCTTTGATAATGCTATTACTATTGGTGGTACTACTAAAAAAGCAAGCCCTGTTTCTAATAACCCATTTATTCCAACTAAAACCCCTAACACTGGTATTAATCCACCATATGCACTTATTATATTTGCTCCCTCAAATACATTCATAGCTGTAATTACTAATATCGTATGTGTTATCGTTCCAAAAACCGCTGTTATTGTAGCCGATACTAATAATTTACCACTTACTTTATATATAAACTTAAACATTAACGCTATTATCAATCCCGTAATTGCCCTTGGTACTATCGCTACCATAGGATTTGTAAATATTGCTACTTCTATTGGGTTTGTCCCCATTAATAACATTTTTAAAAATGACAATACACCAAATGTAGTTCCTAATATCAATCCACCTTTAATCCCTAACGCTATACTCCCTATTATTAATGGTATATGTAATGTCGTTATTGATATTACTCCAAAATTTAAAAATCCTGTATACGGCACAAAACTCATAACCGATATTATTGCTACAAACAATCCTGTTAATATTACTTCTTTTTTATTTTTCATACATCCCCCTTAAAATTTAAAATTTTATTTTATATTTTTATTGTTTACAACAGATAACAAAAAAAGGGCTTAGCCCTTTTTTTGTTTTACACAACCTATTTAATTTACAATGTGTTAAACTTTTTTAGGCTCATCATACTCTACACCTTGACAATCTACTGTCATTTTTGAAATTACTACGTCGTCCACTGGTTTATCGCCCCAATCTTTTTTTACATTAGCTATTTCATCTACTATGTCTAATCCTTCTATTACTTTCCCAAAACCTGCATACTCACCATTTAAATGTGGTGAATCTTTATGCATTAAGAAAAATTGTGAACCTGCTGAATCTTTCATTTGTGATCTTGCCATCGATATAACCCCTGGATCATGGTTTAAATTATTTTCAAAACCATTGTTTGTAAACTCACCTGCTATACTATATCCTGGGTTTCCCATTCCTGTACCATCTGGACATCCGCTTTGTATCATAAACCCTGCTATTACTCTATGAAATATTAAGCCGTCATAATATCCTTTTTTAACTAGCGATATAAAGTTATTTACTGTATTAGGTGCAATTTCTGGATATAACTCTAATTTCATAGTTCCAAATCTTTCTGTTTCTATAGTTACTATTGGATTTTTCATATTATTCTCCTCTTTGTCTTATCAATTCATACATTAATATTCCGCTTGCTACCGACGCATTTAATGATTCTACTTTTCCTATCATAGGTATTATTACCAACTCATCACATAAATTTGTTATTTCATCACTCATACCATTCGCCTCGTTACCTATTACTATACCACATTTGTTTTTCATATTGCAATCTATATGATATTTTTTACTACTTAAATGTGACCCTATTATTTTAACATCGTCATTTTTTAATTTTTTTATTACTTCTTCTAAATTTACATCTTCTATTATAGGAATATTTAATACACTTCCTGCTGTAGATCTAATAACTTTTTGATTATATATATCTACACACCCTTTTGATAATACTATATAGTCTGCCCCGCTTGCTTCTGCTGTTCTTATTATTGTCCCTAAATTTCCTGGGTCTGTTATTTTATCTCCTAAAATAACATAATCATTTTTAACACTATATAAATCATCTATTTTATATTTATATTTTTCACATACAGCTAATATTCCTTGTGTATTTTTTGTATCCGTTATTTTATTAAAAATATCATCTCCTACTATTTCTACTGATTCATATTTATCAATATCATTTTTATTTTTAAAGCTTTCTGACACTAATGTAAATATTACTTTTATTTTCTTAGGTATTTCATTTATAAATCTACTACCTTCTATTACAAATTTGTTTTCTTTATCTCTATATTTTTTTTGATTTAAACTTTTTACTAACTTCATTTTTTTATTATCTATACTATTTATCATTTATATCACCTAGTTTATCTCTTTGCTTTTACATATCTTCATCATTTTCTTTCACTAACTGCAAGTTCTTGTTTTCACCTATTACTACCAATATATCTTCTTTTCCTATTTCTATATTCGGGTCTGGTGACACTATCGTTTTTTTTCCTCTTTTTATAGCTACTACGTTTAAGCCATTATCTCCTCTTATATTTGCATTTATTAATGTTTTCCCACACCATTTATTTAATGGTTCTATTTCCGCTATCGAAAATTCGTCTGATAGCGTTATAAAATCTAATACTGTTGTTGTTATTAAATTTGTTGCTACACGTGTCCCCATCTCCTTATCTGGTAACACAACTCTATCCGCCCCTATTCTTTCTAATATTTTTTTTTGCACAACAGTTTCTGCTTTTGCAATTACAAATCCTACCCCTTCTTCTTTCGCTTTCATTATCGACATTATACTAGCTTCCATATCTCTTCCTATCGATATTACCGCTACATCAAAATTATTAAATCCTAACCTGTCTAATGTACCATCTTCCCTAACATCACCTTGTATTACGTGCGTTACTTTTGTAGCCATGCTTTGTACTGCTTCTTTCCTTTTATCTACAGCCAAAATATCATATCCATGTTCTATCAACACATCTATTACACTATTTCCAAATCTTCCTAATCCTAATATTATAAATTGTCTTTTTTTCATCTTATTCTCCTTAATAACATTACTCTTAACCTACTAACACTTCTTCTTCTGGGAAGTCTAATTTATTTACTTTCGTACTTTGTTTTATCGTAAGCGCTACTCCTATCGTTATCGGTCCTAACCTTCCTAAAAACATTATTATACTTACTATTATTTTACCTATATTTGTTAACTCACTCGTTATTCCAACTGTAACTCCCACTGTCCCTAGCGCCGATGCCGTCTCAAATAATAAATCTATAAAATTAAAACTATTTAACATCTCTACTTCTGTTACCGATAACAATACTGTTCCTGCAACTAATGTAAATGTGTACATGCCAAGTATTGATAATGATTTTTGAAGTACCGATAATGGTATCTCTCTTTTAAAACATTCCGCTTTTTCTTTACCTAAGTTTGATGACAATACACTTATTACTATAACCGCAAACGTTACTGTTTTTAATCCCCCTGCTGTTCCTCCTGGTGATCCTCCTATTAACATATAAATTATATAAATAAATTTAGTTCCATCATTTAAAGCACTTAAATTTATAGTGTTAAATCCTGCTGTTCTTAATGTTATCGATTGAAAAAATGATGTTATTGCTTTTCCATACAAACTATAATTTCCTATCGTTTCACTATTATTAAATTCTAAAGCAAATGTAAATAGCATACCTGATAATATTAAATAAAATGTAGTTGATATGACTATTTTACTATGCAACGTTAAACTAGAATATTTTTTTTTCATAGTTATTTTTTTCTTACTCTTTAGTACTTTTACTATAAAGTCATCCCAAACTACAAATCCTAAACCTCCTAATACTATTAACGTTGAAAATACTATATTAGTAAATAAATTTGTATCGTATCTCATTAAACTATTATCGCCTAATATGTCAAATCCTGCATTGCAAAATGCCGATACAGCATGGAATGTCCCATACCATATAGACGTCATAACATTTATATCTCTATCATAATAAAAAAATATTGATAACATTATACCAGCTACTAACTCAATTAATAACGTTCCCCTAATTGCTCTTAGTGTTAATCTTATCATTCCGTCTATTGTAGACTTATTAAAAGTAGATTGTATTATTAACCTTTCTTTTAACGTTATCTTTCTACCTATTGATATATATATAAACGTAAGTATAGTCATAAACCCTAGTCCGCCTACTTGTATTAAAATTAATAATACAATTTTTCCAAACAATGACCAATATTCAAATGTATTCACAACGACTAACCCCGTAACACACACAGCCGATACCGCTGTAAATAGTGCATCGTATATCCCTGTCCATTCACCTTTTGCATTTGATATAGGTAACATTAATAATACTGTACCTAATCCTACAAACATTAAAAAACTAATTATTACTGTTTGACTTGGAGTTTGTTTCATAAAATACATCTTTATTCTTTCTATATAGTTTCCCATTTTTTTATTTTCCATTTTCACCCTCATTAATATAATACTATTTAAAAAATATATTACAATAGTATTATATTTTTAGCAAGTTATATAAAACTTTATTTAACTCTTCATTTTTCATAACTTATTTTTATTTTCCGCAATTTTTAATAGTTAATATTTTTATGATATAATAAATTAAATTATTTAAATTATTATGAAGGAGTGTTTATTATCAAAC
Organism: uncultured Clostridia bacterium; assembly: GCA_947313885.1. Lineage (GTDB taxonomy): Bacteria > Bacillota > Clostridia > Lachnospirales > CAMZNU01 > CAMZNU01. The sequence goes on along the minus strand of CAMZNU010000010.1, from coordinate 56,781 downwards.
TATTAAAAGAAATTCGCGAGAAAGTTAATTTATCTGAAGACGTGCAAGTTATAGAAAATATTCTATTTCTTATATATATTAACAACGGTATTTCAAATAAAGAAATTGCAAAATTTCTATTATTGCCTATCCCCGTCGTATCTGCAATAAAAAATGAATTTAAAAAAATTGATATCGTAAAACAAGATTGTGGTATAAAGCTTACGAAAAAAGGTTTTGAATACGTTACTAAAACTCTTCAATATGAAAATTTTGATCTTGACCTCTATAACAAACTTCAAGGCAATATTGATGATTTTGAAAATCTCTTAGCACCTGAACTAAGCATAATTAAAAAATTACTCGATGAGAGACCTATTGTCGATGTTGAACTAGATCAATCTAAATGTACGCCATCTACTAGTTTAAAAAGAGCTGTCTTAGCTTTACAAAAAAATAGTCTGATCGGAAAAAATATTTTATGTTTTGGTGATGATGATTTAATATCTATAAGTATTGCCCTACTTACTATGCGTCTATTTAATTCTAAAGAAAATAATAAATCCAACATTACTGTTGTTGATATTGATGACCGCATTTTAAATTACATTAATTCTATTAACACAGATATAAGTTTAAATATTACTACTATTAAATATGATGCTAGGCAATTGCCACCATCCTCATTAGTTAATACCTTTGATTGTTTATTTACAGATCCTCCCTATACTATAGAAGGGCTTAAATTATTTTTATCTAGAGGGTTATATATGTTAAAAAATGAAGGTAATCTAAACGTTTTTTTCTCTTTTGCCAACAAACAACCTAAAGTAACTTTAGAAATGCAAAAATCCTTTAACGATTTAGGTTTAGTTATTACTGAAATTCATAAACATTTTAATTTTTATGAAGGCGCTAAAATTATAGGCGGTTTTAGTCAAATGATTTGTCTAACTACTACTCCTAATTATTCACTTATTATTGATGATGTCTATGGAGATGATTTGTACACCGGCGAAATACGTAAAACTATTAGAACTTACAAGTGTAAAAACTGTAAAGAACTTTTTACCATAGGGTTTTCAGAAAAAATTAAAACTATCGAAAAATTAAAAACTACCCGATGTTTTTCATGTAATGCAAATGTTTTTGATCTTATTAGCAAGAAATAAAAAAGATGACTTCTAAAAAAATAGAAGTCATCTTTTTTATTTTCTTCTTCTTTTTGCTGTTTCCATAGCATGGCTTAACCTTTTTTCTTTTTCAACAACTACTTTACTTTGCAAAGAATTTACTGTATCTATAAATGATTTTGAACACTTTTCACATATATTGCCTGATGATATTACAACTCCACACTTAGAACATCTAATAGCATTTTCACCTGTTAATACTAAATCTAATTTTTTTTCTTTTATCCACTTAATAATTTTCTTTTTTGTAACGCCTGTTTCTTCTATTACTTCTTCCATACTTGTATTTGGATTTTCTTTTATAAATAAGCGTACTGCATCAAATAACTCCTCTTCTTTCTTTTGACACTCTGGGCAAATTGGACTTTTGATTTTGTTAAATATTTTTCTACATTTCAAACAGTTAGCAACCATTATTTTCTCCTTATATTAAACGTTTTTTTGATAAATAGACTACTATTATTAATGGTATTAGCGATACTAATGTTATCCATACATATGCGAATTCATTATTCATGTATGGTAAGCTAACGTTCATCCCATACCAACTGTATACCATTGTTGGTAACGATAATACCATCGTTAATACTGTTAGTGATTTCATCACTATGTTCATATTATTATTTATAATAGATGAAATTGCTTCCATCGTACTTTTTAAAATACTACTATATATTTTTGCTGTATCTATTGCTTGTTTGTTTTCTATTATAGTATCTTCTAGTAATTCCTCATCTTCATCGTACTGCGTTATAAATTGTAACCTTTTTATTCTTCTTAGTACTAACTCATTAGAACTTAACGACGTGGAGAAAAAAACTAAACTTTTTTGCAAATCTAATAAATGTAATATAGCTTGGTTTTTTGTCACTTTCTCTATCCCATCTTCTATATGGTTACCTTCTTTTTCTATTTGTCTTAAATACGTTAAAAAATATGTGTGTATTCTATATGCTATTTGCAATATAAATCTAGATTTTTTTTTTGTATCTATACTTTTATTTTTATTCCTCTTAAAAAAATTATATACTGCATTATCTTGTAAACATATCGTTATTATTACATCTTCTGTATGTATTATTCCAAGAGGTATCGTTTTATATATATTGTTTGTTTCTTCCTTAATTATTATTGGAAAATTCATAATTATTAATGTACTTCCATTATCTTCATCATACTCTGTTCTAGACATTTCTTCCTCATCTAATGCCGCCGTTATAAATGTTTCTTCTAAATTATATTTATCTTCTATAAACTTCATTTCTTCTATAGTTGGATTTGTTAAACATACCCAACTACCACTTTCTATATTCTTTTTATATTCTTTTTCTACTATTTTGCCTGATTCTGTTAGGTATACATTTATCATTATATTCTCCTAATATAGGATTTATCTTCTATCGTTAGCTATCACTAATAATCTTATTAGTTGTGCCACCGCCGTAACAACTCCCGCTACATATGTTAATGCTGCTGCATTTAACACTTTTCTTGCTGGTGCTATTTCATCTTTTTCTATTATATTTTCTTTACTTAATATTTTCATAGCACGATTTGATGCATTAAATTCAACTGGTAATGTAACTAATTGAAACATTATCGTAAATGTAAATAATATTATACCTACATACAAAAGATCTGGCGTTATGAAAAAACCTGCAAAAAATATTGGCATCGCTAAACTTCCACCTATTTGTGCCATCGGTAATATCATATGTCTTAATGCTAATGGACCATAACTTTCGTTGTGCTGAATTGCATGTCCTGTTTCATGTGCCGCTACTCCAATGCCTGCTAGTGATCTACTTCCATATACCGCATCTGATAGTCTAATAACTTTATTTCTTGGATCATAATGATCTGATAAATTACCTTTTACATACTCAACTTCTACATCATATATTCCATTTGCTTCTAATAGTAATTTTGCAACTTCTGCTCCTGTTAAACCTCTTTTATTATTTATTTTTGAATATTTATTAAACGTACTTTTAATGTTTGACTGCGCATATAACGCAAACATAAATGCTGGCAATAAGACAAATAACCATACTTCCATCGATGTGCTTGTATACATATAAAACATAATTTCCTCCTTTTAAATTAACACTGTTCCTTTTTCTATTTTATTTCCTCTTAAAAAATCTTTCACTAACATCATTTTACTTCCTGGTTTTTGTATTTTTTTAACTCTTATCCCTCCTCCCTTACATTTAACTATTATTTCTTCTTCACTTTTAATTATTTCTCCATTTGTTTTACTATTGTTTGTAGCTTCTATTGTTTTTAATTCCACATCGTCAACTATTTCAACTTCGCCTATTTTATATTTTTTATCATTTAAAATAGTATATGCCGACGGATATGGTGTCATCCCTCTAACTAAATTTAATACTTCTTCTGATGTTTTATTGAAATTTATATGTCCTTCTTCTTTACTTATTTTACTTGTAAATGTCGCCTTCTCATCATTTTGCTTAACTCTTTTTACTGTACCATTTTCTATTTCTTCTAGCACTTCTAATAACACTTCACTTCCTAACTCCATCATTTCATCATGTACGTCACCTGTATTTTGTTTAGCCGATATACTCATTTTACCTATTTTTATAATGTCTCCTGTATCTAGCCCTTTATCCATATACATTATTGTTACACCAGTTTCTTCATCACCATTTTTTACCGCATAGTGTATAGGCGCTGCACCTCTGTATTTTGGTAATATACTTCCATGTACATTTAAACAGCCATACGTTGGTATTTGTAAAATTTCTTCTGATAAAATTTGCCCATAAGCTATTACTATAAATACATCCGCATTTATTTTTTTTAACTTTTTTATCGTATCAATACCTTTTAAATTTTTCGGTTGGTATATTTCGATGTCATTTTTTAATCCTATTTCTTTTACTGGTGTAAAAGAAATTTTTTTGCCTCTTCTATTTGGTCTATCTGGTTGTGTTATTATTAATTCTACTTTATGCTTCTCTATTAGTTTTTCTAATGACGGTACTGCAAAGTCTGGAGTACCCATAAATACTATTTTCATATCGTTCTCCTATATCTCGTCACTTTCTATCACTTTATCCAAATACAAAATACCATCTAAATGATCATATTCATGACTTATTATTATCGCTTCGAAATCTTCCGCTTCATATATAAATTGTTCACCTAATCTATTATAGGCTTGCACCTTTATATATGTAGCTCTTTCTACATTTCCTGTTTCCCCTACTGCACTTAGACAACCTTCTTCATTTATTTGTGATCCCTTTTTTTCTAATATTTTCGGATTTATAAACTCTATTATTTTATCATCTATATTTGCTAAAAATATTCTTTTTAATATACCTATTTGGATAGCCGCTATTCCTACCCCTTCCTTCTCTATCATTGTGTCTTCCATATCTTGTAATATCATTTCTAACTTACTATCAAACTCTTTTACCTCTTTTGATATTTTTCTTAAAACCACATCTTCTTTTTGTCTTATTTCTCTTATAGCCATTTTATTCTCCTTACGGTATTACTGTAGGATTTAAATTTAAACTGATATTTAAATTTGTTACGTTATTAGTTTTTTTTATTTGCTTTATAGTTCCTACAGCAAAATTTTTGATTTTTTTTTCGTCTTCACCTTTAATTATTATTTTCCATCTATATCTATTTTTGATTTTTGATACTATTGCTGGTGTTGGATTTAATATTTCATATTCATATATATTATTTATTTCTAGTACGCTTTTAACATTATTTAAAAAATTTATAACTTCTTTTTCGCTAGACCCTATTACCAATATTACGAAAATATTACTAAATGGCGGATAATTCATAGCTCTTCTTATTCCTATTTCCTGTTTATAGAATCCTTCGTAATCATTTTCACTAGCTTTTATTATACTGTAATGCTCTGGATTATATGTTTGTATATACACTTCCCCTTTTTTACTGCCACGTCCCGCACGTCCCGATACCTGTGTTAGCAATTGAAATGTGTTTTCCCCTGACTTAAAATCTCCATTATTTATCGATAAATCACCTGCTATTATTCCCACTACTGTTACATTTTCAAAATCTAAACCTTTTGCTATCATTTGCGTACCTACTAACACGTCTGCTTTTTTAGTTCTAAATTTTTCTAATAATTTACTATGGCTATCTTTTCCACCTACAGTATCTAAATCCATTCTTACTACTTCACAATCAAATATTTTTTTTACTTCATTTTCTACCTTTTGTGTTCCTATTCCAAAATGCTTAATATATTTTGAACCGCACATCGGACAATTTTTAGGGTTTTCTATTTCTTTTCCACAATAATGGCACATTAAATTATTTTTATATGAATGGTATGTATAACTCACAGCACAATTATCACAAGTACAAACATATCCACAACTTCTACAACTAACAAAGTTTGATGCACCACGTTTGTTTAAAAATAATATTACTTGTTCTTTATTTTTTAATGCTTTTTCTATACTATTTTGTAACTGACAACTAAATATAGATTTATTTCCATTTTTTAATTGTTCACGCATATCTACAATTTCAATATTTGGAAAACTATTATTAACTCTTTTATTTAACTTTACCATTTCGTATTCATTAGTTTCACATTTGTAATATGTGTTTATACTAGGCGTCGCACTTCCTAACACTAACGTACCTTTACTTATTTCCATTCTTTTTCTCGCTACTTCTATAGTGTCATACTTAGGTGTCGTCTCCGACCTATACGTACTTTCATGTTCTTCATCTATTATTATTATTCTAAGGTTTTTAAATGGAGAAAATACTGCTGACCTTGCTCCTATCATTATTGATACTTGTCCATCTCTTGCTTTTTTCCACTCATCATATCTCTCGCCTGCTGATAGTCTACTATGGGTTATACCAACTTTATCCCCAAAAACATTTACTAACCTACTTACTGTTTGTGGTGTTAATGCAATTTCTGGAACTAGTAAAATACCTTCTTTACCTTCTTTTAACACTTTCTTTAATAACTGAATGTATATTTCTGTTTTTCCTGAACCTGTTACTCCATGTATAACTATTGGTTTATTACTTTTACTATCTATTTTTTCAAAAATATAATTACATACCATATCCTGCTCATCTGTTAAAACTTTTTTTTCACTACTATCTTTATATATTGAATAATTTATGTTTCTTAAAACTTCTTCTACTTCTATTTTAATTATTCCGTATTTCTCTAATGTATCTATTGGACTTTTCGATTTAGAAAACATTTTTACTAAATCTATTACTCGTCCTTTTTTGTTTTCTAATAAATATTTTACTATCTTACTTTTACTATCTTCTTTTTCTAGGACACTATTAACAACGTTATAAAAATTGTTTATATCATAATTTAAGTATGCAACTTTTACACGTTGTGTTAAGTCTTTTACTTTCGATAATTGTGTCCTTTTTACAATATTTTTATTTTCTAAACTTTTTAATGTTCTTTTTATATTAATTCCATATATCTCTATTATTTCTACTTCTAAAACTTTAAGCCCTTTTTCTTTTAAATATTTTATTACTTCTTTTCCTTTTTCTGTTACTAATTTTTTTTCTGTTTCTTCTATTAATTCAATAACATATTCTGTTTTAAATTTTATACCTTGTGGTTTCATTGTGTTTAGGCAATCTATAAAATTACAGTAATATTTTTCTCGCATGTATTTCGCTAAACTTAACATCTCTAAAGTAAATATTTTTTTTTCATCTGGTATGTCTAATATATACTTTATTTTTTTTTCTGGTATATCTATGTCATTTATTAAATTTACAACGTATCCCTCTATATTTTTATTCCCATAACCAAATGGTACAATAACTCTCATACCTATTTCTACCTTGTCGCTAAATTTTTTTGGTATTTCATAACTATAGACAGTATCAACTTCACTATGTGATACATTTACTATTACCTTCGCATACTTATACATTTAATTTCCTTAATTAATCTACTATTTCTTCTATGTCTAAATTCATTTCTATTTTTAAATTATTCTCACTCATCTCTTTTATAGCTATTGATAATGGCTTATTAACTTCATTAGTAGTTGTTTGCTCTTCTCCCGCTATTAATTGTCTCGCTCTATTTGCCGCAACTAACACTATCGAATACCTACTCGTTATTTCTTTTCCTTTTATTTGATCTTCATTTAGTTGTTTCATTAATTGTGTATATGACGGCTCTAACATACTATTCTCCTCCTATAAACTCTTTAACTTTTAATTTACAATTTTTTGGTTTTAATCTCTCCGCACTTACTATACATGATATTTGGTTCACAGCATTAAGTACTTTATCATTTATTATTAGGTAATCGTAGTTATCAATTTGTGTTATCTCATCCTCTGCTTTCTTTAGTCTCCTTTCTATTACTATTGCATCTTCTGTATTTCTTCCTATTAACCTTTCTCTTAATATTTCTTTTGTCGGCGGTATTAAAAATATTAATATACATTCATTAAATATTTTTTTTACTTGTAATGCCCCTATAACATCTATTTCTAATATTACTGCTTTTCCTTCATTTATTTTTTCTTCCACGTAGGATTTTGGAGTACCATACATATTACCTACAAACTCAGCATGTTCTAAAAAACCATCAGCTTCTCTAATTTTTAAAAACTCTTCTTTTGTTCTAAAAAAATAATCTACACTATCTTTTTCATTTAGTCGTGGTAATCTTGTTGTCATCGATACAGATAACGCATACATTTCATTTTTCCTAAGTTCGTTTACTACTGTTCCTTTTCCAGAGCCTGATGGACCCGATATAACTATTAACATACCTTTAATGCTCATAGGTAACTCTCCTTTGTTTATTATAATTAACCTATTATATAATATTTATTTTTTTATATCAATCTATATTTAATTTTTAACTATTTTTCTTTCTATAATTTTGCTTTTCTTATTTTATTTTTAAACAACTATAAATAATTACTATTTTTCTACTTTAAATGATAATTTTATATTTTAAAGACAATACTAAAATTAAAACCTTAGGAGGTCTATATGTCGACTAATAAAAAAATAACTTTTTGCGAAAATTATACTCCTGTTTCTAATAAACAAGTTGTCTCTTACATGAATGCTATGATTAATGTCGTTCGTAAACCACCACAATGCCGTGGCTGTACTCATTTCACTTCTAAATCTTGCAAACATAAAACTCCTTTTTATAAAAAATTTGATACTTTTTGTTGATTTTATAAATATTTTACTTTTATAATTTTTATGCTATAATATTTTTATATTCTATGGAGGTGTTTTATGATAAAAATTATAGCCGATAGCGCTTGTGACATTGTCGATAAAATGACAATACAAAACGATTTATATTCTTTTACCAGTATTCCTATTACTATTACTCTTGGCGATGAGGAGTTTATAGATGATAGTAATATTTCTACTGATAACTATTTTGATAAACTTATGAAATTTAAAGGAATTCCTAGAACTGCCGCACCATCACCGCAACATTTTTTTGATGCTATTAATGATGATAGTGTTGATACAGTTTTTATTTTTTGTATGTCTTCTAAAATTAGTGCTACTTACAGTAGTGCTGTATTAGGTAAATCTATGTTCGAAGAAGAATTTCCAAATTCATCAAAAACAATTTATATATACGATACTTTAGTAGCTACTGCTGCTGAAACTGCTTGTGTACTTAAAGCTATTGATTTTATCAATGAAAAACTTACACCAACAGAAATTAACGAAAAAATTTCTAACTTCATTAAAAATGATTTGAATTTTTATATAATATTAGAAAGATATAACACATTAGTTAAAAATGGTCGCGTTAGTCCTTACATAGCGAAAATTGCTTCTATATTATCTATTAGACCTTTATGTAAGTCTGAAAATGGCGAAGTTGCTTTATTACACAAACCACGTGCATCTAAAGTTTATAACAAACTTATTGATTTAATTTCTAATCAAGATATTGATTTTACTTCTAGAACTTTAGTAATTACTCACGTACGTTGTTTAGAACGCGCTAATTATATTAAAGAAAAATTAAAAGAAAAAACTAATTTTAAAAATATCATTATTGCAGACCCTACTGCACTTTGTATTACTCAAGGTGATAAAGGCGGTATTATGATAGGTTTTTAAAAAGACATAAAAAAAGAATCTTAGTGGATTCTTTTTTTATGTCTTTTTATTTATACTCATACATAACTAACTTATCTATACCTCTAAACGGGTTTGAATAAGATATATGTTCATCATTCTTTATCGTGCTATTTGTTAACATCATATCCTTTTTATACACTGTGTTAATTATTATGATTTCCTCTGCTATTAATTTTTGTAACTGCTCTAATGCAACTTTATATTGCTCTTCACCTCTTGCATTTCTTACAGCATATACTCTTTCTTCTATATTATTAATCTTATAATTAAACACATTGCCAAATTCACCATTATCTATAACTCCAAATAATGGCGTTATATCTTGATTCGCTTCACTTTTATATCCTCCTAAAAATAAATCATAATTACCAACATTAATTCTTTCTAAATATTCGCTATATGGTAACTTTGATATTTCTATTTCTATTCCGAACTTTTTCATTGTTTTTTTTAAATATTCACTTACTTTTATCCTTAATTCATTTTCTTCATTAACTATTAAGCTCAATAGTATTTCTTTTTTAATACCATTTATATCTGTATATAATTTTTTAATTCCGTTTTTTTCTTCTGTTGTAAAATTTTCTTTTATAATATCGTTTATAATATTTATATCACTTCCATAATCTTTTACATCTTCATTATACAAAAAACTTTTTGGATTTACTGGTGTTTTAGTTATCCCACCATCATTTAAATATACTTTACTTAATAACTCTTCTTCGTTTGTTAACATATCTAACAATATTCTAAGGTTTTTATCTTGCAAAAGTATTCTATCGAAATTCATTCCTATAAATTCAAATTCTTGATTATAAAAATTGTAACTATTACTTTCCTTTGACATATTATATTTATTCCAATCCTCGAAACTTGAAATAATAACATCTGTTTTATTTTGCTCAAAACTATACAACATAGTTGCACTATCTTGAATTACTATTACATTTATTTTTTCTATATTTCCACTTATTTCTTTACTTTCATCTCTTTCTAACAGATATTCTCTACTTTTATTTAAATCTACAAACTTATATTTACCATTTCCCATAGGTTCTAAATCTACACCTTTTTTGCTATAATATTGTTTTGATATAATCGGAAATAATAAATCATAACCTATTAACATCTTTGGCGTCCCATATTGTATAGTTACCTTTAACTCATCTTCTTTTTTAGCACTTACTACGTCACGTACCATGTTTTTATACATAGACTTTTCACTTGCATTTTTAATCACTTCTAATGAATATATTATATCATCTGATGTTATATCTGTTCCATTACTCCATTTAAGCCCTTCTTTTAATTTTATTGTTGTAGTGTTGTCCGTATAGTTTGATGTGAAGCTCTCAACTAAAATAGGCTTTGGTCTATAATTTTCATCTAATTCAAAAAGTGGCTCAAATAATATTTCTAACATATTATTTATATAGATGTCTTCATTTTTTAAAGGGTTAAACGTTTTAGGCGGTGCTATACTTATCGTTATTTCACCTTTTTCTTTTCTTACTTTCTCTTTTTTTATTTCTTTTACATTTATTTCTTCTATTAGTGCTTTTTCTTCATTTATACAGCTTACTAATACTAGCGTTATTACTATTATCATTATTAGTTTTACACTTTTATTTATTTTCAACACATCCGTCTCCTATTAAAAATAATCTTTATACAATATTTTATACACTTCTTTTATTTTTTTAACTTTATCGACATAATTTTTAGTTTCCTCAAATGGTATGTTTTTAAGGGTTTTTTTATCTGTACTATATCTTACATTTTCAAGCCATTTACTTACATTTCCACTTCCTGCATTGTAGCTTGCCAATGCCACATCTACACTTCCAAACTGTTTTATTAATTTACTTATATACCACGTCCCTATTTCTATGTTATATTTCGCCTCGTACACCTTTTCTATATCAAAATTATCTAACTTTATTTCATCCTGTCCCCATATCGCCGTCGTGTCCATAAGTTGCATATATCCTTTTGCACCTTTATTTGATATCGCATACTTATTAAATTTACTTTCGGTATAAATAATTCCACTTATTAAATACGGATCTACTTCATATTTATTACTCATTTCCCTTATTATATATTCTTCTTTTAATGGAAAAATTTTTTTTCCTACTATATAAAAACTTTTATACCCTATAAATAAACTAAGACCTATAAATATCATTACTATTGATAATTTTCCTATTTTTACTAACATCTATTTTCCCCTTAACTCATTTATTAATTTAATTGTTTTTTTCTCTAGTTCATATATAGTCCCTATATTTTCTATTATGTAATCACCGTACTTTATTAACTCATCTTTAGTTTTTTGTGATTTCATTTTTTTTATAGCTAACTCTTTACTTACTAAATCCCTTTCCATTATTCTTTTTATTCGGTCATCATCATTACTAGTTACTACTATTACATAGTCACATAACTTCTCCATTCCTACATCTATTAATAACGGTGCATCTATTACTAAAAATTCATACCCTTTTTCTTTTTCTATATTTATTGTTTCTAAAATATATTTAACTATATATTTATGAGTTATTAACGTTAATTTATCTAGCTTATTTTTATTATTAAATACTATTTCACCTAGTTTTTTTCTATCTACTTTTTTACCATCTATTAATATACTTACCCCAAATTCTTTTATTACTTCCTCATATGCGTATTTTTTATATTCTAATATTTTATGTCCTACTTTATCTGCATTTATTACACAGCTATTTTCTTCTTTAAATTTTTCGCTTATTATAGTTTTACCACTACCTATATTTCCTGTTACTCCTATAATTTTCATACGACTCCTTTATTTTGCATCATACCAATTGTCACTTACCGACATTGATATTTCTAAATCAACTTTTAATTTAACTGCTTTTCCCATCTCTTCTTTTAATATACTCTTAACTTTTTCTACATCTTCTAATTTACTTTCTATTACTAACTCATCATGAATTTGCAATATTATTTTACTATCTATTTTTTCTTCTTTTAACTTATTATAAACTTTTATCATCGCTATTTTCATAATATCCGCTGCCGTGCCTTGAATTGGCATATTCATTGCTATTCTTTCGCCGAACCCTCTTTTTATGAAATTTGTCGATGTTATTTCTGGGATGTTCCTCCTTCTGTTAAACAAAGTTTTTGCATACCCATTCTTTTTAGCATCTTCTATACACTTATCTAAATATATTTTTATTTTAGGGTATGTTTTAAAATAACTTTCTATATATCTATCTGCCTCTTTTTTTGTGATATATAAATCTTTACTTAAACTAAAACTACTTATTCCATATACTATCCCAAAATTTACAGCTTTTGCATTACTTCTTTCCTCACTAGTTACTTCACCATATTTTTTATTAAACACTTGTGATGCCGTTAATGTATGAATATCTTCACCTTTTTCATAAGCTTTTATTAACGTCTCATCCTCCGATAAATGTGCCAATATTCTTAATTCTATTTGGCTATAATCTGATGACACAAAGACGTAGTCTTTATTTTTTGGTATGAACGCCTTTCTTATACTTCTTCCTATTTCTGTTCTGATCGGTATATTTTGTAAGTTTGGTTCTATACTACTTAATCTTCCTGTAGCTGTTATTTTTTGCGTAAACGTACAATGTATTTTATTGTCATCTTTTATTTCCTTTAATAAACCTTGCACATATGTTGATAATAATTTTGATAAAGTTCTATATTCCATAGCACTTTCTACTATTGGGTGGGCTTTTCTTATTTTTTCTAATACATCTATTGACGTTGAAAATCCTGTTTTTGTTTTTTTACCACCCTTTAACTCTAATTTTTCAAATAATATTACCCCTAGTTGACTCGGCGAATTTATATTAAACTCTTCACCTGCATACATATATATTTCCTCACTTAACTCATCTAACCTTGATTTTATTTTTTCACCTTGATTTTTTAATTGTTCTTTGTCTATTGTTATACCTTCTGTTTCTACATCTAATAATATTTCTTCTAATGGCATTTCAACATCTATATATAAATCGTATAGTTCTTTCTCTTTTAATGCATTTAATATAATCTCATAACTTCTCCATAATACATTTGATAACAATCCTAAATATTTCTCCTTTTTAGCAACTTCCACTTCTTCAAAAGATATTTTCTTTTTTCCCTTTCCTACTAACATTTCCAAACTTTCAATGTTTTCTTCTAAATAATCTAATCCAATATCAGATAAGTCATAAGCTTGTTTTGTAGGCTTATGTAAGTATGCTCCAAGGCTTACATCAAATTTAACATTTTTTAATTTCACGCCAAATTTTCTTAAATATTTTTTATCTCTTTTCTTATCTTCTACTATTTTTTCTACATCACTTTCAAAAAACTTTTTAAAAGTATTTATTAATTCATCTTCTGTTATATAGTCATCTACTGTAGCTATATATGCTTTTTCATCGTTATAACTAAACGTTATACCTACTAAATTCTCATCTACTATTCCTAAATTATAGGCAACTATTTTTTCTTCTAATACATTTTCCAATAAATCTTCTAACTCAAATGGGTTATCTATCGCTTCTATTTCTATTTCAACTTCTTTGCCCATAGCTTCTGTACCAAATTTTTTATACAAACTTTTTAACTGTAACTCCTGAATTTTTTTAAATGCTTCTTCATTAAATATATCTTTTATAATTGTTTCTTCTTTATTATATTCTAATGGCACATCTGTTATTATAGTTGCAAGTTCTTTTGACATTACTGCAACATCTCTATACTCTAACAAATTTTCTTTTGCCTTCTTTGGCTTCACATCTTCTATATTTTCTAAAGCTTTTTCTATTGACTTATATTCAAGTATAATTTTTAAAGCTGTCTTCTCACCAATTCCTGGAACTCCTGGTATATTATCTGACACATCTCCCATTAATCCTTTTATATCTATAAATTCTGTAGGTGTTACTCCTATTTTTTCTATTACATCTTTTTCATAATAATCTTCTACTTCTGTTTTCCCTTTTCTCGTTCTTGGTATTCTTATTTTTGTTTTTTTTGTTGCTAATTGTAGTAAATCTCTATCCCCTGATATTATTACTGTATTTAATCCATCTACTTCTGATATTTTAGCTAATGTACCTAATACATCATCCGCCTCATACCCCTTTTTTTCTATTATCATTATTCCCATAGCTTCTAATATTTTTTTTAATGCTGGTAACTGTTCTCTTAATTCTTCTGGCATACCTTTCCTTGTACCTTTATATTCTTTATACATATCATGTCTAAAATTTTTACCTTTTAAATCAAATGCTACTACCAACATTTGTGGTTTTTCCTCTTCTAAAAATCTAAATAACATATTTAAAAATCCATATACACCATTTGTATACTGTCCTTTTTCATTTTGCAATAAAGGTATTCCGTAATATGCTCTATTTAAAATGCTGTTTCCGTCAATTAATAATATTTTATCCATATGTATTTCTCCTATTGTTTTATTTTAATTCTAACGTATATTACTATGTAAATAAAGCTAAAATAAAAAATATGCATATTTCACTTTTAATATATATTGACTTCTTCTATTTTTTTTAATATAGTTATAATTGTAATTGATAATCATTATTATCTATAGGAGGATTAAAATGAAAAAATTCGTTTGTACTATATGTGGTTACGTTCATGAAGGTGCTACTGCTCCTGAATCTTGCGTACAATGTAAAGCTCCAACAAATAAATTCGCGGAACAAACTGGTGATTTAGTTTTTGCTGATGAACACAGAATCGGTGTTGCTAAAGACGTTGATCCAGAAATCGTTGAAGGTTTAAGACAAAACTTCATGGGCGAATGTACTGAAGTTGGTATGTACCTTGCTATGTCTCGTCAAGCTGACCGTGAAGGTTATCCTGAAGTTGCAGAAGCTTATAAAAGAATCGCTTTTGAAGAAGCTGAACATGCAGCAAAATTTGCTGAGTTATTAGGTGAAGTTGTTGATACATCAACTAAGAAAAACTTAGAAATGCGTGTAATGGCTGAGCATGGCGCTACAGCTGGTAAAAAAGATATAGCTACTAAAGCTAAACAATTAGGTCTTGATGCTATCCATGATACAGTTCATGAAATGGCTAAAGATGAAGCACGTCACGGTAGAGCTTTTAAAGGTTTATTAGACAGATATTTCGCTTAATAGCAATCAAAAAAAACTAGCTAATAGCTAGTTTTTTTTTTGATTGCTATTAAGTTTTTCACTTTACTTTTTTATCTATACGTCATAATTCATAAAAATTGTTTGCAAAATATTGACTTTTATGTTTTTTTCACATACGATTGTAGTGGAATTTATTTTTTATTTGGGAGGATTTTATATGAATACTGAAAATGAAAAAAGTAAAATTACACATCTACGTACTATCTTAGGCTATTTATCAATAGTATTTGCTATGGTTTTTCTAGGTTATGGAATTATAGTTCTTGGTTTAGATCCACATATTCCATTAATTTTTGCTACAATATCAGCGGCAATTTTAGCTGTTGTTATCGATAAGCAATCTTGGGAGGATATTGAAAAAGGTATGATTAACACTATTACTGTTGCTATGCAATCAATAATTATTCTTATGATTATTGGTATGCTAATATCAGCATGGATTATGGGGGGAATTGTTCCTACTATGATTACATACGGATTAGATATTATTAATCCGAAGATTTTTTATTTTGCCGCAGCTTTATTGTCATCAATTATTGCTCTCTCAATAGGATCGTCATGGACAACGGCGGGAACTGTTGGTATCGCTCTTATCGGTATTGCGACAGCTCTTGATTTAAATTTAGCAATTACAGCTGGTGCTGTTGTATCTGGTGCATATGTTGGTGATAAAATGTCACCTCTATCTGATACTACTAACTTAGCTCCTGCTATTTCTGGAACTACAGTGTTTGAACATATTAAGTCGATGACATATTCAACTATACCTAGTTTTGTTATAGCCCTAATATTATTTTTAATTATAGGGCTTACTAGTGGCGGTGCTGGTGCCGATGTTAGTAGCATCGCAGAATTTAAAGCTATACTTAATGATACTTTTGTTATCTCGCCTCTATTGTTACTACCTCCTGTTTTAATCGTTGTTATGGTTATATTTAAAATACCAGCGATGCCAGGATTATTATTATCTGTATTTTTAGGTGGAATTTCAGCTTTATTTATACAAACAGGTCACACTTTTTCAGAGTTTTTAGACGCTTTACATTATGGTTATAGTTTTGATACTAGCTCTTTAACAGCATACTCACCAGACGTTGTTGATAATATTAATGATCTTCTAAATCGTGGTGGACTTGATTCTATGCTTTGGACTATTTCACTAATTATTCTTGCTATGTGTTTCGGTGGAGTCCTAGAAACTACTGGATTTTTAGATTCTGTTGTTAACTCTTTAAAAAGATTTACAACAAAACCAGCACCATTAGTAGCTACTAGCATATTTACAGCAATTTTAATTAACATAGTTACAGCCGATCAATATATAGCAATTATTTTACCAGGTAAAATGTTTAAAGAAGATTTTTCAAAACTTAACTTACACCCTAAGGTTCAATCTCGTGTACTAGAATCGGGTGGTACTTTAACTTCTGCATTGGTTCCTTGGAATACATGTGGGGTTACTATGAGTACGTACCTTGGTGTTAGCACTCTTGCTTATTTACCATTTGCATTTTTAAATTTAATAAATCCAATAATGGAAATTGTATTTGCTATTCTTGGAATCGGTATGTTTAAAACTGATGAAACAACTACTAAATAATACGTAATATATACTTACCATCTAATTAGGAGGATATATGAAACAAATTGATTGTATATATAACAATAATAAAACTACTGTTTCTATCGTTGTTGATGGCTTATTAGTTGGTAACAAAAAAATATTATATAAAAATATTTATGCTATACGAAAAGTTAAATTACATTTGTATTTTTCCCTTTTCTTTAAAGGAACTTTTCTTTTTTTAACTTTAATGGCGGTATTATTATTTCATCCAAGTATATACCTTATAAAATTTTTAAATATATATGTAATTTTTATATATTTTATTTTTATCGCATTACTTTGGATGCAATTGTTTTTATCGCCTAAAATTTTTAAAAATGAATTCTTTTTAGCTTATGATATTTTTTATCGTGATAGTTTCGATACAATTTTAGTTAAGTCTAATATTAATCTGGACATAGATTATAAAAAAATTAAACCATTACCTTTTTTCGGAATATCTTTCTTACGAAAGTACCAAAATCGTGTGGCCGGTTCACGAAAATATTTATTTTCACAAATTGAAACTTCTAGAAGTAGTTCAGATTTTTTATTAACAAAGTATACAACTGTAGCAACAGTACGTTATGCTATAAACCAAAATTTTTCTTTATCTACAATTTCTATATTTGAAAAAGTTTTTAAAGAAAAGTATACTTTGTTCTCTAAATTAACTTTTATACTTATGCGGTTAAACATACTTATTTTTATATTAACTATGGTTTTATTTTTAAGTTAACATAATTCAAAGGAGAAGCTTATATGGCTAAAAAATGTAATCCATCAAAAAAAGTTAGAAAGGCTGGGTATGATTTAAGAACTTCTCCATCAAAAAAAGAAAAATCAGAAGCTAGCAAAATACTAACAGACCATAAAAAGAAAAAACATTTAAAATAAAAGAAACAAAAAAATAAAACCTATTTTAATAGGTTTTATTTTTTTGTTTTCTTATTAAATTTTTTTTATGTTAATTTTCTTTCTACTATTTCTGTCACTGCAAAAGTTGCTATGTCATCGGCAAACTTCCCAATTCCAAACCCGCCATCATATCCTAATTCTTTTGCTAATTCTTGTGATATTCTAGGTCCACCCATTATTAATATTACTTTATCTCTTATTCCCTCTGCTTCTAATAACTCTACTAAGTTTGTTAAATTTGCAATGTGTACATCTTTTTGTGTTACTGTTTGTGATACTAACAGTACATCAGCTTTTAACTCTATCGCCTTTTTAATAAATTCTTCATTCGGTACTTGACTTCCTAAATTATATGCTTCTATCATTTCGTATCTTTCTAATCCGTAATGACCTGCAAATCCTTTCATGTTCATTATCGCATCTATTCCCACTGTATGGGCATCTGTTCCTGTACTTGCACCTATCATTACTACTTTTCTCTTAATATTTTCTTTTATATATTCATTAGTTTCTTTCATAGACATAACATTTATATCTAACACTTCTACTTCTATTTTATTATAATCTACTGTATGTTCTACCGTTCCATACACTACATAAAACGTAAACCCTTTATCCAATGGTTTATGATGCACTACTCCAACATCTTTTAATCCCATTTTTTTACCTAGTTCTTTTGCCGTTTCCATACCTTTTTCATCATCAACTATCGGTAATGTAAAACTTAATTGTACTTTACCATCATTCATAGTATCGCCATATGGTTTTATTTTTGATAAATCTAATTCTGTATTTAACACTTCTGTATTTAATTTTACACTACTCACTATTTAACCTCCTCTAACATTAACCTAATAAACGGATTGAAATATTTTTCACCTTTTTCTACAACACCTTCTAATCCTTTACCGCCATCTATAGGTCTTTTTATACCTGCAAACTTACCTTCTTCTATCGTCTTAAATAAACCATTTTTGTCTATTTCTTTTAATAAATCATTTGCTTCTTTTAATACTGAATTAGCTCTGTTTTGTATCATACCATCTTTTTTGAAAGTTATTTCTTCTCCTAATGATTCCATATTATTAAATATATATTGTGCATTTTCTATAGATAATGCACGATCAGACATATACGGTGTATGTAACGCCTCTGTTAACATTCCTAATAAATGTAGTTTTTGTCCTGTCATTATAGTTACCATATTAAATAACGTATCTTGTATTTGTCCTTTAAATATATCTCCTGTCTTAAATTTTGTAGGTGGCATATATTTTAATGGTGCTTTTGGGAAAATCTCTCTTGCCATTTGTGCTTGGGCTAATTCTAATAAAAATCCATCTTTTAAACTAGGATCCATCTCAAAAGCATGACCTAATCCCATTTGTTCTTCTTTCATTCCGGCCGTTACCGCAAACTGCTCGTTTATAAATTGTGACGCTAATACAGTATATGCTTCTTCTACTGCATCTGCTGTCGTTAAGTAATTATCTTCTCCTGTATTTATTATAACTCCTGCAAATCCATTTATTACTCTTGAAAAATATTGATCTACTAACGTTCTTTTCATATTTATATCTCTAAATAATATTCCATATAAAGCATCGTTTAACATTACATCTAATCTTTCTGTCGCTCCCATTGCCGCTATTTCTGGCATACATAACCCTGAACAATAGTTACATAACCTTATATATCTTTTTTCTTCTTCTCCTACTTCATCTAATGCCTCACGCATTAATCTAAAATTTTCTTGTGTCGCATAAGTACCTCCAAAACCTTCTGTAGTCGCTCCGTACGGCACATAATCTAATAAACTTTGTCCTGTAGTTCTTATTACTGCTATTATATCTGCCCCTTGTCTTGCCGCTGCTTTTGCTTGTGTAATATCTTCATATATATTTCCTGTAGCTACTATTACGTATAAATATGGTCCTTCTTTATCTCCAAATTCATTTAAGTAACTTTCTCTTTTTCCTCTATTCGCTTTTATTTTTTCTACTGTTTCTTTTGCAACTTTTTCTACAGCTAATTTAATATCCATTTCATCAGCTAATTCCATTGTCGTTAAATCTAATTCACCTTTTGAAACTTTTTTAGCTATTTCATTAGGAGTTAACCCAAGTTGTACTATAGCATTACCTATATATGTAGCAAGTCCAACGCTTAACCCTCCCTTTTCCATAACGTTATCTACTATAACGTTTGGCAATGGCACTTCAAATTCATCTACTCCATCTATTCCTAAAAGTCTACAAATTGTTCTCTCTGTTGATACCGTCGTATGCTTTTCAATGAAAAGTTGTGTATCTTCGGCTATTTTTTTTGCTATTTCACGTGATTCATCTACTAATTTTAAATTTAAATTTAATTTACTGTTCAAAATGTTTCCTCCTATTTTTTATAATACTCTTTTGCTACATCGATAATTTCTTTTTCTAACCCTAACAATTCACATATGTTTATACCATCTTTTGGCACTTCTTTATTATCATTAACTTCCTCTATAGTGTAATCCATATATTTTTGTAATAATTTAACTCCATCTCTACTATTAAGTTCTATTTTCTTTTTCATCTTTTTTAAATCTATGTTTTTAAAACCTACTACTTCTAATCTCTTAACTTTTCCCTCTATTTCTAAATCTAAATGGGTCGCAATTATTACTGTACTATTTAGTTTGTTTAAATATTTAATTAATGATTTTAATATTACACTACCTTCTTTTGGATTAGTTCCACGGGCAAATTCATCTAATATTACAAATCCTCTACCTCTTTTAAGCTTGAAAATAATTTCTTTTAATTTAACTATTTCCCCGCCAAATGTACTTAGCCCTTCTTTTTCTTCCTCTAAATCGTTACAAATAAATTCTATATAATCTACAATACCTATCTCTCCATACTGTGCAAATATATAAAATCCCAGCTGTGATAATAAAACATTTATTACAGTAGTTTTTAGTGCGACACTTTTACCGCCCATGTTAGCACCTGTAAGCACTGTTACCCCATCTTCTAAATTAACACTTATTTCCGTGTATTTTTTTCCTTTTGTTTCTAGTCTATTTTTTACTTGCATATTAACCATATTTTTTAAAATAATAATATTATTATTATTTATTATCGGCTTAGAACAATTGTACGCCTTCGCTAATCTCCCTTTGGCTAGTAAAAAATCTAACGTACCTATACTTTTTATATTGCTGTAAAACTTATCTATGTTACCCCTAATTTCATTTGTTAGTTTTTTTCTGATTTTTAACTCTTCTTCCTCTTCTTCTATTACTATATTTATTCTTTCTTCTTTTAACTTTTCTCTATTTTCATAATCCACTTCTGAAAATATTTTATTCTCTATTACTTTTTTTGCATTTCTTATTTTTGATATTTTTTCACTATAGCCGTTATATATATGAAAAGTATTTAAACCTTTTCCATCATCTAAAATTTTAACTACTTCTTCTTGGCTTTTAAATTCAATATTATCTAAATTTAAATCCATGGTTTTATATATTTTCATTATTTTATTTGTTGTTATAGCAAAATTTTTAATTTCAAAAAATTCTACTACATCTAACACTAAATTATTTTCACATCTTTTTAACGTTCCCCGTATGTCTTTTATTTTAACCATCTCTAATAATATTTGTTGATATTTGTTTTCATCGACTTTTTTTATTATTTGCTCAACTCTATTTAGCTCATCTTTTAGTTTTCCAATATCCTTACTTTTATAAATCCTTATATTCTTTCTTTCTTCTTTTCCAAAATCAGTGTGTATATATAATTTATCTATTATATAATTAACCCCTATTTCATCATACTTTCCATTTAAATAACTAATTTGTATCACCTTCTCTACATACGTCTATTACTGGTACATTTGTTCTTTTTCTTAATTTCATTATAACCTCATCTCCATTTAATTTATTTCCATTTGGAGACGTTGGGTTTACCGCTATTAGACATACATTTATTTTTTCTAGTACTTCTATGCCTTTACATTTTTTTTCAAATTTATTTAGCACTTCTTTGTTTATAAATAATTTTGTACCGTCTAGCACTACAATTTTTACATCTCTACATTTTCCACTTTTCATAAAGTCTTCTAAAATACTTTCTACTACTACACCTTTTATTACTATGTATTTACTATTTTCATCTGTCTCGTCAATAATAATTTTACTATTTCCTAGCGCTGTTTTTATATTAATATTTTTAACATTATTATCGTTGTCAATAATTCCTACATCGCTTTTTTCTAATATTTCATAACTTGTTTTCCTTATATTATCATTAGCTTTTTTCATAGTTAATAATTTTATCGTGTTTATAGTATCCTCTACTACTTTATTTACATCATTACTTATAGCTCCGCCTGTACATAAAATTGTACTATTCGTTATCAATGGTGATGAAGTCGTTTTTTTACATATTGCACCATCTACTATTATTAATTCACTACCCAAATTTCTCATCTTATTAATTATAGTTTTTGTTTGCTCATTTATTGACGCCCCACCTATTTCTATATATCCACTTGATAACGCCTTAACTATTATTATTTTTCCCATAGGTGTTTTTATATGTGTACTTTCTATTACTTCATATGTTATACAACTTCTCATTAAAAGATTTTTTGCCGTACCTATTACAGTTCCTTCATATACATATATTTTTGGTTTACTCGTTGACGTTACTATATCTTCCGTTTCCCCATCTCTTCCTATAGAAGTAAGACCAAGAGCTATTTTACCCTTGGTCTTATTTATTAAATAATTTAATACTGTAGTTTTACCTACGTTTTTTCCCATTCCTATAATTGATACACTTCTATTTTTTATTATTCCTTCTATTATTTCATCCATATTAATGTTTATTTTTTTCACTTCTTTTCTTTCTTTCTAAACCTTCTGGCTCTAATGCAATTTGCTGACCATTTAACAGTCCTGCAACTCCTACCTTATTAACTACTTTATCACCTCTACATACTTCACATTTACATCCTGGCACATAATCACTTGGCTCTTCATACGTCGTAATTACTCCCTCGAAGTTTCTTAATATCGTTTTATTATGGTTTTGTGATATTACATATTGTGGCATTACAGGTATTTTACCGCCGCCTCCTGGTGCATCTACTACAAACGTTGGTACACATAATCCTGATACGTGTCCTCTTAGTCCTTCTATTATTTCTACACCTTTTGATACTGACGTTCTAAAGTGTGATAACCCTAACGATAAATCACATTGATATATATAATACGGTCTAACTCTGTTATATGTTAATGTCGTTACTAAATCTTTCATAACATGTACACAATCATTTACTCCTGCTAATAATACTGATTGATTCCCTACACATACACCTGCATTTACTAATTTATTTAATGCATCTATTGACGCTGTTGACATTTCTTTTCCGTGATTGAAATGTGTATTTAAATATATTGGTTGATATTTTTTAAGCATATTACATAAGTCATCTGTTATACGTTGTGGTAAAACTACTGGTGTTCTTGTTCCTATTCTTATCATTTCTATATGTGGTATTGCTCTTAAACTTTTTAATACATGCTCTAATTTTTTATCACTTATTAATAAAGCATCTCCCCCTGATATTACTACATCTCTTATTTCTTTTGTTTTTGCTATATATTCTATTGCTCTATCTATTCCCGCTGTCGCTAATGAATCATCTTTTTGTCCCGCAAAACGTCTTCTCGTACAGTGTCTACAATATACAGAACATTGATCTGTTACTAACAATAAACATCTATCTGGATATCTATGTGTAAGCCCTGGCACTGGTGAATCTCCATCTTCGTGTAATGGATCTTCTTGATCAACTTCTGATCTATACGTTTCTAATCCCTGTGGTACTGCTTGACGTCTTATTGCACAATACGGATCTTCTAAATCTATTAATGTTAAATAATGTGGCGTTATCGCCATTCTTAACGTTCCTAAACATTTTGTAATACCTTCTTCTTCCTCTTCTGTTAATGACACATATTTTTTTAAATCATCTAAAGTTTCTATTCTATTTGCTACTTGCCATTTCCAATCATCCCATTGCTCATTTGTTACGTCACTAAAAAATCTTTTTCTATTAACCTCTGATACTTCATTTTTTATAACTGCCATTTTAATTTCCCCCTTATATAAAATTAATTTCTACACGTACATGTTTTCAAATATTTCTCTTATAACTTTACTTTCTCTAACATCTTCTATAGTCACTTTTGCATGACCTCTTGTATAACCATTTCCAATTATCATATTAACGTCTTTTCCTACACCTTCTGCTCCTAATGCCGCTTTTGTAAAACTTGTTGCCATTGAGAAGAAGTATACTATTCCATCATCTTTTACTGGTAATATTGTAGACATTTCTGTATTTGGAACGTTAACAACATTAATTGCTACATCATATTCTTTATTTCCTGATACTTTCATTAATTCATTTAATACTGTTATAGGCTCTTGTGCATCTGCTATTACTACTTTATGGCAAAAACCTGTTTTTTCTAATGCAACTCTCCCTTTTTCATTTCTTACAAGCCCAACTACTAATCCATTATCCCCAACCTTTTTCATAGCTTCATAACAACATAATAATCCTGACTTACCATTTGCTCCTAACACTACTACATAATCATCTTTTTTTACTAATTTTCTAGCTTGTGCTGGTGCTCCTGCTACGTCTAATGCCGCTAATGCTAACGTCTCTTCCATATCATTTGGTAATACTGAATATATTCCACTTTCAAATAATATCGCTTTACCTTTAATATCCACTCTATCTATATCTTTTTTAATGTCTATTATCGTATCTATTTTTAATGGTGTTAACGATAATGATACTAATGTTGCTAACTTATCTCCTTCTTTTAAATCGATTTTACCTTTTAATTTGTCACCTATTTTTGATACTTTACCTATTAACATTCCTCCTGAACCTGTTACTGGGTTTTGCATTTTACCTTTTTCTTCAACTATCTCCATTATCATTTTTTTTATTTTTTCTACATCTCCGCCACAAACTTCTTCAATTTGTGTAAAACTTGCTGAATCAATATTTAATGACATTACATCTATTAATATTTCATTATCATAAATTTCCATATCATTATTAATTTTCGTTGCTGTTTGTGGTAATACGTTTAATGGTGATATTACTCTATGCGTTCCAAATTTACATCCTGTTTTCATTTTAAATTCTCCCCTTTTATAATTTATACTGTCATCTCTTTTAAATCTTCTGATATTATTAACTTAGCTCCTGTTACTTTTTGCATTTCTTCTACTGTTGTTTCTTTATTTATCTCTTTTAATAATAAACCATCTTTAGTTACTTCCATTACACCATATTCTGTTATAATTAAGTTTACTACCCCCTTCGCTGTAAATGGTAAATTACATTCCTTTAATATTTTTTCTTTCCCTCTTGCTGTATGTTGCATTGCTATTATTACTTTTTTTGCTCCTTCTACTAAATCCATAGCACCGCCCATTCCTGGTAACAGTTTATTTGGTATTTTCCAATTAGATACATTTCCTTTTTCATCTACTTGTAACGCTCCTAATACTGTAACGTCTACATGTCCACCTCTTATTAAACCAAACGAATAACTAGAATCAAAAAATGCACCTTCTTTTTCTACCGTTACATGTGATCCACCTGCATTTTTTATATTGTCATTTTCCTTTCCTTCTTCTGGTGCTTTTCCCATTCCTACCATTCCATTTTCTGATTGAAATGTTATCATTTTATTTTTATCAACATAGTTTGATACCATTGTTGGTAACCCTATTCCTAAATTTACTAACTGTCCTTCTTTTAATTCTCTTGCTACCCTTTTTGCTATTACTTCTTTTACTGTTTTTTCATTAATCATCTTACTCCCCCTTCACTACGTAGTTTACTACTACTCCTGGTGTCATAATTTTCTCAACGTCTATTTGTCCTATTTCTACTATTTCATCACTTTGCACTATTACTTTATCCCCCGCCATACAAATCATAGGATTAAAGTTTTTTGTCGTACCTTCATAATATGTATTTCCAAACTTATCGCACTTAGTTCCATACACTAACGATACGTCTGCTCTTAACGGTAATTCTAATAAATATTCTTTACCTTTAATCTTTATTTTTTCTTTACCCTCTTCTACTTCTGTACCAACTCCTGTAGCTGTTAATATTCCACCTAAACCATATCCACCTGCTCGTATTCTTTCTATTAATGTTCCTTGTGGTGATAACTCAACTTCTAATTTATTTTCAAACATTAATTTTCCTGTAGTTGGATTCGTTCCTACATGGGTCACTATCACTTTTTTTACTTGACCATTTGATATTAATTTACCAACACCTACATTATCAAATGTTGTATCATTTGCTATTATTTCTATATTTTGTATATTTAACTTAACTACGTAATCTATTAATTTCTCTGGCGTTCCACAACCTAAAAATCCTCCGATCATTAACGTCATGCCATCAAAAAATAAATTTTCTAACTCCTCTATTTTTTTTACCTTATTCATTTTTCCCCCTATAAGTTTAAAATTTTTCTAGCTTCTTCTGGTGTAGCTATTTCTCTTCCTAACTCTTTTGCTATTCTTACAACTTTCTCTACAAGCTCTCCATTTGATTTTGCTAATACACCTTTTTCAATATTTAAATTATCTTCAAATCCTACTCTTACATGACCACCCATTAATATCGCTAGTGTCGCCATCGGAAATTGATGTCTTCCTATTCCTGCTACTGTAAACGTTGAACCTGTTGGTATACTTTCTACCATATATACTACATCTCGTGGCGTAGCACTCATTCCTCCATTTACACCTAACACAAAATCAAAATGCATAGGCGATTTTATAAATCCTTTTTTATTCATTCTTATAGCTGTATCAACCATTCCTTTATCAAATACTTCAACTTCTGGCTTAACTCCTAAATCTATCATTTTTTGCCCAAACTCTTTTATCATGTTTTCTGTATTTATAAATATTTCATCACCACCAAAGTTACAAGTACCACAATCTAACGTAGCCATCTCTGGTTTTAAATCAACTGGTTGCAATCTCTCCTCACTACTCATACCAACTGCACCACCTGTTGACGGCTGAACTATTACATCTTTACATTGTTTTTTTATAGCATCTATACATTGTCTATATCTTTCTCTATCTTGTGTTGGCTTTCCATCATCATTTCTTACATGCAAATGAATTATTGATGCTCCTGCATCATAGGCACTTTTTGCCTCTCTTACTATTTCATCTACTGTATACGGTACATTTGGATTATGCTCTTTTGTAACTTCTGCACCTGAAATAGCCGCCGTGATTATTAACTTCTCCATTTTTTACCCCCTTTGACTTTCTTTTGGTACTACACATACACCTTTCGCTCTACATACTACTATTGGTTGTTCTAATACATCACAAGCTGAATCACTTATATCTGTTCTTGGTGCTATAACTTTTCTTGCCTCAAATTCCATCGTTCTTGATGTGTTTCCTGTTTTAACAATTTTACCTACTGCTTCTATAAAATCACCTGCATACACAGGTGCTAAAAATTCTACTTCCGTATACGCTCTAAATAAACCTTCATCTCCATCATTTTTTATTAATAATTCTGTTGCAACATCCCCGAAAAGGTTTAGCATTCTTGAACCATCTACTAAGTTCCCACCATAATGTGCATCGTGCATACTCATTCTCATTCTTATTAAAGATTCCATAATATCCTCCTATTAAAAGAAAAAGAGCTATCTACACACGGGTATCCCCGTATGTAGATAGCTCTTTACAATTCGTAACAGTACACATAGCTTAACCTATGTACCAGAACAATGTTATAAAGTTAATATTGTTCTTCGGCAATTTAGTAATTCATAACATCATTAGCCACTTTAAGCTTTAACATATGTTATTACCTACTAACTGCTCCTCTATCTTCTTTATTATATTTTTATTTTTTTTCACTGTCAATAGTTTTTGTATGTTTACACTAATTTTTCTATACATATTAAAATTAATATATTACTATTTACTTTTTTTCTATTTGTATTGTTTTTATATTGTATTATTTTCGCCCTTTTTCTATGTATATTGCTCTATAATATGTTTTATGTTATAATTCCACCAAAAGGAGGTTTTATTATGAATGGTAAAACGATTAAAGAAATTAAATTAGGTGATACCGCATCTTTTCAAAAAACTATATCTGAAAGTGATGTTTATCTTTTTGCTGGTATTACTGGTGATCTAAATCCTGCACATGTAAATGATGTGATCGCATCTAAAAGTATGTTCAAAGGTAGAATTGCTCACGGTATGCTTGTAGGTTCTTTTATTTCTACAGTTCTTGGTATGCATTTACCAGGTCCTGGTACTATTTACTTAGGGCAAAATCTTAAGTTTTTAGCACCTGTTAAATTTGGCGATACAATTACTGCTAAAGCTGAAGTTACAGAAATTATTACAGAGAAAAATAGAATTGTACTTAAAACTACTTGCACAAATCAAGATGGCAAAATTGTTGTAGATGGAACTGCTACAGTTATGCCACCTAAATAATTAAAATAAAAAAACCCCTTATAGGGGCTTTTTTATTTTCTTATTATGTTCGTTATTAATTCCATTTCCATATGTTTTATTATTTCTCTTGAAACCTTTTTTATTTCATCTTCTAAATTTAAACACTTATGTTTATATACATGTTTAACATCTTCCTCTGGTAGCGTGTTTTCTATTTTGGGTATTATTCCTAATATCGGTACTTTACATATTTTTTCTAATATTTCTTTTCCCGTTTCGAAAAACTTAGGCTCACCATCAAATTTATTTATTATAATACCTTTTACAAGTTTTCTAGTCTGTTCATCTAAAAGATTTATATGTCCATATAAATTTCCAAATACACCTCCATTACTAATGTCGCATACAATAATTATCGGTATTTTTTTTTCTTTTACTAACATTAAATTTGGAATATCTAAATCATCTATGTTCAATTCTAAAAAACTTCCACTTCCTTCTATAATTATTATATCATTTTCTTTTTTTATATCATCATAACTTCTATTAACTATTTCTTTCATTTCACATATATCTAACTTATCTACTTCATCTCCTAAAACAATATTTTTCATTTTATTATTATCGTATTGTTTTAATATAGGATTCATTTTACAATTATAAAGTTTATTACTTGCTATACTTTGTATATATTGTGCATTTCCTATAGTTCTACCATCTAATTCAAATGATTCTCCTGATAAATTAAATGCTTTAAACGGTGATACTAACATTTGTTTTTCATATCCGTAGTAATAACATAAACTCATAGTTATTAATGTTTTTCCAACTGATGACCCTGTACCAAGTATTGCAACACTTCTACCCATCTAATTCACCTAACATTAACGAATATGAATATTCACTTTCATGTATAGACATTTTTTTAAATTTTATCGGCTCTTTAAATAGTTTTCCATCATATACAAATGTATGATATTCACCATTTTCACCACATAAGTCTATTCCTATTTTTCTAAACTCTTCTAACAATTCTAAATTTAGATCACGTCCTAAAAACTCTTTTGATACTTTATACTCTTTTGATACCGTTTTTACTATCCCTTTAAAACCTTTATTTATAAATTCTTTAACTATTGTTTCTCTATTTTCTTGCCACAGAGGGTATACACTTTTTAAACCTACTTCCTCACAAATTTTATTTCCCCATTCTTTATGTTCTTCTATATCTATATCCCCAAAAACACAACTTGTTGCTCCTAATCCTTTTGCTTCTTTTAACCCATCCTTTAAAACTTCTCTATAATTTTTACCGTTTCCTACTGCTTTTATTATTTTAATACCTAAAGATTTTGAAACTTTATCTAAAAAATTATTTTCTACTCCATGAAACCACGTAAGATTATAATCTTCATTCACTGATATTATAAGTGCTACTGGTCTGTGTCCTTTTTCAATCATCCTATTTAATGCTAATGTACTATCTTTTCCTAAACTATATGATAAACAAAACTTTTCTTTAGTTATACCCATATTTTATAACTATCCTCCATATATCTTTTTATGTTGAATTTATATTCATCTTCTATATCAAAACCTTTTAGCACTTTATCCGTATCATCAAATATATATTTCTCATCTTTTCTTAGTAACAAAACTTTATCTACATATTTCATAACAATATTTAAGTCATGTAAAACTGCAACTACTATTATATTTTTTTCTTTACCAATTTTTTTTACTAGCTCTATAGTTTGTATTTGATATTTTATATCTAAGTGATTCGTCGGCTCATCTAACAGCAAAATCTTCGGCTCATTTACTATTGCCCCTGCTAAAAAAACTCGTTGTTTTTGACCACCTGATAGCTCTTTTATTTTTCTATCTCTAAATTCTAATAAATTTAATTTTTTTAGTGTACTCTCTACTGTTTCTCTATCTTCTTGACTCGGCGTTCTTATTAACCCTTTCATCATTGGATATCTATACAATATTACCGT
This sequence comes from uncultured Clostridia bacterium, assembly GCA_947313885.1. Taxonomy (GTDB): domain Bacteria; phylum Bacillota; class Clostridia; order Lachnospirales; family CAMZNU01; genus CAMZNU01. The sequence goes on along the minus strand of CAMZNU010000010.1, from coordinate 26,135 downwards.
CTCATATACCGTAAAGTCTACATTATTTTCTATACTTTGTGATAAATAACTTACTTCTTTTGCTCTATCTATTATTTTTAATTTCTTTAATTCCTTATTTTCTAATTTAATTGAACCTGTATATTTTATTAATGATGATATTGCATTTAAAAGGGTGCTTTTACCACACCCATTTATACCTATTACTCCATATAACTTACCTTTTTCTAATTCAATGCTTAAATTTTTTATTACTTTTTTATTGTCATACCCACAACTCATATTTTCGATTTTTAACATTATTTTTTCCCTTTTCTTAAATACACATATCCAAAAAATGGTCCACCCATTAAAGCTGTTATAGCTCCTACTGGTAACTCTGATGGTTGCATAACTGTCCTCGCTACCATATCTGCACTTACTAATATTATACTTCCTATAATTATTGATCCTGGTATTAATAATTTATGTCTACTTCCAAAAATTTTCCTCGCTATATGCGGTGACACTAACCCTATAAATCCTATTACACCATTTAACGATACTACTACTGCTGTTAATAATGTTGCAACACCTATTATTATAATTTTTAATTTACCAACATCTAATCCTATTTTTTTCGCCTCATATTCTCCAAAACTTAAAATATCTAGCTCTACATGTTTAAATGATATGTACGTTACACTTATTACTAATACAACTAATAAGTCTACAAAGTTTTTATAGGTTTTTAGCGATAATGAACCCATTTGCCAATATATTATTTGTCCACTTGATTCTCCTGCAAAAAGAATTAATAAAGTTAAAAATCCATTAAGAGTTAACGACGTTACCATTCCTATTAAAATTATTGAAACATTTGATAGCGATTTATCATATAAGCTCGCTACTAATAAAATAAAACCTACTACTAATATCGATACTGTAAATCCTAATACCGATAACATAAAATTACTAACACCTAATATAACTCCTATAGCAACTCCTATTGATGCCCCTGTTGATACACCTAATGTATACGGTGATGCTATAGGATTTTTTAATATAGTTTGGAACAATAATCCACTAACAGCCAATGCACTTCCTGATAAAATGCCTACTAACACTCTTGGAAATCTTAACTGCCATATAATAGACATGTATTTTGGTGTTTCTATTTCCATATCTAAATTAAATATTTTTATTTTAAATATTTCTATTATATCTCTTAACCCTATATGTACACTTCCTAATGCCACACCTAAAAAAATTACTACTATTAAAACACTAATTAAAATTATAAATTTTAGTTTACTACTATTTATAAACATTTGGATACATAACCTCCGCAAGTTCTCTTATCCCTATTATTACTTTTTGTGATCCTCTTGACAAATTACTAGTTTTTAACACATGTACTCTATCATTTTTAATCGCTTCAACTTCACTAAATCCTTCTCTCGTTTTTATTTCCTCTGCTACTGAATCTGCCATACTTGAACTAGTTACTATTATCTCTGGATCTTTATCTACTATACTCTCCCCTGACACTACTATCCAACTTTCCTGTTCATGAAAAATGTTTTCTCCACCTACTACACTTATAATTTCATCTATATACGTTCCATTCCCCAAACTATATAAACTACCTGAAAAATTTCCTAACTCAAAATATACTTTTTTTCTCTCTTCTATTTGTTTTGATTTCTCTCTTATTTCTTCAATTTCTTCTCTTAAATTTTTTACCATTATTTTTGATTCTTCTTCTTTTTCCACTGCTATACCTATTGCTTCTATACTACTATATATATCTTCTATTGAATTCGCTGTTTCGATATTTACAACGTTATAACCTAAATCTATTATCTGATCAAAGGGGCTACCACCTTCACTATTAAGATTTGATGTAATAATTACATCTGGCTCTAAAGACATTATTAATTCCATATTTGGTGCCATCATGTCCATTAACACAACGTCATGCGGAATTTCTGATTTATCACTAAAGTTATCTACAGCTACTATTTTATCGCCTAAACCTAAACCTACTATAACTTCTGTATTTGATGGTGCTGTTGAAATTATTCTATTAATACTACTAACTTCTTCTTTTGTTTCTACAATTTCTTTTACTTCCTCTTTTACTTCTGTGTTATTAGAACACCCTACTAAAAAAACCAATAAAAATAAGACTAAAACTTTTTTCATAATTAACTCCTCCATAATAAATTATAATTAACAAATTACAATTCTACAGGTAGCGAAATAGTTTTAATCTTTAATATTTTTATTTTTATTTAATATTTAATTGATTAACCTACATTTTCTCACATCCCAGAAGAATAGTAACTAAAAATGATAGGTCTACCGACTTAATTTCATCCTACTTTGCACCTTCCCACAATTAATTTAATTGCAGTGGTATTTGCATTTCGTCCATATTACGGTTGCTGGGGCAGTTTTAAGATTTTCACTTAATTCCCTTTTATGTATTTCTACATCATTTTTTTAATCATATAAGTTTAAATATCTTTTGTCAATTTTTATCTGAAAATTTATAAATATAAGTTATATTTATTTTTTATTTTTTATAATTTGTCACTGTCATAAAAAAATCTTAACTTTTATTCGAATAAATCATATACTTCAAAAAATATACTTAAATTCATTATTTATCTGATTTATTGGTAAATATTTTTGCTATCACCTTATAACATTTATCATCTGTATGTTTATTAGCCAAGCTAACTACAACTAATATATTATCTGATTCTTTAATCTCATTATTTACAATATATAGATCATCCTTTGTTTTAATTTTTTTAATTTTTAGATCAGTAATATGAAAACTCTTATATTTTTCATTTTTATAATGGAAACGTAATTTTATATTTCCATCATCAAACAGAACAACTTTTGTTTTTTCTATCTTAAGTAATAACAATGATTTTTCTAGTTTAGTTATCTCACGCAAAGCAATAGAAGGCTTTGTATCTAAAAAAATATCCTCTTCTTCATCTATGTATTTTTTATTTCCTCAACCGTGTTACGTTCCATTTTTTTCCATGTTACATTATTGTCATAGATATAATTTTCACATTGATGTTCTTTAGGTTCATGCTTTTTAAATGTTATTTCTACAATATCAAGTATTTCCACTTCACTGCCATCAGAATATTTTACATCTTTTTTGGGAACTTCCCCACCATCGGTTTCTGAAACAACTCTTATCCATTTACCATTTGATATATCCTTTCCCGCTACACAGTATTCATTATTTTTGCTACTCTTCGTTAGTATTATTATCTCTTTTTTCATATTATAACCCCCATTTATAAGTGTGTTATTGTTAATCCTTTAAAATGCTTTGCTAGTATATTAGAAAGAATCTTTCTATGACACATATTCTCTTTTGCCTCACTACAAAGCAAACAATAGTTTTTATTTGCTATATCTGAATAATTTTCACTTAAATAATCTATTATATTTCTATTACTCATTGTTTTATTAAATTCATCAACATATCCTATCCAATCTATTTCCTTTTTTTTATATTTTTTTAAAGTATTCTCATCTGGAGCAAATTTTATATCATGTCTGTATTCCATATTACAAATAACTTTTAAAAAATACTCTATATCTGGATATTTAGAAAAAACAGATAATTGCGACGTATTATTTAATCTAATGTCTAGAACTACTTCAATATTATTATCTATAAGTATTTCAAAGAATTTTTCAGCTGTTTTCTGCGTAAATCCTATTGTGAAAAGTTGCTTCTTCATTATAATCGCTCCATCCATAACTATCTTGTTCTTTTTTATACCCTATCTTTTTGTTTTGCAACTCATAACTTTCCCTTACATTTTCTTTGTAAAATTCTTCAGATAGTGCAATCTGATTTTTATTTTTAAAATATATGTCTACTAATCGTTGTTCGATACTATCTTGTTTCTCATATTTTCCATCTGCTAGAATATTTCTTATTTCATATCCAATACTATAAAATGCCTTTGCAACCATAATATTTCTATGGCAGATTATAGGGTCTTTTTCGGAACACATTAAGACAAAAACATAATTTAATGCCATTCCTTCTTCTATCTTTCTAATACCTTCTTTAAAATAACAAGATTCTGAATATTTATTGAAGTCTAAGTATTTATCATTACTAAAATATTTTAAATCTGTTTGTCTTGCTCCAAATTCTGTTTTGTAGTTACTATAAAGTATTCCCATCTGTTTTAATTCATTCTCCAAATTATTTTTATTATATTCTGGATACATTTTAGAATATGGGTTACTCCTAACATCAATTACGCATAAAATTTCATACTGCTTTAAAACTTCTATAAATCTTTTTATTTTAAAAGGAGAGTATCCTATTGTATATATAACCTTATTCTTTCTCATATTATTTTCCTTATCTAAATTTACATACAACAATCATAATAAACCCCATTTTTATGTATTTCTACATCATTTTTTTAATCATATAAGTTTAAATATCTTTTGTCAATTTTTATCTGAAAATTTATAAATATAAGTTATATTTATTTTTTATAATTCATAACTTTCTAATAGTAATGTTTCATTTTTACAATTAACAAAATATTTTCCACCATCTTTTTTAATTATTCCGATAGGCATAGTTTTTTCCCTTTCACTTACCTTTATTTTATTAATTATTATTTTTCTTCCATCTCTAATATAATAATATGCTCCTGGATATGGGTAACTTTGGCTACGTACAAAATTTATTACCTCATTGCTATCTTTATTAAAATCTATATATCCCATCATCGATGTTCTTCTCCCAAAATAACTTGCCTCTTCTTCATTTTGTTTTTCTAATTTTTCATTTCTATCTAATTTTTCTAAACTATCAATTACTATTTTTGGATATACTTCCTCAAATTTTTTTAGCAATTCAAACCCTGTATAACTATTTTCTATTTTTATTTTTATTTGCTTTACTATATCTCCTGTATCTATTCCATCATCTATTAAATGTACTGTGACACCACTATATTTTTCACCATTAATAATACTCCACACATTGGGCGTTCGCCCTCTATATTTGGGCAACAACGAGCCATGAATATTTACCGCATATTTTTGAATTTCAAATATTTCTCTTTCTAATATGTATCTATAATTTACAGAAATTAAATACTCACCTTCTATTTGATTCAATTTTTCTATATACAATATTTTTTGTTTTCTACTATCATCATATGTATATTCTATTTTATTTTCTATAGCAAATTTTTCAACTTCATTATTTTTAACATCTTTATGGGTGAAAATAAATTTTATATCATATTTATTTTTTTTTAATTCTCTTAAACATTGAAACCCTAGTTCTCCATATCCACAAAAAATTACTTTTTTCATATTTTACCAACCTTCGATTTATTTTTTATAATTTGTTATACCATCTCTATCCATTTGCTTTTTTTTATGTCTCATTAAATAATCTAAATCATCATCTCTATACCCCTTTATTTTTTCTATAGTTTTCTGGGCTAAAAATAAATCATTATACGTAAGATATGGATAATCTACAAATCCCATCTCTCCATTTGGCAAATATGCATACTCTAATCCACCATCTTCTATTATATATTTATCTTTTATGTTTTTTATTCCGTATAACATTTTATTTGCAACATTTAAATATTCTACATCTTTCTCTTCTAAATAAATATCATAAAACACTTTCATCGTATGTAATTGATGATTTAATGATGAATGGACTTTGTTATCATTTCCCTCTTGGTTATAATCTTCCATAAGCCATCCTTCTTCTCCATCTTCACTATAATTTATATGTTTATTTTCTTTTACATGATTTATATAGTACTCGCCCATTTTTAAATATGCGTTTCTATATTCATCATCCCCATACTTTATATATCCTACTAAAAAAGTTTCTATCGTATCTGAATTAAATCTTGTATCAAAAAAATATTTTTCATAGCCATATTCATCACTTAACCACATGCTTTTTGGTTTCGATGGTATATATCCTTCATCGTTTATATTATTTACAGATATTTTTAACATACTTTGTCCTATTATACTTTCCCCTATACTATGTCCGTACTTTATAAAATTATTCGTAATATACGCCGACGGTATTCTCCATAGTGCATTTTCTTCATAAGGTTCATAACTTGTAGGGGTATTAAAATAATATCCATCTATTAATAATTCTCTCCCATTACCTAGTTTGTGACTATTAAATTTTTCTTTAAATGTTTCATATGTAAACAACTCATCTTTTGAATAAGCTCCCCATATACTCATTTTTCTATCTTTATTTACTACATATTCAAAAATCATTTTTTCCCCTACATTTTTAATTTTAATTGGTTCGTTTTCTTTTTTTACAATTGTAGCATCGCCTATTTCTACATAATTTAAATTATTTCCTAATATATATGTACCGTCTTTATTTTCTACGTACATGACACCTTTTGTTTCTAATATTATTTCATCATTAATACTTATATAGTCTAATTTTTTAAGTTCTTCATTTTCATCTAAGTACGTTAATTTAAATTTTTCATTACTTAATTGTAATTTTATTATTAATTTATTGTTTTCTATAATTCCCTTTTTATTCATTATAGGAATTTTAGTTTTTACACTCTCATTTATATTTTCTTCATTTTGTTTTATTTCTGTTATAAAGAAATAATCCTCTCCATAGGTATATATTTTTTCTTTAATATTTACACCATCACTATTTTCATATGCTAGTGTAAAGTAAATTACTACACCTATCAGTATAAATATAAATATTACTAGTATAATGATATGTTTTTTTCCTTCCACATTACTCTCCTTGATTTTCAATAATTATGTTATATCTAGATTTTTTAAAGTCACCTTTTATTTTTTTAAAGTCATTTAAAAATTCTGGATACGACTTATTTATACTTTCAATATTTTTTATTTTTATATTTCCTATACTACTTCCTAGTATTGTTAACGCCATAGCTATTCTATGATCGTTATAACTATTTAACGTAACGTTTCCTATTAATTTACTACCTACAATCTCTATATAACTACCTTTATGTTTTATGTTACACCCAAGTTTACTAAGCTCTGTTACTATAGCCATACCTCTATCACATTCTTTTATTTTTAAACGTTCTATACCTTTTATTATTGTAACTCCTGTGCTAATTGCTCCTACACAACATAAAACAGGGGCTAAATCTGGTACGTCACTTACATCAACTTCTATTCCTTTTGTTTCGCTTTTATAAAACTTATACCCATCTTTAAATTCCTCTATCTTTACGCCAAACTTTTTTAACATTTTTATTATTTCTTTATCACCTTGCAAACTTTTTTCTTTATCATTAAATCCTTTTACTGTTATCTCCTTCCCTAAAACTCCTGCTAAGCCATAAAATGCAAGTTGTGAATAATCGCCTTCTACTATTACATCACATGGTTTATATTCACTTTTTTCTATTTCAAAACTTTTATAATTATTATTTATAACTTTTACACCAAAATCTAACATCGATTTAATCGTAAGATCTACGTACCCTTTTGATTTTAAATCTCCTATTATTTCTATTTTAGATTTCCCTTCTACTAATGACAATCCATATAATAACCCTGTTATAAATTGTGAACTTACATCTCCACGTATTTTATAAATTCCACTTTTAAGCTCACCTTTTATTTCAACAGGTAAATTATCATTACTACAATTCCAACTAATCCCTTTTTTTACAAACTCATCTTCATAAATTTGTAACGGTCTTTTTCTTAACCCTTCTTTACCATCAAATTTTATTGTTTCATTTTTTGATACAGCAACTGCTATAGGTATTAAAAACCTAATAGTTGATCCCGATTCATTACAATTTATATAATTTTTTTTTACTTCTATACTATCATGTCCAACTATTACACAATCTTTTTCCTTTTTTATTCGTATATTTAAACTTTCCATAGCATCAATAGTAGCGTTTATATCTTCTGAATATACTATGTTACTTATTTTACTTATCCCTTTACTTAAACTACCGCTTATTATTTGACGGTGACTCATACTTTTTGATGGCGGTATTATTATTTCTCCATTTAACTCACTTTTATTAACTGTAATATCCATTTATTTACCTCTTTTTTGTATTTCTTTACTTCTTGTAATAACTTCTTTAAATATTTCTATTATTTCAACTTTATATTCACTATTTTTTAACTGCTTTTCTAAATTTATATATATTTCATCTTCACGGTTTTTATCTAACACACTTTTTTTTATAAGTTTTTTTTCTTCACCTATTTTTTTACTTATTTCAAACCTACTAATCAACAACTTTATTATATCCTTGTTTATAACATCTATTTCTTCTCTTAAATTTTCTATTTTATCCATTTATACACCTTCTAAATACATATCTAGTACGTACACCGCTATTATATTTTTTACTACTATACTACCTCTATGTACTATACACGGATCATGTCGTCCTTCTATTTCTAATGTTACTTCCTCTAATGTATTTAAATTAAAACTTTTTTGTTCCATTCCTATTGACGGCGTCGGTCTAAAATATACTGTAAACACTATTTCCATACCGTTCGTTATTCCGCCGTTTATCCCACCTGAATTATTAGTAATAGTTTTAACTACTCCACTTTCTATTTTATAGTTATCATTACTTTTAGATCCACTACTTTTAGAAATTTCTATACCTTTTCCAAATTCAATACCTTTTACCCCTGGAATGCCAAAAATTAATTTTGATATGTTACTTTCAACTGATTCAAACATTGGATTTCCTAAACCGCTTTGCAACCCTCTTATCATAATTTGTACCGTGCCACCTACAGAATCATTTTTATTTTTTGCTTTTTCTATTTCTTTTATAAATTTTTCTTTATGTTCCATTTTACATACTGGAAAATTACTTTTTAAATTTTCATAAACTTCTTTTGTAAAATTAACGTCTAAAAAATCTTCTCCCTCTATTTCCCCAATACTTTTAACTTGTCCTAATATTTCTACTTCTGTATTTTCTAATATACTTTTACAAATACTACCTAGCACTACAAATACTGCTGTAAGACGTCCCGAAAAATGCCCACCACCTCTATAATCATTAAACCCTTCATATTTTTTAAATGCCGTATAATCACTATGCGATGGACGTGGTATATCTTTAGTTTTTTCATAATCTTTCGATTTTTTATTTTTATTTTCTATTATTATCGTTATTGGCATACCTGTTGTTCTATCATTAAAAATACCTGAAATTATTTTAAAATCATCCTCTTCTTTTCTACTAGTACTAATGTTCCCCTTTGGTTTTCTTTTTTCTACTTCTTCTCTTATTACGTTTAAATTTATTTTATGTCCTGCTTGTATCCCCTCTATAGTTCCACCTATGTAATCATTATGTGATTCGCCAAATATATTCATCTTTATATTTTTAAATTGTATACTACTCATTTATTTTTCACCTTCTTCTAAATAATTTTTTAAATAGTTATACGTCACTTTTTTTATTTCGCATTTTCCTATTTCATCTTCATCTATTACTACTATATTTATTTCTTCCTTACTTACACTTTTCTTATCAAATTTTATTATCTCTATTATTTTTTCAACATCTAATTTAATTTCATAAGGCATATTTAGTTTTTTTAATAAGTTTATTAACCTTTTTTGGTTTTTATTTTTATACATCATTTTAACCATTCCAAGTCCTACAGCCTCACCATGGCTATATTTCTCAAAGTTTGTACAACTCTCTATACTGTGTCCTATCGTATGCCCAAAGTTTAAAATTTTTCTTATTCCTTTTTCCTGTCCATCTTCTTCTACTATTTCCTTTTTTATACTCAAACATTTATATATTATATTTGCTTTATTTTCTTCTAACCCATTTTTTTCTAATATCTTTATTATTTCCTCATCTTTTATAAAACCATATTTTATTATTTCTCCTAACCCACTTCTTATTTCTCTACTTTCTAACGTTTCTAATAAATCAACATCTATAATTACTGCACTAGGATTATAAAAACTACCTATACTATTTTTACAATTTTTATAGTTTATTCCTGTCTTACCCCCTACACTGCTATCTACCATAGATAATAGTGTAGTAGGTATTTGCACTACTTCTACTCCCCTAAAATATATACTACCTACAAATCCTACAATATCTCCTACAACTCCACCGCCTAATGCTACTAACATACTTTCCCTATTAAAATTTTCTTCTAACATTTCATCTATTATTTTTTCTACACACTTAAGGCTTTTACTTTTCTCACCTGCTTTTATTACTATTATTTTTTTTACATTACTTAAGTTCATACTTTTATGTATGTTAAGTTTATATACATTTTCATCTGTTATAATTATTTTATCTTTTTTACTGTTTATAATTTCTTCACTTCTATTTATTATTCCTTTTCCTAAATATATATCGTATGAATTAGTTTTTATTTTTTTCATATACACACCTTTTTATATATTCTATACCTTCTATATACCCCAAAAATCCTTTACCTTTTATTTGCTTATGGCAACCATCTTTAGTTATAGAAATTTTCCTATAATCTTCTCTTTTCTCTATATCACTTATATGAACTTCAACTTTTATACATCTTAATATTTTTAATGCATCTAATATAGCTACGCTATAATGTGTATATCCCGCAGGGTTTATTACTACACCATCTACCTCTTCATACAAGCTTTGTAAATAATTTATTATTTCACCTTCACTATTACTTTGATACATTTCATATTGTATATTTTCTTTTTTACAATACTCATCTATCATTTTTTTTAAATCATCATAACTATCTAATCCATATTCTGATGCCTCACGTTTTCCTAACATATTTATATTTGCACCATTTACTATAGCTATTTTCATTATAATTCCCCTACTTTCATTATAATACTTTCCACAGCTTCCTCTATTTTTTTATTACTTACTTCTATTTCACTATATTTTTTATAATCATCTTCTCTTTCCTTAAATAGTTTTCTTATGTTATTTTTTATATCTCCATCTAACAACGGTCTTGTATTCGTGTGTTCTAAACTTTTTATTATTTCATCTACATCGCGGTTTATATATATTATTACCCCATTTTTATATAAGTTCTCCATATTCTCTTTTCTTTTTATTCCACCTCCACCTACAGAAATTATTAAATTCTCCTTTTCTGACATTTCTTCTATTTTCATGCTTTCTAAGTTTCTAAATTTTTCTTCCGATTCATTAAATATTTCTCTTATTTCTTTTCCGCTACTTTTTATTATTTCTAAATCTATATCTACATGTTTTCTATTTAATCTTTTTCCTAACTCCTCACCTATCGTACTTTTCCCACTTCCAGACATCCCTATTAATACAATATTTACTTTACTTAACATTTTTTTATAAATGTTTTCTATTACTTCATTACCAATTTTTTTATTTATAAACATTTCCTCACTTTTAATACCTTGACTTACTAACATATACAAACCATTAACAACTTTTTTATTATTATATATTCCATATGTTAACAATTTTGTCCTAAACGGGTTATACGTAACTTCTATTATAGTTTCAAATATTTTTATATGTTTCTCATCTATTAGTAATTTACTTTTTACATCTTTCGTTCCTACAGGTGTTGTATTTATTAATATATCCCCTTCTTTTATTTCGTCATACGTTATACACCCTTCTTTTTTATTTCTACTTACTAATATTATTTTTTTTGCTTTTTCTTTCTCACTATAATACTTAACCATCTGACTTGTTGCTCCCGTCCCTAATATTACAACAGTTTTATTTTTAAAGTTAATTTTTTTTCTTTTTAACATTAACTCAAATCCTATTATATCTGTGTTCTCACCTCTTAATTTTCCATTTTCATTTATTATTGTATTTACACTATTTAACATTTCACTTTCTTTACTTACTTCATCTATATATTTCATAACCTCATTTTTATACGGTATCGTTACATTTATTCCTCTTATTTTTTTTATGTCATCTCTAAAAAATTTATATATATCTTTCTCTTCTACTTCTATGTTTTTATATTCGCCTTCTATATTATTATCTTCTAAAAATATAGTATGTAATTCTTTTGATAACGAATAACTTAAATTTTTACCTAACAAACCAATTTTCACAATTCTCTCCCTTATAACAAAAAGTTTTAAAAGGACTTCCTTCTAAAACTTTATTTTTGTACTCTTTATTTTATTGCCTCATATACGTCTTTTAATGGTATTTTATTTTTTATAGCTATTTTTTTTCCTTCTTCATATTCTAATGATGTTTTTATTTTTTCACCTTTATAATATCCTCCTTTAACTAAAATATCTCCGTACATCGTTTTTTTCACTTCCATTTTTCTCTCTAAAATACTTCTATCTACTTCATAACTCCTTATTCCAAATGTTGTCGTCTCTTTAAATATTATTTCTTCTATTTTTTCTCTATCTTTATCTTTACATATTACTGATAACATATTAGCAGGTCTCGTTTTTTTCATCATTATTGGCGTCATATAAACATCTAATACTCCAACTCCTAATAATTTTTCTGTTAAATATGAATATATTTCACCTTTCATATCATCAATGTTTGTCTCTAACATTATAATTTTCTCTTTTACAGTTTTTTTTTACCTTTAATTACTCTTAATACATTCGTTATTTCTAAATCTTTTGTCCCTAATCCATATCCTATTTCTTCAATTTCCATTTTTGGCATATCTGTAAATTTACTTCCTACTACTTTTACTATACTTGCTCCCGTAGGTGTCACTAACTCACTTCTTATACCTTTTGAATATATTGGAATTCCTTTTAAAATTTCCATAGTCGCAGGTGCTGGCACTGGTATTACACCGTGGTCACATTTAACAAATCCCGTTCCTACATGTATCGGTGATACTACTATTTCTTCTATCCCTAGTTTATCTATACATATAGCAACACCTACTATATCTACTATACTATCTACAGCACCAACTTCATGAAAATGTACTTCCTCTATTTTTTTATTGTGTACTTTCGCCTCTGCTATACCTACTTCTAAAAACATTTTTTTTGATATTTCTTTTACATACTTGTTTAATCTACTTTCATCTATTAATTTTATTATGTCTTCATAGTTTCTTCCATGGCTATGATCATGGTCGTGCTTGTGGTCGTGGTCGTGTTTATGGTTGTGATTATGTTCATGTTTGTGTTCATGTTTGTGTTCGTGGTCGTGTTTATGGTTGTGATTATGTTCATGTTTGTGTTCGTGGTCGTGTTCGTGGTCGTGTTTATGGTTGTGATTATGTTCATGTTTGTGTTCGTGGTCATGGCTATTTTTAAGTATTACATTAAATTTTGTTCCCGTTATCCCATTTTTTTGATTTTTAAATGCTTCTAACTCATATCCATCTATATTTAATTTACTTAACTCATCTTTTAAATATTCAAACTTTACTCCTAAATCTAATAATGCCCCTATTGTCATATCTCCGCTTATTCCTGATAAACAATCAAAATATAATATATTATCCATTATTTTCTCCCCTTTTCTATTTGTTTTACTATTGTACTCGCCATAAACCCACCACCAAAACCATTATCAATATTTACAACAGCTATTCCACTAGCACAGCTATTTAACATTGCTAACAATGGTGTTAACCCTTGGAAATTAGCACCGTACCCAACACTTGTAGGTACAGCAATTACTGGGCAACTTACAATTCCACCTATAACGCTAGGTAATGCACCCTCCATTCCTGCAATGGCTATTACTACATTTGCATCAAATAATAATTCTTTATTATCTAATAGCCTATGTATTCCTGCAACTCCAACATCTATTAATTTTATTACGTTACATCCAAAAGCTCTAGCCGTTACATACGCCTCCTCAGCAACAGGTAAGTCACTAGTTCCTCCTGTGGCTATTACTACTTTTATATCAGTGTTTATAATTTCTTTTTCATTTATAACGATAGTGTTAGCAATTTTATTGTATGCACAATTAGGTACAATTTTCTTAACTTCATCATAATGCTCTTTTTTACATCTAGTTATTAAAATCGTATTGTTTTCTTTTATCATAGACTTAACTATTATTTTTACTTGTTCTTTTGTTTTTCCTTCGCCGTATATAACTTCTGGAAATCCTGTTCTTAAACTTCTATGATTATCTATTTTTACAAATCCTAAGTCTTCAAATGGTAAACTCTTTAATTTATCTAATGCATTATCTATTGTTATTTCATCTTTTTTAAAACTATTTAATAGTTTTATTAACTTTTCTTCTTCCATAAAATCTCCTTCTATTTTTTAATATCAATATCCATGCTACCACTTATATAGCCATCTAAATCAACTGTAACGTATTTAAACCCTTGACTTTTAAAATATTTGTTTACTTTATCAAAAATTTCTATGTCAAAAAATTTTACTCTTTCATCTTTATCTACTTCTATTCTAGCTATATGTTTATGTTTTCTAACTCTATAGTTTTTAAACCCTATTTCTTTTAAAAAATTTTCGCAATTTTCAATTTCTTTTAATTTTTCTTTCGTTACTTCTTCTCCATATTCAAACCTTGTCATCAAACAAGAAAATGACGGTTTATTATGTGTCTCTAGTTCTAATTTTTTTGACAACTTTCTTATTTCTAGTTTATTTAAATTCGCTAATACTAATGGGCTTATTATTTCTAATTCTTCTAATGCTTTTTTCCCTGGTCTATAAGTTTTTAAATCATCTGTATTTGAACCATCTAATATATTTTCTATATAGTTTTTTTTGCCTATTTCTTTTATATTTTTAAAAATATTTTTTTTACATACGTAGCATCTATCCTCTGGATTAAATTTAATTATTTCATTACCGTCTTTTATTTCTAATATTTTATGTGTTACGCCTATTTCTTTTCCTATCTCTATCGCTAATTCCTTTTCACTTTTTGGGTACATCGGTGTATCTACTGTAACAGCTAATACATTCTCACCTAACTCATCGTAAGCTACTTTTAATAAAAATGTACTATCAACTCCACCAGAATACGCTATTACAACTTTTTCTAACTTTCTTAAAATATTTTTTAATTCATCATATTTTTTTTCTAACTCCATTTTACACCTCATCAAATAAAAACAATTCACCTTTTTCGTTAAATAACGTTTTATATCCTAAATTCATACTTCCAAATATACTTATTGTTACACTTGTACACAGCATTATCATTATTGATATTTGATACATTATAGCCGTTATCGGTAACGTACCTGCTAATATTTGTCCCGTCATCATTCCTGGTAATGTTATTAGTCCTATACTAACCATAGAATTTAACGTAGGTATCATAGCCATCTCTATAGCATCGTTTACATATGGTTTTAATATTTTTTTTGGTGTTACACCTAAATTTATTAATGTTTTTATTTCTAACTTACTTTTTTCTAATGTATTTTTAAAACCCTTTAAGCCAAGCATTATGCCGTTCATAGTGCTTCCTACTATCATCCCACTTATCGGTATCGTATATTGTGGATTTAACACATCTACTTTTAATACATATCCTACAAAAAATATTATTAAAAATATTACACTTAACCCTATTGATCCTACTATGTATATTTTAAACTTAACATTTAAATATTTATTTAATTTAAATATTCGTCTACTACTAAATGTTATCATTACCATCAAATATATAACTGTAAAATACCATTTATCCATTTTGAAAATTTCCGTTAATATTATACCCGCTAAAAATAACTGTACTGTCATCCTTATACTTCCTATAAATAATAATTTACTTTCTTTTATTTTTGCTTTTGACAGTACATACAAAACTAGTAGCAACAACAAATACACTTTACCTAATTGCATTACACTTATTTCAACTACTCCATCCATATTATAACCTCACTATTTCGTCGGCATATTTATTTACTAATTCTTCATCATGACTAACTACTATTAACGTTATTCCTTCTTCTTTACAATTCTTTTTTATATTACCTACAACTTTTAATGCTGTTTCATTATCTAACGCCGACGTCGGTTCATCAATCATTAATACCTCACTTTTAAATGATAACATTAATGCTATAAAAACTCGTTGTCTTTCCCCTCCTGATAAATCTTGGCACTTTCTATTTAAACTACCTTCTATGCAAGTCATTTTTAAATATTTATTTACTTTATCCTCACTTATCATTTTTTCATCTCTTAATTCATATATTTTTTTAAAATTCTCTATTATCGTTAAATCATATAAAAAACATTGTTGCCCTATTAACATTATTTTTCTTCTTAATTTAATATAGTTTTCATCTTTTATGTATGTTTCTTTATATGTAACTTCACCTTTAAATTTCTCCGTCCCATTAAATATTTTTAATAATGTACTTTTTCCCGCACCACTTACTCCTACTATAAATGTTGTTTTATTTTCATCTATTATTACATCTTTATATTTTAAAAAGTCTGTCTCTAAATTTTTTGTTTTTATAATTTTAATCACCTCTTTTTTTAACCTTATCACCACCTTAAATTATTGTCAATATATAAACATTTTTGTATGCAAATTTATTTTTATGCTATACTAATTTTAAAAGGAGGTTTTAAATTATGGATACATTATTTTTTTATTTACCTGGTTGAAGTACTGTTAAAAAAGCAAAGGTTTTGCTTGATGATAAAGGTATTACGTATTCTAAACGTAACATACTTACAGAAACTCCAACTTACGATGAGCTAAAGTTATGGACTACGTCTAAATCTTTACCTATCGATAGTTATTTTAGCACCCGCGGTGTTCAATTTAAATTGTTAGGTCTTAAAAGTAAATTACCAACTCTTAGTAATGAAGAAAAATTAAAACTTCTTTCTTCTAACGGTATGCTTATTAAACGCCCTTTAATTATTAGTGGTGATACCGTTTTGGCTGGATTTAAAAAAGTTGATTATGAAAAACTTTTCGAAACTAAATAAAAAATGTAGTATCTATTTAATTAGATACTACATTTTTTATTTAGTTTCTCTTTTCTTATTTTTTCTATCTACATCTATTAATTCATACAGTTTGTTTACTGCATCGTTTAATCCACCTATATCATTTATTATTTTCTCTTTTACTGCTTCCTCACCTATTAACAAACTTCCTACATCTGATAATAATTTTGTAGTATCAAACATTAATTCATTTATTCTTTTTTCTTTTATATTACTATGGCTTTCTATAAACCTTACTATTCTCTCTTGGATTTTATTAAAATACTCGTAAGTCTGTGGTGAGCCTGTAACTGTTCCATTTAAACGTACTGGGTGTATTATCATAGTCGCACTTTCTGCTATAAAAGAATGTGACGTACTTACTGCTAATGGTATCCCTATAGAATGCGCCCCTCCCAATATTAATGATACTGTAGGTTTTCCTATATTCGCTATTAACTCCGATATCGCAAGTCCTGCTTCTACATCACCACCTACTGTATTTAATATTATTAATACCCCATCTATCGTTTTATCTTGTGATACACCAACTAACTGGGGTATTACATGTTCATACTTTGTAGTTTTAGTATTTTCTGATAATTGCATATGCCCTTCAATTTGACCTATTATATTTAAATAATATATGTTCCCTTTAGGATTATTTTTCTCAACTTTTATTTCGTTTATTTTACCATATTTCTCTATCTCGTTGTTGTCCACCACGTTCTCTTTCGCGTTTTTTTTATCAACTTCTTGATTAATAAAATCTTCTCTTTCTACATACCCTACTTCATTATCGTTTTTTGTTCCATTTTTAAAATATGATTTGAACTTTTCTGCCTTTTTAAAATGTTCCATATACCCACCTTTTTATTTTTATTGTGGACTATTTTCTTTTTTATTATTCTTTTATTTTATACATATTAAATACTGTCTTCTTTTTTCTCCATTATGTTCTACTTCATCTTTTAATTTACCGCCATTTTTAATTATTACTTTTTCGGATTTTTTATTTTCTACATTACATGTTACTAACACATTTTTTTCTTTTATAACAATTTTCCCACTCTTTATAGTTTCTAAAGCTAATTCCAATATTTTGTTTCCATATCCATTACCTCTTTTTGTTGGCTTTATACCATATCCTATATGACCTAACTTTTGTAAATATTCATTTAGCTCATACCTTATATCTGTAGCACCTACTATTTCACCGTCTACTATTAAATATAATAATGTAGCTTTTACTATATTAACTTCTTGATTTATACCAATCTCCCTATCTCTAATATGTTGCACATACTGTTTATACGTTCTGCCATTTAGGTTTAACGTATTCGGCGTTACTACCTCACCTCTTTTTTCAAACTCATTAACTAATTTTTTATGTTGCTCTTCATATTTTTCATCTACTTTAACTAACCTCATAATTTCACCTTCTCAATTTTTTGTAAAAAAAAAGAACACTAATGTTACATGTTCTTCTTTTATGATTATAACTATTTAATTGTTACAATTGCTCCAACTTCTTCAAGTTTAGCTTTTAATGCTTCTGCATCTTCTTTTGAAATTCCTTCTTTAATGATTGTAGGAGCGTTATCTACTGCACCTTTAGATTCTTTTAATCCTAATCCTGTTATATCTTTAACTGCTTTAACTACTTTAATTTTTTGTTGTCCTGCTTGAGTTAACTCAACGTCAAATGATGTTTTTTCTGCTGCTGCTCCTGCATCTCCACCTGCTGCTACTGCAACCCCTGCCGCTGCTGATACACCAAATTCTTCTTCTGCTGCTGTTACTAATTCATTTAATTCTAAAACTGATAATTCTTTTACAGCTTCAATTAATTCTGCTATTGATAATTTTGCCATTTTATTTTCCTCCATATAATTAGTTTAAGTTTCTATGCTTGTTCTTTTTCTTCTTTATCTTTAGCTATCGCATCTATTAATCTTGCGAATCCTGCCATTGGTGATTTGAATGAACCTAAAAGTTTAGATATAAGTACTTCTCTAGATGGTATACTTGCTACTACTAACATACCTTTTGCATCATAAATTGTTTTTTCAATAACGCCTGCTTTAAATTCTAAAGCATCTATAGTTTTTTGATGTTTTGATAAAATTCCTGCTGCTGTTGTAGGATCGTCATATGAAAACGCTACTGTTGTTGGTCCTTTTAAAAATTCACTTAAACCTTCAAATTCAGTATCTTTTATTGCAAAGTTAATCATAGAGTTTTTATAAACTTTATATTCAACACCTGCTTCTCTTAAGTCTCTTCTTAAAATTGTATCTTGTTCAACTGTTAATCCTCTTGCATTAACTAATACTATAGAACTAGCCTTTTCAACTTTTTCTCTAATTTCATTAACTACTACTTGTTTAGCTTCGATTTTTGCCATTGAATTGCACCTCCTTGTAATATTTTATGTCGAACACCCTAAGGGTTATTAAAAAACTCCCTATGCCATAGACATAGAGAGTTATAAATTAAAATTTATATTAACCTCGGTTGGGTTTACATAGTCGCCTATTACCTACTGTCTTTGGTGTATTCTTTTCATAATATATTTAGTATAAATTGTTTTTATATTTTTGTCAACTATTACTCAGCTAATTTACTTGGGTTTATTTTAATTCCTGGTCCCATTGTATTTGATAATACTACGCTTTTTAAATATTGACCTTTTGATGCTTGTGGTTTTGCTTTTATAAGTGCACTCATTAAAGTTTGGAAATTCTCATTAAGTTTTTCAGAACCAAATGATACTTTACCTACTGGAACGTGTACTATGTTTGTTTTGTCTAATCTATATTCTATTTTACCAGCTTTGATATCTGTTACAGCTTTTGCTATATCCATTGCAACTGTTCCTGCTTTTGGATTTGGCATTAATCCTTTAGGTCCTAATACTCTACCTATTCTTCCTATTAATCCCATCATATCCGGTGTCGCTACTACTACGTCAAATTCAAACCAGTTTTCTTTTTGGATTTTTGCAATTAATTCTTCTGCTCCAACGTAATCTGCTCCTGCTTTTTCCGCTTCTTCTGCTTTTTCGCCTTTAGCTATCGCTAAAACACGTACTTTTTTACCAGTTCCGTGTGGTAATACTACCGCTCCACGTACTTGTTGGTCTGCATGTCTACTATCTACACCTAATCTAATATGCGCTTCTACTGTTTCGTCAAACTTTGCTGTTGCTGTTTTCCCTAATAAATCTATTGCTTCATTAACATCATATAATTTTGTAGCTTCTACAAGTTTCGAAACCTCTTTATATTTTTTTCCTCTTTTCATTATAAATCCTCCTTATGGATACATAACCTATACTTATAGTATGGTTAGGTGGTGTTATCGGAAAGTTTTCCCTCCCACTTAAAACAGATATCCTTTAGTCTTCTACTACGATACCCATACTTCTTGCCGTACCTGCTATCATACTAGTAGCTGTCTCTATTGTCGCCGCATTTAAATCTTTCATTTTAAGCTCAGCAATTTTTTGGACTTCTGCTCTTTTTATAGTCGCAACTTTTTCTTTATTCGGTACTCCAGAACCTGACTCAATTTTACATGCTTTTTTTAATAAAACAGCTGCCGGTGGAGTTTTTGTTATAAACGTAAAACTTTTATCTTGATAAACTGTTATAACTACTGGAATAATTAATCCTGCATCACCTTTTGTTCTTTCATTGAACTCTTTTGTAAACGCCATAATGTTTACTCCGTGTTGTCCTAATGCTGGTCCAACTGGTGGTGCTGGTGTTGCTTTACCTGCAGGGATTTGTAATTTGATATAACCTGAAATTTTCTTTGCCATAGTGGCACCTCCTATTGTGGTAATTGCGGGATTTTCCCTCCCACTTCATAACGCCCATCGGGCTTATTTTACATTTTCTTAACTTGTGAAAAATCTAACTCTGTCGGTGTTTCTCTACCAAATACGGTAATATTCACAACGACTGTTCTTTTTTTAATATTAATGTCTTTTATTAAAGATGTTGTACCTTCAAATAATCCTGATGTTATCTCAACGTAATCACCAATTTCAAAATCAACTTCGATTGTTTCACTTTCGATTCCCATTTTAATAACTTCATCATCAGATAAAGGGACGGGTTTAGATCCTGGACCAACAAAACTCGTTACCCCTCTCGTATTCCTTACCACAAACCAAGTATCATCATTCAAAATCATTTTTAAAAGAACATATCCTGGAAATACTTTTTTTAGAGTCGTTTTTTTCTTACCATTTTTCTCTTCCGTAACTTCGTACATAGGCACTGTTACTTCTAATATTTGATCTTTCATATTACGATTCTCTATTGTTTTTTCAATAGTTCCTTTTACGTTGTTCTCATAACCTGAATAAGTATGTGCTACATACCATTTTGCTTCGTTTGACATCCCTCTACCTCATTTTTATTTTATACATACTTAGCTAACAAATCCATAAGCAGAGAAAAAAACATGTCATAACTTACTATAACTCCACCTAATATTGCTGATGTTATTATAACCGTTTTTGTTTGTTTTCTTAACTCTTCCTTACTTGGCCATATAATTCTCTTATATTCACCTTTGATATCTTTAAAAAAATTTTTCTTAGACTTTTTTTCCATCTCTACACGTCCTTTGATTCTCAATTATTTAGTCTCTTTGTGTAATGTGTGCTTGTTACAGAATCTACAGTATTTATTTGTTTCCATACGATCTGGATGAGCTCGCTTATCTTTTTTCGTATCGTAGTTTCTTTGTTTGCACTCAGTACAAGCTAAAGTAATCTTTGTTCTCAAAATTTCCACCTCACTTTAGAATGTTAAATTATTTTTTACATAAAAAAAGACCTTCGCCTTATTTTATTTTCACGAATTTTATTTCGTATTACTAATTATATTATATTTCTATTTATTTGTAAAGCTTTTTTATTGTATTTTTTTTTGTTTTATTTCTTCTATTTTCATACACTGTTACCTAGTAAATTATATTTACTAGGTAATAACATTATATAAATAAAAAAACACGGTATTTAACTTAAGTTTAAGTTGAATACCGTGTTTCATTAATATAATATTTACTTTTCTATTTATTCTTTATATACTTCTCGCAATTTCATACGCATCCCATATAGCATACATAATATTTTTAACGTTTCTTGCATCTCCTAATAAATATATTTCTCCTACTTCCATTCTTAATTTCTCATATAAACTTTTTTCTGATTTATACCCTACAGCCATTATTACTGTATCCGCTTTTATTTCTTCATCTTTTCCTTTTGAATTTACTATTCCACCTTTTTCATTTACTCCTGCTAATTTTGTTTCTAACTTTACTTCTACTCCATTTAACTTTAATAAATCTTTTAACATGTCATAGTTTGCAAATGCTAGGTTATGTGGTCCACCTAATATATCATCTTCACCTTCTACTATTGTAACTTTTCTTCCTTTTTGTGCTAACCACAGTGCCGTCTCACATCCTACTAACCCTGCTCCTACTATTAACACTTCTTTTCCTGCTTTATTTTCATCTAATAACACTTTATCCGCTGTTATTATTTTATGTTCTAATCCTTCTGATCCTTTTACTTTAATTTCAATCGGGTTTGATCCTGTAGCTGTTGCCACTGTATCATAGTTCCCAGCTTTAACTTTCTCTTCTGTTATTGCTGAATTCATTACAACCTTAACTCCTGCATCTTTAACCGCTTTTTCAAACCATCTTATTAATGCATAATCATCTTTTTTAAAGGCTGGTACTCCTCCTGGTATTATGTTACCACCTAATTTATCTGTCATTTCATGAAGTTCTACTTCGTGTCCTCTTATTGCACTTACTCTTGCAAATTCAAGTCCCGCTAGTCCTCCTCCTATTACTAATACTTTCTTTTTCGTTACTATCGGTGTTATTCCGTATGTTCCTTCACGTCCACATGCTGGATTTACTGCACAAGATATTCCTGCTGAACTTGCTACTCTTCCCATACATCCTAAATGACATGATAAACATGGTCTTATATCTTCTATTTCGCCTTTTTTAACTTTTAAAGGTAAAAATGCATCTGCTAATAATGGTCTACCTAATCCTATAATGTCCGCTTCTCCATTTTCTAAAGAACTTAATGCTATATCTGGATTATCCATTCTTCCTGCTATTATTACAGGCACATCCACTACTTCTTTTACTATTTTTCCAAACTCTCTATACATTCCATCTTCAAAGTACATTGGAGGGTGATTCCAGTACCATGAATCATATGTACCAACGTCAACATTTAATGCATCATATCCTGCTTCTACTAATAATTTAGCCGCTTCTATACCTTCTTCTAAATCTCTTCCTGCTTCTACAAAATCTTCTCCTGGTAATGCTCCTTGTCTTAATCCTTTCATCATACTTTTTAATGAATATCTTAATGACACTGGGAAATCTTCACCACATAACTTTTTAATACCTTTTACTATTTCTGTAGCAAATCTAAGTCTGTTTTCTAAAGAACCTCCAAACTTATCTGTTCTTTTATTATAAAAAGATATCGCAAATTGATCTAATAAATATCCTTCATGTACCGCATGAATCTCAACACCATCAAATCCTGCTTTTTGTGCAATTGCTGCTGACATAGCAAATTTCTCTATGTATGTTTCCACTTCTTCTGTAGCTAACTCTCTATGTTTTATAGTTCCATCCCATCTATTTTCTTGTGGTGACGGTGCTACTGTAGCTCCTACTAAAAATGCTGGTATTCCTGAACGTCCAACTCCTGCCGTTAATTGTAAAAATATTTTTGATCCATATGCATGAACTCTTTCTGTTAAAACTGTTCCTTTTTGTACAAAATGAAATGGATTTCTCGTTACACATGGTATACTTGGTTGCGCTAACGGCTCTATCTCATTTTCTACATTACATATTCCTGTAATTATTAAACCCGTTCCACCTCTTGCTCTTTCTACATAATATTCTATACCAACGTCATTAAATGCACCTTGTTCTGTTACAAATCCTACTGGTACCATTGGCGCCATTGAATACCTATTTGGTATTTCTACATTACCTATTTTAATTGGCTCAAATAACTTTTTGTATTTGTTCATTTTTACCCTCCTATAATATTATTTAATTAGTTAAATGTTTAACTAATTAAATAATAGAGGTTTTTCCTCATTTTTTCAATGCTTTTATATAAAAAAATTAATTTCGTATGAATAGACTATTTTTTTTACTTCTATCTCTATTTTATATTTTTATCATTGTTGATTAAATGTATTACCGTTTTTATTCATATTTTTTATACCCTTTTTTTGTTTATTGCTACAATTTATTTTTCGCATAAAAAAACTCCCCTATGGGAGTCTTTTTTTTATGCGGATGACAGGACTTGAACCTGCACATCTATGATACTAGATCCTAAGTCTAGCGCGTCTGCCAATTCCGCCACATCCGCTTATGTTGTCTTTTGTTACCAACAAAAGTAATTATATATATTTTTATTTTGCTTGTCAACATTTTTTTATATTTTTATTTAGTTATTAATAAAACTTAATAAGCCAAAATAAAATCGTTTTATGACTACAAAAATTCACTAGGTGCTAAAACTGTTTTGCAATCCACAAAGCGAATCCTAAGGTTTTATGACTACAAAAATTCACTAGGTGCTAAAACTTCGGACTTTAAAATTGTGACGATGCTGACGTTTTATGACTACAAAAATTCACTAGGTGCTAAAACATTGGAAAGTGAAGGGATAGAATACCCACAGTTTTATGACTACAAAAATTCACTAGGTGCTAAAACACTATATGTTAACTTGTTATAATTGTCTTGTTTTATGACTACAAAAATTCACTAGGTGCTAAAACTTCGCTGTACATTTTTCTATTCGGTTCTTGGTTTTATGACTACAAAAATTCACTAGGTGCTAAAACTAAAGTGTCTTATACCTCTTTGTAATTTTTGTTTTATGACTACAAAAATTCACTAGGTGCTAAAACATTTAAGTTAATTTTAAAAAGCATGTATTAGTTTTATGACTACAAAAATTCACTAGGTGCTAAAACTCAACAACCATTGTGTTGTATTCGAACTTAGTTTTATGACTACAAAAATTCACTAGGTGCTAAAACTGTTGTCGAAAAAAATCTCTTGATACTTTTGTTTTATGACTACAAAAATTCACTAGGTGCTAAAACCACGGTGGCGAGGATAAAGCGACTGGGGTAGTTTTATGACTACAAAAATTCACTAGGTGCTAAAACGACTATGACAGGAAAGCCGACCATCGACTGTTTTATGACTACAAAAATTCACTAGGTGCTAAAACAATCGGGAAACATATCAACAACAAACAACAGTTTTATGACTACAAAAATTCACTAGGTGCTAAAACACCATCAATCACAGACGGTTCGCCCCGTCTGTTTTATGACTACAAAAATTCACTAGGTGCTAAAACTACAGCGTGATATTTAATTTTAATTTAATTGTTTTATGACTACAAAAATTCACTAGGTGCTAAAACTATCTCTTGCTCTATTGTTACTTTTTGCTCGTTTTATGACTACAAAAATTCACTAGGTGCTAAAACTTGATTAACTTAATTATATTATAGCATCTCGTTTTATGACTACAAAAATTCACTAGGTGCTAAAACTCATGTATGTTAATCATGTATTTAATTTTAGTTTTATGACTACAAAAATTCACTAGGTGCTAAAACAAATTCTGACCTCTTGCCCCTCGTCGTTCAGTTTTATGACTACAAAAATTCACTAGGTGCTAAAACACGTTGCGTGAGGGACAATGTGCTGTGTATGTTTTATGACTACAAAAATTCACTAGGTGCTAAAACTAGTTACTATTCTTTATAAATTAAAATAAAGTTTTATGACTACAAAAATTCACTAGGTGCTAAAACTCTACCGATATTAAACTCTAGGATATCACCGTTTTATGACTACAAAAATTCACTAGGTGCTAAAACTACTTGTCATTTTCTTTATTTCTATATCTAGTTTTATGACTACAAAAATTCACTAGGTGCTAAAACTATAAGCCCGCCCAAGGTTTTATTTAAAAAGTTTTATGACTACAAAAATTCACTAGGTGCTAAAACAGCTTCAGCGAAAACATTTGTTTC
>CAMZNU010000009.1 GCA_947313885.1 uncultured Clostridia bacterium | reverse complement strand
CCTAATATTTCAAATATATCTTTTTCTTCTGTTATGTCATCATTGTTTTGTTGTACTTTAATTTGGTTTTGTTTCATTGTTGTAAATATATTTCTCCTTGAAATAAAATCATTATGTTCTAATTCATTTTCTATACAGTTTTTTATTTCTTCTAATTCACTGTCATCTATTTGAAAATTTTCTATATTGTGTAGTCTCTTTGTTCCTATTTTTACGATTTTATCACTGTCCTTTATCGCTTTTTTTATTTCATTTTCTGGAATATTTTTTAACAATTTATACAGTTCATCATTTTCCATTATGCACTTTTCTTTAACTGCCTCTTCTACTTCTTTCATTGTTGTAATATGTACATTATCTGGGTTTTCATTTATTTTAGTCATATATTTATCATAAATATCAAACTCACCATGAAAAATATTTGCTATTAACAATTTTATTGTTTCTACTGTACATATTTTTATTTTTATTTTGGTTTTTGTAATGTCGTTTAAATTTTCATGTAGTTTCGCAAAATATAATGGTATTTCTGAATTTTCAAAATGTTCTGTTATATATTGTTTTATGCTTTTTATTTCTTCTTCTGTTGCTAGCACTTCTTTGGCTATATATCTTTCTTCTTCTTTTAAATATATTGCGTAGGTTTTAAGAACTTTTTTTACCCTCTCTATTTCTATTTCCTTATCGTACTGCTCTCTATATTTTTTAATAACTGTTTTTCTATATTCTAAATTAGTATCTCTTACACCTTTATCAAAAGTTTTAAATATATCATATATATTTTTTTCTAATGCCGTCTTCTCTTTTTTACTTACTTTTATTTGTGCTTTTTTTATGCGACTTGTACTTTTTTGTACTTTTTGTACTTTTTTCTCGTTTTTCTCTTCTAAGTAATATTCTGTAAATGTAAATTCATCATTATATTTAAAACGTAAAATCGCCTTAAATATTTTTATATTAACTATACGTGACATGTTAGGTTTTTCTCTTATCGTATTATATATATTTGAATATCTTTCCTTCTTATTTTTTGAATATTTAATAATATTTAGAACGTCCTCATGTAAAATATTTAACTCTTCTTCATTTATTATATTTTCTAGTGCAAAATATCGCCCATCTACTTGGATGCTTTGTCTTGATATATACAGCTCTATTTTATGTCTTTGGCATTTTTCTCTATGAATTTTATAATAAAATGATTCAAACTCATCTTTATCATTTTCCGTCATCATTATTCCCTTGGTAAATCTTCTTAAAGCTTCATAATATTTTTTAAACTCTATATCTAATTCGTCTTCTACTTCTTCTACTTCTTCTACTTCTTCTACTTCTTCTACTTCTTCTACTTCTTCTGAAAAATTCGTTTTATCTCTATCGTAATCCAACGGTTTAATTTGAGTTTTCTCTGGTATTTGGATCTCCTTTGTTTTCTTATTTTCAATCTCTTCTAGTTGTTTTTTATTTATGTTTATACTTATTTCTTCCTTATATACTACTTTAATATATTCTTCATCTTTATCCATAAGTTCTATAATTTGTATAATATTATTTTTCTTTTTATTCGTATCTAAGTATTTATTTAAGTATATGTCTTGTCCTATTTGTTTACTCATAGTGAAACGATCTTGTGAACTTGATATATAATTTTCCGATTTCATTAGTTTTATTATTCGTTCATCATCTTCATTAACTAACTGAGTAAATATTAATTCATATGCCTTGTCCCAATTTATAACTTCATACTTTTTATTATCTATATGCACCTCCTGTATATATACTTTCTCTTTTTCAATGTTTACATCTTTAAATTTTAATATACTTTTTGTAATCATTTAGCTCTCCTGTCTCATTTTTTATTTTTTACACATTTTTTTGCTACTTTATACAATTTTTTAACTATAATTATACTTTGTTTTTACTTTCTTATCAATGATTATAGGTATTTGTCAACTATGTAAAAACACCCTAGTTGTAAACTAGGGTGTTTTTTTATTTATCTTCTTCTAAATTACATTTCTCTTTATCTGTTTTTTCTCTTCCTATAATGTGTCCTAATAAAAAAGCTATTATTACCATTGCTATACAACAATGTATGTCTCTGCTGTTATTTTCAATAATTTTATTCGCATTGTCTTTTGAATAGCCTGAGTTTTCTGTATCACTTATATTTTTTATTTCATCTAGATAATATATAGATGTACTGTTATCTATCCATATAATTTTTACACAATAATTATTTTCTTCTTGCTCATCTATTTTTTCTTTACAATTTCCGTCTATAGTTTCATCGTTATCATTATTATCTTTCTCTTCTTCTATATCGCATTTAGCTTGTTCGTCTTCTTTTTCTTTTGCATCTTCTTTTTCTTTTGGTTCATCTTCTTTTTCTTTTGCATCTTCTTTATCTTTTTCATCTTTTTTATCTTGTTCATCTTCTTTATCTTGTTCATCTTTTTTATCTTGTTCATCTTCTTTATCTTGTTCATCTTCTTTTTCTTGTTCATCTTCTTTATCTTGTTCATCTTCTTTATCTTGTTCATCTTCTTTTTCTTTTGCATCTTCTTTATCTTGTTCATCTTCTTTTTCTTTTGCATCTTCTTTATCTTTCGGTTTGTCTTCTTTATCTTTTGGTTTGTCTTCTTTATCTTTTGGTTCGTTGTCTTTGTCTTTGTCTTTATCTTCTTCTTTTTCTTTATCTTCTTCTTTTTCTATGACTCTTTTAAATTTTGCTTCTATTTTTCTTCCATCTTCCCCTATTGTTATACTTATTTCATTTCCTGATATAGTTATATTTTCATCTGCATTTGTTAACTTAATTCCATTTTCATACCATCCTATAAATTTATTTATATCATTTGCTATTGCTTTTACTTTCACCTCCGTTCCTTTTATATATTTTCCTCCGTAGCTACTTACAGTACCTAGCCTTTTACTTTTATCATTTACTTTTATTTCTAAAGTGCTTTTTATTAATGTATATTTTGCACTTATATTTAAGTCTTCACCGTTTTTTATTTTCACTTCTATTTTTTCGTTTTTATCACCTGTTATTTTTATATTTTCTGGTAAGTCGTTTACATCATATGGCAAATATAAATCTCCTTCTTTCTCGTACCATCCTACAAACTCATATCTATCATCAATAGTTTTTGTTTCTGATATTATTGTATCGCCTATATTGTACGTTCCACCTTCGTTTGTAACTTCCCCACCTTCTGTTGCTTTTATTGATAACTCTTGTGTTTTAAGTTCGTATACTCCTGTTACATCTCGTTTATACCCTTTTTTTACTAGGAATTTTATTATTTCTTTATCCCCCTCTTTACTTATTTCATTATTTTCATCGTCGTTTATTTTTATAGAGTATTCTCCAGCTTTTTCATACCATCCTACAAACCTATAATCATCATTTTTCTTCTCAACTTTTACTACAACTTCACTATCTACATCGTAATACTCATTTACACTATTTTCTATTATTTCTATTCCTTCACCTGTTATTACCGTCTCTATTGTTCCATTTGTTACACTTGTTTTTATTTCTTCTTTCTCTTTCTCATATTTACCTATTATATATCTATCTTCTAACTCTGAAACTATTTCTATTTTTTCGCCGACTACACTTTTTACACTTCTTATCTCTAACTCTTTTAATTCACCATTTTTATACTCGTACCATCCTATAAAATTTGTACTTCCTTCTAATTGTACTGTTATTTGTTCTCCTGTCTCACTACTTCTATTTACTTCACGCTCTACATATTCACCGCTATTTATTTTATGCTTTATACTTCCATTAATTACTTCTACCTTTATCAAATTGTTATTGCAATAATTTACGTCTACTCCATTTCCTATTACTATAAACCTAAAATTATTTCTATCTTCTACTTCACTCTCTATTTTAAATTTTCTATTATATATTTCTATTCCTTCTTTTTCTCTCTCACCATAAGCTATAAATAATAATTCTTCCTTACCTTCTTTATACTCCGTTACAACTTCTGGTAAACTATTTAATCCCCCTCGTCCTCTCACTACACTTACTCCATATTCCTCACTTATATCATACTTATTTTCATTATCGTCCTTATCTGCATTTAATGATCCTTTTATTCTCTCACCTTCTGATATTATTAATATTAACGGCTCTATATCTTTATCGCTTTTCGTAAATATATAATCTTTTCCACTTATACCATTTCTTTTACCATATATATACGTCTTCCCACCATTAATTTCTATACTCTCTACTTTTATATCGTTCTCACTTCCTACTCCTACTCCTCTTGCCTCTATTTCTGTATTACTATTTTTAATATGAATTTTTCCGATCTGCCCCAAATACGTCCCTATTCCTGCTACAGATTTTTTATTTCCTATATCTATATAACTATCCTCTACTTTTATTTCTCCAATTTCTCCCTCATAACTTCCTATTCCTATTCCCCTTACATCTACTTTTATTTCGCTTCCTTTTATCCACACTTTACTTGTAATTATTCCACGTCCCCCTCCTATTCCTACATTGTCTCCCTTCTCATTATTTCTATTTGTATACTTTATATCTACTTTACTATTTATTACATTTATATCTCCTTGCTCTTTCTCATAGTCTCTTTTTATTAAACCAACTGCTCCTATCCCTACTACGTTATATTCATTGTTATCATACTCACTATTTATTTTTATATCACTATTTTCTACTAATATACTTCCGTTTCCACTTACTCCTTTTACGCTACCTCCTATTCCTGCATATACATCTGTACCATCTATTATAATTTCACTATTACTTATTTTTATATGTCCTGTACCTCTGTTTCCTCCTCCTATTCCTCCTCTTATTTGTAAACTACTATTATATATTTCTATATCTCCTGTCGTATACGATGTACTACCTATACTTTTATGCGCTTCATTGTCTGCTTCTAACCCTATCAGCTCCATATTTCTTATTAGTATGTTTCCTTCCATTCCATAAAAATGACTTCCTATATCACCTTCTTTACCTTGAATTATTATTTTACCTTTGCCTACATCCTCACCTTCTATTTTTACTACGTTACCTCTTATTCCTGTCGCAGAAATCCCTACCATTTTTACTTCTCTATTCTCTTTTATTTTTATATTTATTTCTTCTACTTTCTCTCCTCCTACTCCTCCATAATGTCCTACACTAAATATATCCCCCATCATTAAATCGTTATATTTATTTTTAAACGCTTGCTCCTTATTTTCTCCTATACTATTTATATACTCTTTTACTTCTTCTCCTAATATTAATTCTATCTTGTCATTTTCAACACCTATTAATATTTTACTTGTACTTTCTTTACCCGTTCCTTCTATCGTTATTTTATTTCCTCCATATCCCCCTATTCCTCCTATCGCTTTAATATAATAATTATTGCTCAAAATTATTTCATTACCTATTTCATTACCCGTAACTCCAATACCTATATCTGTATTTTTTAAACTTTCTCCTCCTACTCCTACTATTTCACTATTTTTTATCTCTATTTTTTTTACCGACCCTTTATAACTACCTATTCCTGCCCCCTCTTCTATTCCTCCTATTCCTTCTACTCTACTATTCTCTATTATTATTTCATTTAATCCGTATATATTTACTATCCCTATTCCTACTCCTCTACTACTTCCATTAGTATTTACAGCTCTTACATCACTATTTTTTATTTCTATATTTCCTACCTCTACATCATATTTCATATCCAAAGTAGAATAACTACTTGTCCCTATACTCGCTACATATCTATTTTCTGCCCCATTATACGCATAATCTATTTCACTATCTATTTTTGAATTTATTATTTTTATTTTACCTTGCATACCTCCATTATCTATATATCCTCCTATCCCTGGCACTTTTGTATTTGATACAACTCTAACTTCACTACTTTCTATTACTATATTTCCTATATTTTTTACCCCACCTATATATTTACCTTCTAAAATACTGTTTGTAACTGTTATGTCTCCTATACTATCTACCGCCATAGTATCTTGCATCGCTAAAAGTAATTCTGTACCAACTACTTTTACATCCATCTTCTCACCTTTTCCTGATGATATTATTTCTACACTACTACCATTTCTTAACACTATACCCTCTTCTATAATTACATTTCCCTCATAGTATATAACTACGTGTATATCTGTTAACCCATCTATTATTATTTGCTCTATCCTCTCTACTTCTGAACTTATCTCCATTATGAATAATTCACTTTCGCACTTATTCATACCACTATTTTCTTTATAGTCTTTTTCTATTTGTATATCATTTACCTCATCTACAATTGTTATTATTCCTTTATTTTTTTCTCCCTCTATTTTAAAATCTACACCCATTTCTATTATTTCTAATTTCTTATTAATATCTCCTTCCTTAAATAATTTTCGTTCCTCTTTTTCTTCTTCACTTCTTTCAATACCTAAAATGTTTAATTCTTCTTCCTCTTTGTTTTTTTCCTCTTCTGTTTCTTCTATCGTTTCTTCTTCTGTTCCCTCTTCTTTCGTATCTTCTTCTATCTGTTCCTCTTCTTCTAATTTTTCCTCTTCTTCAATCTGTTCTTCTTCTACTTGTTCTTCTTCTGCTTGTCCTTCTTCTACTTCTTCTTCTTCTTCTTCTTCTGCTTGTTCTTCTTCTGCTTGTTCCTCTTCTGCTTGTTCCTCTTCTACTTGTTCTTCTTCTACTTGTTCTTCTTCTGCTTGTTCCTCTTCTACTTGTTCTTCTTCTACTTGTTCTTCTTCTACTTCTTCTTCTTCTTCTTCTGCTTGTTCTTCTTCTTCTGCTTGTTCTTCTTCTACTTGTTCTTCTTCTACTTGTTCTTCTTCTACTTCTGTTTCTTCTGCTTCTTTTTCCTCTTCTTCAATCTGCTCCTCTTTAATTTGTTCATCTTTTTCCTCGGCTTGTCCTTCTTCTATCTGTTCCTCTTCTTCAATCTGTTCCTCTTTTTCCTCGGCTTGTCCTTCTTCTATCTGTTCCTCCTCTTCAATCTGTTCCTCTTTTTCCTCGGCTTGTCCTTCTTCTATTTCTGTTGTCACCTCTTCACTAACTTCTTGCACTATAATTACTTCATCTATATTTTTACTATATGCACTGTAGTTTGTATTCATTGTTAATATAACTACTAATATTATTGACACTATTTTTTTCATTTTTTTACCCCCTATATTTAATTTGTATGATTTTATGATTTCTCATTTTAATCATTGCTTGTTCATCTTATTATTAAGATATTAAATTTAGTGGGTTTTGTTACAGCTTTTCCATATTATTTTAATCATCACTATTACAACTCTTTTTTTCTGTTGTTCATTATGTTTTTATATAATAAAATATTAAAAAAAGGAGGTTTTATTATGTTTATTGATTTTAGAAGTGATACCGTTACTACTCCGAGTTTAGAACTTCGTCAAGCTATGTTTGATAGCATTGTTGGGGATGACGTTTATGGAGACGATGAAACTGCTAATGCTCTTGAAACATTAGCTAGCAACATTTTAGGTAAGGAAGATGGTTTATTTATACCCTCTGGAACTATGGGAAACCAATTAGCTATTTTATCCCATACTAACCGCGGTGATGAAATTATTTGCGGGGCTAACTCTCATATCGTTTCCCATGAAGTCGGCGCTCCTGCTCTTTTATCTGGTGTTAACGTTAGAGCTATTCACAACTCTAACGATTTTATTTATAGTGATGATATTTTAAATGCTATTAGACCATCTGATATACACGAACCGTTTACTTCTTTACTTTGTCTTGAAAATGCTTTAAGTAACGGTACTGTTATACCTATCGATATTATGCAACAATGTTATAACACTGCTAAACAACTTAATCTTAATGTACATTTAGACGGTGCTAGAATTTTTAATGCATCAACTTATTTAGACGTTGATGTTAAAGAAATTACTAATTGTTGTGACTCTGTTACCTTTTGTCTTTCTAAAGGATTAGGTGCACCTATA
This sequence comes from uncultured Clostridia bacterium, assembly GCA_947313885.1. Taxonomy (GTDB): domain Bacteria; phylum Bacillota; class Clostridia; order Lachnospirales; family CAMZNU01; genus CAMZNU01. Next base: position 120,971 of record CAMZNU010000009.1, on the reverse strand, counting down.
GGTTCTGTCTTATGTGGTAACAAAAAATTTATCGCTAAAGCTCGTAAATATAGAAAAGCTTTAGGCGGTGGTATGCGTCAAGTCGGTGTTATTGCAAGTCCTGGTATTGTAGCTCTTAACCAATACAAAAAAACTATTTTAAACGATCATGTAAATGCTACGTACTTAGCTAATAAATTATCAAACTTAAAATACGTATCTATAGATTTATCTACTGTTCATATTAATATGGTTTTCTTTAAAATTAATAAAGATGGTTTTGATCCCGATGATTTTATTAAACATTTATTACATAACAATATTAAAAGCAACGGATTATCACCTGATAGTTTTAGATTCGTAACTCACAAAGATATTACAAAAGATAATATTGACTACACTATTGATATTATTAATAAATATTTAGCACTTTAATTTACAAAAAAAAGGTTGATTTCTTTTTAGAAATCAACCTTTTTTATTTTTACTTTTTTATTTTTACTTACCATTTAATATAAATCTTTCTATCGCGCATGCAACTCCGCTATTTTCATTATCTTTTGTTATAAAACTTGATACGTCTTTTAGCTTCTCCTCTGCATTTCCCATAGCAACTCCCATTCCTACGCCTTTTATCATATCGTAATCATTCATTTGGTCACCTACTGCCATAACTTCTTCTAACTTTATATTATAGTGTTCACATAAAATTTTAACACCGTCTATTTTTCTTGAATTTTTAGGTGCTACAAAACAATAATTTTCCCATAAATCATCTTTTAACTCTATATTATTATATCCTTTAGATTCTATTATTTTTTTAACTTTATCTACTGTCTTTACATCACCTGCAAATAATAATTGACTTATATTCCCACCATCTTTTTTATATTTATTCACATTTTTTACGTATCTTGCACCTCTTTTAAAATAATCTCTTAGCCATTGTTTACCGTTTTTTGGCATTCCTCCATAATTATATTGTCCTAACTCTTTTGTTTTTACATACTTAATATAATTATTATGAGTACACATTTCCATATACAAATATTCTTTATCTATTTCTGTTATTATTTCTTTTAATGCTTCTTGTTCTAATGCATCATCTTTTATAAAATTATTTTCCTTAGGATTATACACTACCATCCCATCTACACATACATATGGTGTTTCTAATTTTAATTTTTTTATTATTCTTCTCGTGTTATGAATATTTCTACCTGTACATATACATACCGGTACTCCCATATTTATTGATTTTTGTATTGCCTCATAATTTTTTTTCGTTATTTTTTCATCATTTGTTAATAACGTCCCATCAATATCTAATACGACTAACTTATACATATTTTACTCCTTTAACATATTGTGAATACTACTTGCTCCTTCTTTACCGCAACCCATTGCATATATTACCGTTGCTGTCCCAGCCGTTAAATCTCCACCTGCATACACTCTACCTATTGCCGTCTTACCTCTATCATCAACTACTACGCAACCTTTATTATTTGTATTTAACCCCTTCGTTTCACGTGATATAAGTGGGTTTGGATTAGTTCCTATAGCTATTATTACACTATCTGCTTCCATTGTAAAGTTTGATCCTTCTATTTCTTTAACTCCTCGTCGCCCATTAGCATCTGGTTCTGTTAATTCCATTTTTATACATTCTATACTTTTAACATTACCTTTTTCATCTCCTATAATTTTTATAGGATTTGTTAATAAGTTAAATTCTATTTCTTCCTCTTTAGCATGGTGTATTTCCTCTTTTCTTGCTGGCATATTTGCTTCATCTCTTCTATACACTATACATACTTCATCTGAACCCGCTCTTATTGCACATCTAGATGCATCCATTGCAACATTACCACCACCAACTACTACCGTTCTTTTTACCTTTTTTAATGTCGTATCATATTTATCTAAATACGCTTTCATAGAATTAACTCTTGTTAAATATTCATTAGCTGAAAATACTCCAACTAATCCCTCGCCTTCTATTCCCATAAATTTAGGCAATCCTGCTCCCGTTCCTAAATAAACTCCTTCATATTCTTCTAGTAGTTCATCTATCGTTATCGTTTTGCCTACTAACGTATTTAATTCTATTTTTACTCCTAATTTTTCTAAATTGTCTACCTCTTTTTTTACTACTTTATTTGGTAATCTAAATTCTGGTATACCATATACCAAAACTCCTCCTACTTCATGGAAAGTTTCATATAATGTAACTTCATATCCTAATTTAGCCAAATCTCCTGCACAGGTTAACCCTGACGGTCCTGCTCCTACTACAGCTACTTTTTTACCATTAGATTTTGGTTTTTTTATTGTTTCTTTACCGTTTTCCATATACCAATCTGCTACAAATCTTTCTAATCGTCCAATTGCTACAGACTCTCCTTTTATACCTCTTACGCAAATTTCTTCACATTGTGTTTCTTGCGGGCATACTCTACCACTTATAGCTGGTAACGAATTTGTAGACGTTATTATTTCATAAGCTTTTTGAAAATCTCCTATACTAACTTCTTTTATAAACTCTGGTATTAAAACTTTTACAGGGCATCCTTTAATACATGGTTTATGTTTACATTGTAAACATCTTCTAGCCTCTTCCATTGCCATTTCTTCACTGTACCCTAAACTAACTTCTAAAAAGTTTTTATTTCTAACTGTACCTTCTTGCTCTGGCATCTTAACTTTTTTCTCACTTTTGTTAATTTCATATTTTTCTGCTTTTTCTATTAAGTTACATTTATGTTCTTCTTCTTTTTCTATTTCTCTATACGTTCCATTTCTTTGCATTAATTCGTCAAAATCAATTTTCGAACCGTCAAAATCTGGACCGTCTACACAGGCAAATTTTATTTCTCCACCTACTTTAACTCTACAGCATCCACACATTCCTGTTCCATCTATCATTATAGAGTTCATGCTTGCTATAGTTTTAATATCATATTTTTTAGTTACCTCACATACAAATTTCATCATCGGTAACGGTCCTATCGTTATTACTAAATCATATTTACCTTTTTCTTTTATTAACTCATCTAATTTAGTCGTTACAAATCCTTTACTACCTTTTGAACCATCATCTGTTGTTATATATAGGTTTTTACTATTTTTTAACATCTTATCTTCTAATATTACTAAAGATTCATTTTTAAACCCTGCTATTATATCCACTTCTTTTCCTATGCTATGTAAATATTTCGCCTGTGGAAACGCTATTGCACAACCTACTCCACCACCTACTACCGCTATTTTCTTTATACTATCATCAACTTTTGTTTCTTCTCCTAATGGACCTACAAAATCTTGTATGTACTCACCTTTTTGTTTCATGCATAATCTTTTTGTTGACTTACCTATTTTTTGCACCACTATTGTTACTATTCCTTTTTCTCTATCATAGTCTGATATAGTTAGCGGTATTCTCTCGCCGTACTCATCTAATCTAAATATTATAAATTGTCCTGGCTTAGCTTTTTTTGCTACTTTCGGTGCTAATATATCAAATGTTACTACGTTCTCATTTAATACTTGCTTATCTACAATTTTAAACATTTTAATATCCCCCTATTTTGTTAAATAACTTAATAACAGTTTCATAGTGTTTTCAATGCCTTTATAATGTGTTCTTTCTAATCCGTGACTTGCATGAATTCCTGGACCTATTAATGCTCCTTTTATATCGTTTCCACCTCTTAACCCCGCCGTTACATCTGAACTATAAAATTCATATATATCTACTGCATAATTTAATTTATCTTCCTTAGCAAAACTTTTTAATTTATTTACCATATCATAATCATACGGACCACCACCATCTTTTGCACATATTGATACGTCTTCTTCTGTACAACTTAAATCTTTTCCTATACATCCCATATCTAACGCTAAGCACTCACTTATATCTTCTGGTATGTGTGATGAACCATGTCCCACTTCCTCATATGTACTAAATATAAATTTTACATCGTTTTTTAATTTTACTTTTTCTTCTTTTATATGTTTTAACATTCCAAGTACTATAGCTACACACGCCTTATCATCTAAAAATCTTGATTTTATAAAATCATTTACAACTACTGTTTTCGTATCTATACATATAAAATCACCATTTCCTATATTTAATTTTAATACGTCTTCTTTTGTTTTTACATTTTCATCTAATCGTATATGCATATTCTCTTTATTTCTCTCAAGGCTTCTACTATCTTTATACACATGTGCCGATGGACTATTACTTATTACTGTTCCACTATATACTTTTCCATCTGATGTATACACTTTACAATATTCACTATCTACTGTTGGTAATAAAATACCTCCTAATGTTGTGAAGTTTAACGTACCATCATCATTTATACTTCTTACCATAAGTCCTAACGTATCTATATGTGATAATACTCCTACTACCTTACTATTATCTATCCCTTTTACTTCCACTATTCCATTGCCCTTATTTGAGTATGTCATCGTAAATCCTAATTCTTCTACTTTTAATTGTACTAAGTCCATCGCTTTTTTTGTAAACCCCGTTGGACTATCTACTTCTAATATTTCCACTAACGTATCTATTACATATTTTTTATTAAACATATTTACCCTCCATTATATTTTAATATATGATTTTTTATTATTCTTTACTTCAACTTTATAAAAATCACCTATGTCTACTTTATTTAGCAACTCTTTTTTTATTAACGCCTTATCTAATTTATTAAATTTTATTACAAATCCACACCCTGCTAATATCTGCTCTGGCAACGCTATTATCCTACACTCTATTTTACTATCTAATATACTCTCACCTTTTATTGCATCATTTGTCCCGTTAAACGTTAATATATAATAGTCCATCTTACACCTTAAACACTTTAGCATTATTTGTTATTGTTGCTATCTCATACATGTTTGTAACTTCTCCTACTTCTACTTCTTCTAATATATTATAAAAATTTAAACACGCTCCACATATTAAAATTTTTACGCCGTTATCTTCTAACATTTTTAAATCTTCTATACTCTTACTACTTTTTACACTTAATTTAACGCCACTATTATATAATATTATAACACTTGGTTTTTTTTCTAGTTCTGTTAACGTATACACATAACTTTTTAATAACGCTACTCCTAACTCTCTATTGCCCTCTCCCATTTCATCGCTACTTATTACTATTATTCCTTCTTTTTTTATTTCCTCTTTCTCAAATATATTTCCGCTTTTTACCACCTCTATAAAATAATTTCCTTTTTCATAGTGTTTATATTCATACCCTTTACTTTTTATGTACTTGATTATATTTTCTTTAGCTTCTATATTATCAACTTCGATTTTTAACGTTTCTTTACTATCTATAGTTTCTAATATTTTTTTTGCTTTTATTACAGGCATAGGACATACATCGCCTACACAGTTTAATTTAATCATTTTATCACCTCACTATTATATTTTTTTCTTCTCTTCTTATTACATTTCCTACAACACTTGCCGTTATTCCCGCTTTTTCTAATTCCTCTATTAATTGTTCGCTATTTTCTTCTACCGATATTATTAATCCCCCTGATGTTTGTGGATCTAATAATACTTCTTTTAAACTCTCATCTTCTATATCATATTTTATTTTATCTTCTAAATATTTTCTGTTTTTCTGTCCCCCTGATGTTATTATAAATTCTTTTGCATATTCATACGCCTCTTCTATGTATTTTATATTTTTACTTTCTATTTCTATTGTGTATTTTTCTGTTACCATCTCATTTAAATGTCCTAAAAATCCAAATCCCGTTACATCTGTACACCCATTAACTTTATACTTACTCATAATTTCTGACGTCTTTTTATTCAACATTATCATCTGCTCAATAGCTTTTTTATAACTTTCATTTTTCTCTCTATATCCGTTATACCTTGCCATTATTATTCCCGTACCTAATTTTTTCGTTAATATTATTTTATCCCCAATTTTACAGCCATTATTTTTTATTATTTTTTTCGGGTGTACTATTCCTGTAACTGATAGTCCATATTTAATATCTTTATCTATTATACTATGTCCTCCTGTTAGTACCCCTCCACTTTCTATTACTTTATTTGCCCCGCCTTTTAATATCTCACCTAAAATTTTTATATTTTCACTTTTTGGAAAGCATACTATATTTAACGCTGTTATTACTTCACCGCCCATTGCATAAACATCACTTAATGCATTTGACGCCGTTATTTGTCCAAATAAATACGGATCATCTAACATAGGTGTAAAAAAATCTAAAGTTTGTATTATAGCTTTTTCATCACTAATTTTATATACAGATGCATCATCGGAGTTTTCATATCCTATTAATAAATTATCGTTTACAACTTTTGATATTGGTATTTCTTTTAATATACTTTCCAACTGACCAGCTGGTATTTTAGATGCTCAACCACCACAAAAGTCCATATTATTAATTTTCATATCTTTCATTGTAAACCTCCTTATAGCAATATTTTTTTTTTTTTATTATACTATATAAAACTACAGAAAGGGGAATTTTATGATTTATTTTGATAACGCTACTACGTCCTATCCTAAAGCACCTGATGTTGCATCTTCCGTTTTTGACGCTATTAATAATATCGGTAGTCCTAACCGTTCTACTCATAACTTAGCTTTATCGGCTTCTAAACTTTTATTTAAAACAAGAAATAATATTGCAACTTTATTTAATGTAGATAATCCGCTAAATATAGCTTTTACTAGTAACGCTACAGAAGGGTTAAATTTAGTCTTATCCACTCTTTTTAATGAAAGTGATCATATTATTTCTTCTATACTTGAACATAATTCCGTTCTACGACCACTTTATAAACTTAATTGTCATTTATCTTTTATTAAATGTTCTACCAATGGCAATCTCATTTTTGATGACTTACATAAATTATTAAAGCCTAACACAAAAGCAATTGTAATAACCCATGCATCTAATGTAACTGGAAATATTATTGATTTAGATTTTATTAGTGCCTTTTGTAAATCTAATAACATATTATTAATTTTAGATGCATCTCAAAGTGCTGGAGTTATAAAAGTCGATAGCTCATTAGCTGATTTTGTAATTGCAACAGGGCATAAATCTTTACTAGGTCCACAAGGTACTGGTATCGTAATTTGTAACAAACTACCACCTACTAAAGTCGGCGGTTCTGGACATCACACTTTTTCAAAGGAACACCCTAATACTATGCCTGATGTTTTAGAGGCTGGCACTCATAACTGTCATAGTTTAGCCGGGCTAAATTCTAGTGTCGAATTTATTTTAAAAACAAGTGTAGACAAAATTTATAACCATGATTTTAATTTATTAACTACTTTTTATAACAACATTAAAAATAATCCAAATATCCAAATATACGGCGACTTCTCAACTAGTTTTCACATGCCTCTTATTTCTTTAAAAATTAAGCATTTAACTAGTACGGAACTTTCTGCTATTTTATTTGATGATTATAATATTGCTACACGTAGCGGTTTTCATTGTAGTCCTCTTATTCATACTTTTTTTAATACAGAATATACAGGACTTACAAGGTTTAGCCTTTCTTATTTTAATACTATAGAAGAAGTTAACTATGTTACTAACATTTTAAATTCCATTAGTGTTAATAACTAAAAAAAGTACTGGATTTTATCCAGTACTTTTTTTACATTAATTTATTTAAAAAACTTCTTACTAAACCAAGTATTATTAATACTCCAATTACAACAAATGCTATTTTTATAGCAAAAATTATTAACGGTATAAGCATTATTATAACGGCTATAATTATTATCCTATTTAAAATACTACGTTTAGGTTTATTTCTTGACTCGCAATAACTATAATCAAACTTATCTTCTGAATATTCAAAATATTTTTCTTCTGTTTCCACTGTCCCTTTTACTGTTTCACTATTTGAACTACTGTTATTACTATTATCATCTACTACTTCAATATTTACTTTTTTAATATTCTTTTCCATAATATCTCCTATCTTTTATACTTATATGTTATTTATACTTTTTATTATACACTGTTTATCTTTTTTAAAAATAGTACTTAAATTTATTATTACTTCATTATTTTTTATTACAGATATTATAGGCACTTCCCCATTTCTTAATTTCTTTTCTATATCATTAGCCGTTTTAGTTTTTGATGTTATGTATAGTCCTATACTTTTTATACTTTCTTCTGGTAAAGAACCGCCTCCGAACATTGCTAAATGTTCTTTAATTTCTATCATAATATCATTATTGTTTATTTCTTCTTTTATATTATTTCCTAATGCTTTTAACTCATCTATTGTTTTTAACGCACTTTCAAATATCGGTAGCTTTTTTATTTTATCATCACTAAAATATTGTTTTAACGTCCCCTCTAATGCTATTAAACTCATTTTATCAACTCGTAAACATCTTAACATTTGGTTTTCTTTCATTTTATCAATATATTTTTTCTTACCTAAAATTATTCCTGCTTGTCCGCCACCTAACAACTTATCACCTGAAAAACATACTATATCTACATTTTCTTTTATTGCTTCTTGTACTGTTCTTTCTTTCTGTAGTCCGTATTTTTCCATATCAACTAAAACACCAGAACCCATGTCTTCTACAACTACTACATCTGTTTCTTTTGCAAGCTCTACTAATTGTTTACTTTCTACTTCTTCTGTAAAACCTATTATTTTAAAATTAGATCTATGTACTTTTAAATATATACCCGTTTCTTCATTCGTACCTTTTTCATAATCTTTTAATTTAGTTTTATTAGTCGTCCCTACTTCCTTTACATATCCACCGCTTTTTTCTACAATTTCTGATACTCTAAATGATCCGCCTATTTCTACCATCTCACCACGTGACACTACTATTTCCTTATCATATCCTAACGTGTTTAATATTAAATATACTGATGATGCATTATTATTTACAACTAATGCACTTTCACACCCTGTTAAATCTACTAATAATTTTTCTAAGTAATCCATTCGACTACCACGTTTACCTGTTTCTAAATTAAATTCTAAATTGTTATATCCTGTAGTAATGTCATATACATTTTGTGCAACATATTCACTAAGCACTGCACGCCCTAAATTAGTATGCACTATTACACCTGTTCCATTTATTACTCTTTTAACTTTTTTTGATACTTGTTTTTCTAAGTTACACAACGTGCTTTTAATAATTATTATATGGATTTTTTCTTTTGTTAACTCTCTAACATCTATATTTTCTCCGTCTATCTCTATCGTGCAATGTTCCGCCTCATATTGTATTGTTTTTAATTTTTTCCTAAATTGTTCTAACTCACATCTTATTGTTTTTATTAAATTGTTATGACTTGTTTTATTTTTATATGTCTTAATTTCCTCATTATTTAAAATATCATCTACGTTTGGTATTAACTTATATATATTAATTATTTTCCCCTCCCTTACTTTTATACTTTTTATTTATATCTTAAATTTATTTTACTACTTTTTTATATTTTTTTCTATTATTATATTTTTTTCCTGTTTTATTATCCACTATTCCAATTTTTATTCCAATTATTTTTTTATTATAAAAATATTATCCCTTCTATTCATATTTATAACACTACATTATTTATATAAATTTAAGTTCTAAACTCCAATAAATATTTTTTATAAACTTGACAATTTTTTAAATATATTTTATATTTAACTAGATATGGAAGCAGAGAGGTAACTGGTGTTCCTACTGGTCTTCAAAACTATGTTGTGGCCTTGTAGGTCATAGGTGGGTTCGATTCCCATATGCTTCCGCCAAAAATATACTCAACGCCTACTAATTAGTAGGCTTTTTTTATACATTGATTAATTGGAGGGGTTATGAAAAAAATTATTATTGGTACAGCGGGGCATATTGATCACGGTAAAACAACTTTAATAAAATCTCTAACAGGAAATAGTACAGACACTTTAAAAGAAGAAATAAAAAGAGGTATTTCTATTAATCTTGGTTTTACATATTTTGATTTACCAAGTGGCACACGTGCAGGAATTATTGATGTACCAGGGCATGAACGTTTTATTAAAAATATGATAGCAGGATCTACAGGTGTTGATATCGTATTGTTAGTAATTAGTGCTACAGAAGGTATTATGCCTCAAACTATGGAACATATAGAAATTTTAAACCACTTAGAAATTAAAGACGCTTTAATAGTTATTACTAAATCATCTCTTGTAGATACAGAATATTTAGAGTTGTTAAAAGATGAAATTACCGATGAACTAAAAAATACTTTTTTTAATAATAAAAATATAATATGTGTTGATTCTGTTACAAAATATGGTGTCGATAATCTAGTTTCTTCTATTGATACACTTACAAAAACTACAAAAGAGCGAAATAAAAATTTACCTACTCGTTTAAATATAGATCGTGCTTTTACTATTAACGGTTTTGGGACTGTAGTAACAGGTACTTTAAGCGAAGGTTCTATTTCTGTTGGCGACGAACTTATGATGTACCCTAACAACAAACTTACAAAAATTAAAAGTATACAAGTTCATGAAGAAGACGTTGACACAGCTTTTGCTGGACAACGAACAGCTTTAAATTTACATAATATAAAAATTGATGAAGTACATCGCGGACATATTTTAGCTAAAGAAGGTACTTTAGTGGAAACTTCTATTGCCGACGTTAAAATTACTGTAGCTAGTAGTTGTAAAGAAATAAAAATGTGGGATAGAGTTCGTGTTTATACAGGGACTAAAGAAATTTTAGCTAGAGTTGTTCCTATTAACTGTAATAGTTTTTTAAGTTCTGAAACTGGTTATTGTCAATTACGTTTTGAGACGCCTTGTTTTCTTAAAAAAAATGATCTTTTCGTTTTAAGAAAGTTTTCCCCTCTTGAAACTATTGCTGGTGGCACTATTTTATTACCTAATGCTAGTCGCCATAAAAATATTTCTGAAAATGAATTTAATATTTTAAAAACTCTAGAGTCGAATGACTTATGTACCGTTGTAGAAAATTTTATTAAAAATAATGATAGTAACAATTTGTCTGTAGGTAAAATTAGTACTTCTATTTCTAAAAGTATTGATGATGTTTCTAGCACTGTTAAAGAAATAGTTGGGGTTTCTATCATTAACCTTTTAGATATATACATACATTTCGATACTTATAATTTATATATAGAAAAAATTATTTCTATAGTGTCAGACTACCACGATACTTTTCCTTTACGTCTTGGTATTTCTAAAAGTGAGTTGTTTAAAAAAGTTAATCCCTCTTTTAAACTTAAATATTTTGATATGTTATTACAATTAACTAGTGATGAAAATGTTATTAATTTTTCTAATAATTTAATTTCAATTAAAACTTTTAAACCTATCTACACAAAAAAAGAACTGGAAATTAAAAACCTTATAGAAAATACGTTATTAAATAATAAATTTACGCCCCCTAAAATTAATGATTTCATTACTACAGATAAAAATATTAATTTAGACGAAATTATTAATTCTATTACTAACGACTCTATTATTTGTCTTGATAAATCTACTTATATACACAAAAAGTTTTATTTAGATGCTATTAATATTTTAAAAGATTTAAATAATTCTAAAGGAAATATTACTCTTGGCGATTTTAGAACTGCTACTAATTCTAGCCGTAAATTCTCTCTTCTACTTCTAGAATTATTTGATAATAATAAAATCACTAGACGTGTCGATGACTTTAGAATTTTAATTTAATTTTTATATAATTTTCACTTGTTTTATGTTGACATTTATAAAATATTTATGTTATATTTATTGTATAAAATATTTATTTAACAATTATTAGTTATTTGAATATATTTTAGTTAATATTATTGTTTTATTTTATTTATTTTACATAATATTGACGAATTTACATTTTAAATATTGGATGATGGATATTTGAGAGAACATATTACATATGTCGCCGACGGTACAAGCAAAATTAGTAGCTCTAACTTTGTGAACTTCTCAGGCAAAATCAGAATATTCGGACATACTCTGAAATACATTTATAACAGAGATAAAGCTACGCTTTATTTCTGTTTATTTTTTTATAAGGAGCATTATGGACAATTTACTTGTTACTAACAACCCTATGGTTTTAGAAAAGCTTAATTCCTCTTACGCAATTAAATTTATTGATGTTTATTGTTATATAGACGTTCTTACTTGTGTTCGCGATCTTGTTCATAAAGGTCATACTTTACTTACACATCCTTTATCAGGAAGTATTAAGCCTAACGAAACACCTTATAAGTCAATAATAGTTTCTAAAGAAATTTCTACTTTAGATATGAAGTCTCTTTCTATTATTGAACATAGTATAGCTACATATTTAAAATTCACAAAAAATAAACCGACGCCTATTTATATAGACAAAGTTTTATTAGATTTTCAATTAATAGATTTTGATATCATTAACAGTTTATAGGAGGACAAAATGGAAAAAATTTATGACATCGTTATTATCGGCGCGGGACCAGCAGGACTTACGGCTGGACTTTATGCCTCACGTTCTAAACTTGACGTTGTAATTCTTGAAAAAAATGCCATCGGTGGGCAAATTGCTATTACCGATGAAATTGAAAACTATCCTGGAGCACCTAAAGATTCTACAGGTCCTACTTTAGTTTCAAGAATGAAAGAACAAGCTTTACATTTTGGTGCTGTTATCGAAAAAGGTAATGTTACTTCTTTTGACTTCAACAACAAAATTAAAATTGTAAATACAGATGATAAAGTTTATAAAGCTAAATCTGTTATCGTTGCTAACGGTGGTACTCCAAAACTTATTGGTTGCCCTGGTGAAAAAGAATTAACTGGTAAAGGGGTTTCTTATTGTGCTACTTGTGACGCCGCTTTTTTTGAAGAACTTGAAGTGTTTGTTATCGGTGGTGGTGACTCTGCTGTTGAAGAAGCTATGTACCTTTCAAAATTCGCAAGAAAAGTTACTATCGTTCATCGTCGTGATAAATTACGTGCCGCTCAATCTATCGTTGATAAAGCAATGGCTAACGATAAAATTCATTTCCTTTGGGACACTGTGGTTGAAGAAATCAAAGGTGATGGTATCGTTGAATCTATCGTATTTAAAAACGTTAAATCTAATGAACTTCATGAACATTTCGCTCATGATGACGATGGCACATTTGGAGTTTTCCCTTTCATAGGTTTTGATCCTGTTAGTCATCTATACACAGATGTCCTTGATATGGAATGGGGTTACTTAAAAACTGATGATAACATGGTTACAAATATAGATGGTATTTTTGTAGCTGGTGATATCCGCGTTAAATCTTTACGTCAAGTTGTAACAGCTACTAGTGATGGTGCTATTGCGTCTATTACAGCTGAAAAATATATTGAAGAAAATTTTGAATAATTATTAAAAAGGAGATTATATTATGATTTTATTAGACAAAAAAACATTTGAAGAAGAAGTTTTAAACTGTGAGGATTTCGTTTTAGTTGATTATTTCGGAGACGGTTGTGCTCCTTGTGAAGCATTACTTCCTGAAATTATGGATTTATCAAAAACTCATGGCGACAAAGTTAAATTTACTAAATTAAATACTACTAAAGCTCGTCGCCTTGCAATTTCACAAAAAGTTCTTGGGTTACCTACTGTTATTCTTTATAAAAACGGTGAAAAAGTAGCTACTCTTACTAAAGAAGATGCTACTAAATCTAACATTGAACAAATGATTTTAACAAACGTTAAGTAATTTGGTATTTCGAATTTTATATTCTTAATATATATTTTCTAATTATTGTAAGGGAGGTGTATTATGAAACTTGAACTTGGTAGAATTAATATTAAAGACGTTGTTTTATCTGATGAATCAAAAATCGTTAACGGTGTTTTAAATGTTAATGCTAATGCTATTAAGGAAATAGTTTTAAAAGATGAACGTATTAAAAATGTCACTATTGACATTGCAAAACCTAACGACAGTACTAGAATTACACCTGTAAAAGATGTAATTGAACCACGTGTTAAAGTAGAAGGTAATGGGGATATTTTCCCTGGTATGATTTCTAAAATGAACACTGTAGGTTCTGGCAAAACTCATGTTTTATCTGGTTGTGCCGTTGTTACTTGCGGTAAAATTGTAGGTTTTCAAGAAGGTATTATTGATATGTGTGGAGTTGGTGCGGATTATACACCATTTTCTAAATTATTCAATGTATGTCTTGTAATTGAACCTGTAGACAATCTTACACCGTATGAGTACGAAGATGCTGCACGTGTTGCTGGTTTAACAATCGCTAATTATTTAGGAGAATTAGGTAGAGAAATTACACCTGATGTTGTAGAAGTTTATGAAACTTTACCTATTTCACAAAGTGTTGTTAATTACCCTGACTTACCAAAAGTTGCATACGTTTACATGCTACAAACACAAGGTTTATTACACGATACATATGTATACGGAGCTGATGCTAAAAAAATCATTCCTACCCTACTTAGCCCAACTGAAATTATGGATGGTGCTATAACTAGCGGTAACTGTGTGTCAGCCTGTGATAAAAATACTACTTATCATCATCTTAATAACCCTATAATCAAAGATTTATATTCTAAGCACGGTAAAGAAATAAATTTTGTAGGTGTTATAATTACCAATGAAACAGTATATTTAGCAGATAAAGAACGTTCATCGGACTTTACAGCTAAACTTTGTAAGCTTATTGGTGTAGATGCTGTTATTATTTCTCAAGAAGGATTTGGTAATCCTGATACAGATTTAATTATGAACTGTAAAAAAATCGAACAAGAAGGTATTAAAACAGTTATCGTAACTGATGAATATGCTGGACGCGACGGATTATCACAATCTTTAGCCGATGCTGATCCTCTTGCTAATGCAACAGTTACAGGTGGAAATGCTAACGAAGTTATTTTATTACCTAAAATGGATAAATTAATCGGTACTCTTGATTATGTTGATAAAATCGCTGGTGGATTCGATGGCTCTTTACGTAGCGACGGTTCTATTGAAGCTGAAATTCAAGTAATTACTGGTGCTACTAACGAACTTGGGTTTAATAAACTTACAGCTCGTGAATTCTAAACAAAGACAATTATTTCTAAATAAAATTAAAAAGGAGTGGAAACAATGGGATTATTCGATAATAAAAAAGTAATCATTATTGGTGACAGAGATGGTATTCCAGCTCCTGCAATAGAGGAATGTTTAAAACCTCTTAACACAGACATTATTTATTCTGCAACAGAATGTTTTGTCTGAACCGCTGCAGGAGCTATGGACTTAGAAAATCAAAATAGGGTTAAAAATGCCGCTGAAGAGCATGGTGCTGAAAATGTAATAATTTTAATCGGTGCTGCTGAAGGAGAAGCTGCTGGTTTAGCAGCTGAAACAGTTACAAATGGCGACCCTACTTTCGCAGGTTCATTAGCAGGAGTTCAGTTAGGACTCGCTTGTTATCACGTAGTAGAAAGTGAATTTAAAGACGCCGTAGATAGTTCTATCTACGACGAACAAATCGGAATGATGGAAATGGTTCTTGACGTTGACGATATTTGTGAAGAAATGAAATCAATTAGAGATCAATTTGGTAAATACTAATATAACTATCCTAAAAATGTGAGGTGGGTAACTTGTCTAAAATACGTGTTGTTCATTATATAAATCAGTTTTACGGTGGTATTGGTGGCGAAGAAAAAGCAGACTACAAACCAGAAGTACGTACAGAAGTTGTAGGTCCTGGGCTTGCTCTTACTCAAAATTTTGGCGATGAAGCCGAAATCGTTGCTACTATCATTTGTGGTGATTCTTATTTTAATGAAAATACTGATGAAGCTTTATCAACTATTTTAAAAATGGTTGAAGAACATAAACCAGATCTATTTATAGCAGGACCAGCGTTTAATGCTGGACGTTATGGTATGGCATGTGGTGCTGTTTGTAAAGCAATCAATGAAAAAGGTATCAAAACTGTTACAGCTATGTACGAAGAAAATCCAGGATTAGATTCATTTAAAAAAGATACTTATATTTTACCAACTGGTAATTCGGCGGCTAGTATGCGTAAAGCAGCACCAGCCCTTGCTAAATTTGCTATTAAATTAGCTAAAGGTGAAATGACAGGTTCAGCAGATACAGAAGGCTACTTCCCTCGTGGAATTAGAAAAAACGTTTTTGTAGAACAACGTGGTTCTACTCGTGCGGTAAATATGCTTTTAAATAAAATTAACGGTAAAAAATTTACTACGGAATATGCTATGCCAACTTTCGATAACGTAGAGCCTGGTAAAGCTATTAAAGATTTATCTAAAGCAAAAATTGCAATAGTTACATCTGGTGGTATAGTTCCTAAAAATAATCCAGATAAAGTTGAATCATCTAGTGCATCTAAATACGGTTCTTATGATTTTACTGGTATGAATGATTTAACATCTGAAACTTTTGAAACAGCTCACGGTGGTTACGACCCTGTGTATGCTAATGACGATTCTGATAGAGTCGTTCCTGTTGATGTTTTACGCCAACTTGAAAAAGATGGTGTCATTGGAAGTTTACACAATATATTTTATTCAACAACTGGTAACGGTACATCTGTTGCTAACTCTAAAGCTTTCGCTAGTGAGTTTACACAAGATTTATTAAGTGCTGGTGTGGACGCTGTTATTTTAACTTCTACCTGAGGCACTTGTACACGTTGCGGTGCAACGATGGTAAAAGAAATTGAACGTTCTGGTATTCCTGTTGTACATATTTGTACAGTAGTACCAATTTCGTTAACAGTAGGTGCGAATAGAATAGTTCCAGCTATCGCTATTCCACATCCTTTAGGTGATGCTGATTTATCTAAAGAAGATGAATATAAAGTAAGAATGAACATAGTTAAAAAATCATTAGAAGCTTTAACTATTGATGTTACAGAACAAACAGTTTTTGAATTATAAAAAAATATTATAATATTAAAAAAGCCTGTATCTGAAGATACAGGCTTTAATATAAAATGGAGGTAATTTAAATGGCTAATCCAGTTTTAAAAAATGCGTCATACATATTAGTTCATACACCAGAAATGGTTTTAAATAATGGTACTACTCAAACTATGGAAAAAATTACGAACCCTGATTCTGATTACTTGAAAAATCTTAGAAGTAGTTTAAGAACATTTGATGAAGTTTGTAATTATTCGGCTAACCAAACATATATAGGTAATATGACACCTGAAGAACTTAAAGAAATTCCTTTACCTTGGTATGATAAACCGTCACCTATTAAAGATCGTTTTAGTCGCTTTGGTGAAATAATGCCTGAACTTGAATTTTTAGGATTGTTACAAATTGTAGACGTTTTTGACTTAGTAGTATTATCTAAGACCATTGTTCCTAAAATTAAAGAAGTTATTGAAAATCACCCACTTTTAAAAAGTGATATTGATAAATTAAAAGATGGTTTTGAAATCGACGAAATAAATAAATTTATAGATGCCCATGGTGAACCTTTATATTATGAAAACACTTTAGTGGGCTGTATTAAAAAAGCCCATGATATAGATCCTAACTTAAATGCTCATGTAATTTTTGAAAATCTAGTAGTTAAAGCATCAGGAGTTTTAGCTCTAAAAAATCTATTAGCTAAAAATAATATTAATCCTAATTCTATCGACTACGTTATAGAGTGTTCGGAAGAGGCATGTGGTGATTCTAATCAACGTGGTGGCGGTAACTTCGCTAAAGCTATCGCAGAATCTTGCGGGTGTAATAATGCTACTGGTTCTGATACTCGTGGATTTTGTGCCGCCCCTACCCACTCTCTTATACTAGCTAGTTCTCTTATTAAAGCTGGAACTTATAAAAACGTTGTAGTTGTAGCCGGCGGTGCAACAGCTAAATTAGGTATGAACGGTAAAGATCATGTTAAAAAAGATATTCCTGTATTAGAAGATGTTTTAGGTGGCTTCGCTTGTTTAATTAGTGAAGATGATTTTGTAAGCCCTGTTCTAAATACTGATATCGTAGGTCGTCATACAGTTGGTACTGGCTCAGCACCTCAAGCGGTTATTACTTCTTTAGTTTCTAAACCTCTTGAAAACGCTGGACTTAAAATTACAGACGTTGATAAATATTCTGTAGAAATGCAAAATCCCGACGTTACTAAACCCGCTGGTGCTGGTGACGTTCCAGAGTCCAATTATAAAATGATTGGTGCTTTAGCTGTTATGCGTAAAGAATTAGAACGTAAGGAACTTTTAGGTTTTATTAAAAAACATGGTATGGTAGGTTTTGCCCCTACTCAAGGTCATATCCCATCTGGAGTTCCATATTTAGGTTTTGCTATCGATGACTTAACTACAGGTTCTATTAATAAAGCTATGATAGTTGGTAAAGGTAGTTTATTCCTTGGTCGTATGACTAACTTATTTGATGGTGTTTCTATACTTCTAGAAAGAAATAAAGGAAAAGTAGAAGAAAATATTCAAACTACTTCATCATCTAAACGTTTACGTATCGGTTTAACTACTTTTGGTTCGGAACTTGGTGTTAAAAATTTAGTTGATGGTGCTTTAAAAGCTTATAAATCTTCACAAAATTTTGATATCGTTTTAATCGGTGCTAAAGTTGAAAACACTAGCTTTGAAATTATTGAAACTAAAGATGATAAAGATGCCCACACTAAAATGGAAGAACTTTTAGATAGCGGATATTTAGACGGCTGTGTAACTGCACATTACAACTTCCCTATCGGCGTTTCTACTGTTGGTCGTGTTACATCGCCTATGGGTAACGACATGTTAATTGGTACTACTACAGGAACTAGTGCTACGGATCGTGTTGAAGCTATGGTTAAAAATGCTATTTATGGAATCGCAAATGCCAAAGCATTAGGTATTGATAACCCAACTCTTGGTATTCTTAATGTAGACGGTTCACGTAGTGTTGAAATCGCTTTAAATAAACTTAAAGATAACGGATACAACATTAATTTCTCATCTTCTGTTAGAGCAGATGGTGGTGCAATTATGCGTGGTAACGATTTAATAGGCGGTAATGTTGATGTTATGGTTACAGATACATTAACTGGTAATATTTTAATGAAAATGTTCTCATCATTTACTACAGGCGGTGGCTACGAAGCCTCTGGTTATGGTTATGGTGCTGGTACTAGTAGTAACTATAGACGTTTAGTTTGTATAATTTCTAGAGCATCTGGTTCTCCTGTTGTTGCTAATGCTTTAATTCATGCATACAACCTTGCTAAAGGTGACTTTAATAAAGTTGTACGTGATGAAGTTAACTTAGCTAATAACTCTGGTCTTGAAACTGTTGTAGAAAAAAAAGTTTCTTCTAATGAAACTATTAAACCACCTACTAAAGAAATTGTTACTGGTGAAATTTCTGGCATAGATGTTATGGATTTAGAAGATGCCGTACAATTATTATGGAAAGCGGATATTTATGCTGAAAGTGGTATGGGTTGTACTGGTCCTGTCGTTTTAATTAGTGAAGCTAATAAAGAAAAAGGAATTAAAATTTTAAAAGATAAAAGTTATATTTCATAAGATAAAAAAAGAAATAAAAAAAGAGTGGTTACACTCTTTTTTTTTCTTTCTTTATTTAGTTAGTTTTAAAAATAAATCTACATTATTTTCACTTATTTTTAAAGAATTTTTCCAAAATTCCTTATCTGTTATGTCTATATCCATTTGTTTTCCTACATCTACTAAACTTTCTTTACCTGTTAATGATAATAATTTTTTATACTCTTTAATAAATTTATCATTATCATTTACTTTTTTACTATGGGCATACACACCTTTTGAAAATAATAATCCAAACGCATATGGGAAATTATAAAAATTATAATCAACTGAATAATAATGTGGTTTTACTAACCACATATATGGGTGGTAACTACTTAATCCGTCGCCATATGCTTCTTTTTGTGCATCTACCATTAACGTACAAAGTTCATCTACTGATAACGGTCCATTTTCACGGGCTTCTATCATATTTCTTTCAAAAACAAATCTACTATATATGTCTATTATTACTTGGGTCTCATCTGTTAATGAATTATTTAATAATGCTATTTTTTCCTCATCATTTGCATCTTTTAATACACTTTCCATTAATAATGTTTCAAAAAATATTGATGCTGTTTCTGCTATTGGCATTGGATAGTTTGTATTTATTAAACTTTCATTTTCTATACATTCACCATGATATCCATGTCCTAACTCATGGGCTAATGTTCCCATACATGAATACGTTCCTGAAAAATTACTAAGTATTCTACTTTCTTTAATCGCTGGTATATTCGCACAAAATGCACCGTCTCGTTTTCCATCTCGCGGTAACCCATCAATCCAATTATTATCAACCGCTTTTTTAACAAACTCACCTATCGTCTCATGAAATGACGATAAATTTTTTACAATATTATTTAATGCTTCATCGTATGTATAACTTAATTCTACATTTCCGATAGGTGCAAATAACTCATAAAACGGTAATCCGTTTTTATATCCTAACAACTCCCCTTTTCTTTTAAAGTACTTTCTTAATTGTGGCATGCTCTCTTTCATTGCATCTATCATACAATCTAATATATCTTTATCTATTCCTGATAATATTAATGTGTTATCTAGTGGCGTAAGCCCACGTAATTTATTAATAGCTATTGCTTCGCCTTTTATACTGTTTATCGCTCCTGCTACTGCCTTATCTATTTCTTTATAGTGTTTTAACTCTGCATCATATCCCTTTTTACGTTCATCTTTATTTTCACTATATGCTAAGTTTCTAACTGCTGGAAATGGTAAACTTTTAATTTTACCTTCTATTTCCACTTTCATTTCTAAACTCGCTATTAAATCATCTCTTAAGTCACTCCATGCACTACTTCCTGTTATAGACATCGTACTTATTAATAATTCTTCTTTTTCCGATAAATTATATTTTGCTTTTTTTCTACTATTTAAAATAAAAAATTTATGTTCTTTTAATATTTCTGATTTTTCTATACTTTCTTCTAAATTTTCACACGTTAATAAAAATTTATTGAACATTGCCGGTACAACAGAATATTTTGCATCATAGTTATATATTTCACTCAATTTCTTTTTTGCTTCCATATCATCTGCATCTGTCGCCGTTCTTAATTGTAAATATGTTGATAACGTTGATAATTTATTAAATTCATTCGTTAACGTTATATATCCTTCTATCTTTTCTATATACTTCTCATTACTATTAAATTTTTCTTTTACGTACTTTATTAAATTTTCTGTTTTTTCCTCTAACGCTTTAAAATCTTTTTTAAACTTTTCTGTCTCTATACTTTCATATAATTCGTTTAACGACCACTTGTAATCTTTTTTCATACTTACCTCCTATAGGTTTTAGTTTTTATTTTTGTTTTTGTTCGGATTCTGGTTTTGTTTTTGGTTCTGGTTCTGGTTCTGTTTTTCTTTTTGTTTTTGGTTCGGATTCTGCTTTTGGTTCTGTTTTTGTTTTTGGTTCGGATTCTGCTTTTGGTTTTCTTTTTGTTTTTGGTTCTGTTTTTGTTTTTGTTTTTGTTTTTGGTTCGGATTTTGTTTTTGGTTCTGGTTTTGTTTTTGTTTTTGGTTTGGGTTCTGTTTTTGGTTTTGGTTTTGTTTTTGGTTCTGGTTCTGCTTTTGGTTCGGATTTTGTTTTTGGTTCTGGTTTTGTTTTTGGTTCGGATTCTGCTTTTGGTTTTCTTTTTGTTTTTGGTTTTGGTTCTGCTTTTGGTTCGGATTCTGGTTCTGGTTTTGGTTTTGGTTTTGTTTTTGGTTCGAATTCTGGTTTGGTTCTCCTTCCTTTTTATCATCTGCTACTTCTAGTTTTTGTTCTGTTTTTGGTTTTATTTCTACTTTTGGTTCTTCTTTTTTTTTATCATCTTCTACTTCTAGTTTTAGTTCTGGTTTTGGTTCTACTTTTGGTTTTGCTTTTGTTCCTGATTTTTTCTTTCTTAAAACACCATTATTTTTTTCGGATATTTTTTTTACAAATACAGCTGTTACCGTCATTGTAAACATACTAACTACATATCTTTTTATTATATTTTTGTTTTCACGCCTCATATTGTTTCTCCTTTCCCTATGATGTTCATCTTATACTAATTATATTAATTTTTTTCACAATCTTCAATATATTTATTAGCATATACTTTTATAAATTGTTGCATCTTTTATTTTCTATTTACATAGACAAAAGCTATTTACAATGGTAAAATAATTTTCAATGTAATCAAATAATTTATAATATAATAGGTGGTAAAAAAATGATAAGTGCAAACAACGTAACTTTACAATATGGTAAGCAACCATTATTTGCTAATGTAAATATTCAATTCACATCGGGTAACTGTTATGGACTAATAGGGGCTAACGGTGCTGGTAAATCGACGTTTCTAAAAATTCTTTCTTCTGAAATTGAACCTTCTAACGGTGAAGTCATTATAGAAAAAAACAAACGTCTTACAATCCTTAAACAAGATCATTATGAATATGATGAGTTTAAAGTTCTTGATACTGTAATCATGGGCTTTAAAAGATTGTACGACATCATGATTGAAAAAGAAGAAATTTATAGTGCTGGTGAATTTTCTGATGAAGATGGGCTTAGACTTGGTGATCTAGAAGCCGAATTTGCGGAACTTGACGGCTGGAATGCTGAAAGTGATGCTAGCACACTTTTAAATAATTTAGGTGTTAAAACAGAATTTCATGACATTTATATGAAAGATCTTGATGAAATTTTAAAAGTTAAAGTTCTTTTAGCACAGGCTCTTTTTGGTAATCCTGATATTTTATTACTAGATGAACCTACTAACCATTTAGACATACAGGCTATTACATGGCTTGAAAACTTTTTAGCTGATTTTGAAAATACTGTTATTATTGTTTCCCATGATAGACATTTTTTAAATACAGTTTGTACACACATAGCTGATATAGATTTCGGTAAAATACAACTTTATATAGGTAACTATGATTTTTGGTATCAATCTAGTCAATTAGCTTTACAACAAATGCGTGACGAAAACAAAAAGAAAGAAACTAAAATTAAAGAAATGGAAGACTTCGTTAGACGTTTTAGTGCTAATGCCTCTAAATCAAAACAAGCTACTAGCCGTAAAAAACTATTAGAAAAAATTGTTTTAGAAGATATTAAACCATCTTCTAGAAAATACCCTTTTGTTAGTTTTAAAGCCGAACGTGAAATTGGTAATGATGTTCTTACAACAGAAAATTTAACTGTAGTTATTAATGGTGTTACTATTTTAAATAACATTAGTATAACTGTTAGACCTTACGATAAAATCGCTTTTCTTGGTGATAACCTTGCTAAAACGACTTTCTTTAAAGTTATTACTGGGGAAATAGAACCAACTAGCGGTTCATATAAATGGGGTGTTACTACTAGTAGAACTTATTTTCCTAAAGATAATACTGAATTTTTTGATGGTGTTGATTTAAGCCTTGTTGATTGGCTACGTCAATATTCTGAGGATAAAACAGAAACTTTCATTAGAAGTTTCTTAGGTAGAATGCTTTTCTCTGGCGACGACTCTCTTAAAAAAGCTTCTGTTTTATCTGGTGGAGAAAAAGTTAGATGTATGTTATCTAAAATGATGTTATCAGGTTCTAATGTATATATTATTGACGAACCTACTAACCATTTAGACCTAGAATCTATTACTGCTGTTAACAACGGACTTGTAGATACTAAATGTAATTTACTTTTTACATCTCATGATCACCAATTTTTACAAACTGTTGCTAACCGTATAATTGAATTTACAGAAGATGGTGTAAATGACAAACTTATGACTTTCGATGAATATTTAGAAGATAAACAAAAAAATAAGAAAAAAAATAAAAAATAAAAGTATTACGGCGAACAAAAAAAGATTCCTTATAGGAATCTTTTTTTATATGTCCTTTATTCTTACGTATTATTATACAAATAAAAAAATGACCCTACTATGTAGAATCATTTTTTCTTATTTATTTAGCTATAGCTGATTTAGCTGTCTCTACTAATGATGCAAATGCTTCACTATCCGTTACTGCCATTTCTGCTAACATTTTTCTATTTAAATTAATCTCTGCAACTTTTAAACCATGCATAAATTTAGAATATGATAAACCATGAATTCTTGTAGCTGCATTTATTCTTGTAATCCATAATCTTCTGTATTCTCTTTTAGTTTGCTTTCTACCTTTAAATGCATGTGCCATTGCTCTCATTACTGATTGCTTAGCTACTCTATATTGTTTACTTCTAGCTCCTCTAAAACCTTTAGCCATTTTTAATACTTTTTTATGTTTTTTTCTTGCGTTAAGTGCGCCTTTTACTCTTGCCATTTTTCAAGTCCTCCTATTTGTAAGTTTAATTTTAAGCGTATGGTAACATTTTTCTGATTTTTTTGATGTTTGTTTTATCTGTCATCCCAGCTTTTCTTAAACGTCTTTTTCTTTTTGGGCTTTTTTTGGTAAGAATATGTTGTTTGTTTGCTTTTGAATATTTAAATTTACCAGTTCCTGTTTTTCTAAAACGTTTTGCTGCTGCTCTATTTGTTTTCATTTTTGGCATTTTATAATTCCTCCTGATTTAATTGTGTTTATTATTTTTTTACTTCGTTCTTTGGGCTAATGAATACTGTCATACTACGACCTTCCATTTTAGCTCTTTTATCAATTACTCCGTATTCTTCGATTTCTGTCATGAAATCTGCTATTATCTTGTGTGCTACTCCTGTATTACTTAATTCTCTACCTCTAAATCTTATTGATAGTTTTAATTTAGCTCCACTTTTTAAAAACTTAATAGCATGTTTAACTTTTACATCAATATCATGCTTATCAATGTTTGGTGATAAACGTAATTCTTTTACATCTATCGTTTTTTGTTTTTTACGAGCTTCTTTTGCTTTTTTTGCTTGGTCAAACTTGTATTTACTATAATCCATTATTTTGCATACCGGTGGTTTAGCTTTTGGTGAAATTTTCACTAAATCTAAATCCTTATCAAATGCTAATTGCTTAGCCTCTGTTGATGATACAATTCCTAATTGTTCTCCATCTACACCTATAAGTCTAACTTCTTTATCTCTTATTCTTTCATTGAGCATTAATTCTGAAATAATCTACACCTCCATAAAGTTTAAAATTTATTCCCTCTATATTATTTGTCTATCATAATAAAAAAAACAGATAGATTATTCTACCTGTCCATAATTATATAACTATCATTTTGTTAGTTATTACTATGAACCCTTTCGCTTTGCTAAAGGTGAGAATAAATTCTACTTAATACTTTATTATAATATCATTTGTTTTCTTCATTGTCAATTACTTTCTAATATTGTTGAAAAAACTTTTCATAAGTATATTGCTTTCTTTTTCTAATACGCCTTCAACAACTTCTACATTATGATTAAATATGCCTTTTTTAAACAAATTAATTTTTGTTCCCGCTACACCTGATTTAATACTTTTACTTCCATAGACTAGTTTTTTTATTCTAGATTGAATTATTGCACCACCACACATAGGACACGGCTCTACTGTTACATATATCGTACATTCTTCTAACCGCCAATCATTTAAATATTTACACGCATCATCAATAGCTATTATTTCTGCATGACATAATGCATTTTTATACTGAGTTCTTTTATTATACCCTCGCCCTATTATTTTATTTTTATAAACTATTATACATCCTATCGGAACTTCATCTTCTTTATACGCTTTATATGCTTCATGAAGTGCCATATTCATAAAATATTTTTCCTTTATCATATGCTCGTCCTTTTTTTATAACTCTTTACTCCTATTATTGTATTTATATATTTAAAATGTTATTATCTTTATAATAACATTTTAACACTAATTTGTATATGGAGGTAGTTATGGAACAAAAGTTTTCTACAACACGTAAAGGATATTCTCCTGATGAGGTTGATTTATATATCTACGAACTTGAGGAGGTTATTAAAAGTTATAAAGATAAGGATTTGGCAATTAAAAATGCTATTTTGAATGCACAAATAGCGGCTGATAATATTATAAAAAATGCTGAAGTTGAAGCTGACACTTATAAAAAAGAAGCTGTAACTCGCCTTGAATTAATTCAAGACTCTATTAAAATTCAACGTGCTAAGTTCGAAGAATTTGAATATGATTACAATGCTCTTGTTAATAAATATTTAAAAGTAATTTCTGAATCCGAATTTACTATTATTAATAATAAAATAGATAGTCTTGAAAATTATATATCATCACTTTCTAATGATAAAAATATTACTACTCCTACTATTAATATCAAAAAGAGTAGCATTGAAGAATAAATAAAAAAAGTGCATATGCACTTTTTTTATTTATTCTTTTTATCTGTAAACCCTTTTTCACTTATATTTTCTATCTTATATGTTTCTATATCATCGTCAAAATTGTTTTTTTTATACCTAATATAATCATTTATACTCCCTGTATTTATGAATGCATTCCAATAATTATTTATGTTTTCCATTTCATCAACTCCTTATGTATTATATTATTATCATTCTCTTTATTTTGACATTAATACAATACAATAATAGGAATTATATCTCGTTTATTTTATATTTCCTTACTATTGTATCCGAAATCTTTTAACAAAAAATCCGAATCTCTCCAATCTTTTTTAACTTTTACCCATAGCTGTAAATTCACATCACACCCTAACAACCTTTCTATATCGCCTCTTGCTCTTATTCCAATATCTTTTAATTTACTTCCCTTTCTTCCTATTACTATTCCTTTATGTGATTCTCTCTCGCAAAATATTGTTGCTTCTATATCATATATATTTCTGTTTTTTCTAATTTTCATCGACATTACACTTACTGCTATACCATGTGGAATTTCGTCGTTTAATAATTTTAATGTCTTTTCCCTTATAATTTCTCCTACTATTTCTTTTTCTACTTGATCTGTTATCATGTCCTCTGGATAATATTGTGGTCCTTCCGGTAAATATTTTTTTATGTTTTCTAATAATAAATCAACTTTATTTGCATTTATAGCCGATATCGGTATTATTTCCGCAAAGTTTCCTTTATCCTTGTACACATCTATTACTTCTAATATTTTATCGTGACTTACTGTATCTATTTTATTTATTACTAAAAATATGTTACTTGTCACTTTCTCTAATCTCTTTAAAATACTTAGATCGTTATCGTTTATTTTTTCATAAGGTTCAATTAGATACATTACTATATCCATTTCACTTAATGAACTCTCTGCACTTCTTACCATATATTTTCCAAGTTTTGATTTTGGATCGTGTAACCCTGGCGTATCTATGAACACCGCTTGAAAATCACTTCTTGTCAATATTGTTTGTATTTTATTTCTCGTCGTCTGTGGCTTGTGGCTCGTTATTGCTATTTTTTCACCGATCAAACAGTTCATTAACGTCGATTTTCCTACATTTGGTCTTCCTATTATTGATACAAACCCTGAATTAAATTTTTTATCCTTTATCATTTTTCTCCTCTTCTCTATAATTTAAAGCCATATGGCAATAACTCTTTTATCGTATGCTCTTTAATATTTCCCTCTTTATCTCCTAATATTACTATCCCATCATCTCCCATAAACTCAAATAAAACTTGTCTGCAAATTCCACATGGATATGTATATTCACCTGATGACGACACTATTGCAACTTTCGTAAATTTCTTTTCTCCTGATGCAATACCACTAAATACCGCTGTTCTTTCTGCACAGTTTGTTGCTCCATAAGTTGCATTTTCTACGTTACATCCTAAATATACTTGTCCACTTTCCCCTAATAACGATGCTCCTACTCTAAAATTAGAATATTTAGCATATGAATTTTTTTTCGCTTCAATAGCTAATTCTATTAATTTTTTGTTATTCATTTTATCTCCTTAATTTTAATTCTTCTAAAATCTCTTCTTGTTTTTTAAACATATTTTTTTCTTCTTCTTTTATTATGTGGTCATATCCTAATAAATGTAACATGCTATGGGCTGTTAAAAATCCTATTTCTCTATCTATACTATGTCCATGTTGTTTACTTTGTTGTATTGCCTTCATTAAACATATTATTATATCTCCTAATACGTTATATTCATTTATATTCATCCTACTTATATCCTTTATTAAAGGAAACGATAAAACATCTGTAACTTCATTTTTATTTCTAAACTTATTATTTATTTCTTTTATTTCTTTTTCATCACATATTGTTATACTAACTTCTATATCACCTTTAATATTTTCTTTTATTAGCGTACTCTTTATAACCCTTTCTATTATATTTTTATATTTACTATCTATTGATACTAATTCATTAAAATCAATATTAATCATTTTGCCACCTTCTACTATTTTAGTTTTTTAACTTTCATTTTCCTCTGTTTCCTTCTCACTTGGATATTCAACTCTATTATGATACATCCCTTTTAAAACGACTAAAAATGATTTTTTAATTTTATCTACATCTCCAAACGTTAAACCACTATATAATAATTGTTCGTCTTTTATTTTTCCATCTACTAATTTATCAATAAAACTTTCTACTTCATCAAAACTTTCCATCTTATTTATTGTTGCTCTTACCGCAGCTTCTACTGTGTCAGCAATCATTAATATTCCAGCTTCTTTACTTTGTGGTTTTAAACTATCATATCTATAGTCCGACTCTACAACGCTATCTTTTAATTTGTCATCTCCTAGTGCCTTGTAATAAAAATATGATATATGTGTATCTCCATGATGTTGTTTTATTACTTCCCTTATAATTTTTGGCAACTTATATTTTTTAGCTATCTCATCAACTCCATCTATATGCGCTTTTATATAGTGTGCACTTTTACTAGGTAGTAAATAATCATGAGGATTGTACCCATTTTGATTTTCTCCAAAATATAACGGATATTTTAATTTACCTATATCATGAAAATATCCCGCTACTTTACAAACAGCTGAATTAGCCCCTATCGCTAATGCCCCCTCCTCCGCTAGGTTTGATACGATTAGAGAATGGTGGTACGTCCCGCCTGCCTCTACTGTCAACCTTCTCGTTAACTCAAAGTCTGGTTTTATAAATTCCATTAATCTATTTGTCGTAACTAAATCAAATATAGTTTCAAATATAGGTGATACCCCGTAAGCGAATATTATTGATAACAATAACGTCCCTATTAGCTTATATGATTCATTTAATAACATTTTAAAATTTTCACCATTAGATACTCCTAAAAGTATATAAAATGATGCTAATAAAAGTGATATTAATATACCACCTATTATTATTTTATTTTTCTCATTTATTTGCTTTACATACAATATTAAAATATTACAACTTACTATTAAAAATATTAACATCTCACTAGTTATATCAAATACTAAATATGTTATTAGTATTATGTGCAGTAAAAACATCGTCGTTAACTTAACACCTATATAACGTGTAAACAAATACGTTAATATAAATATCGGTGCCAATATTGTTATTGGACTATTTGCAAAAAACATCGCTATTAAAAATATTATATATATTACAGAACTTGCTAATATTTTATTTGTTTCTTTTGCTATTTTTTTATCGTTTTTTATAGCGCTATATATCGTAAATGCAAAAAATATCGTCGTTGTTAATATTACGCTTATATAATTTATTATATATTCACTTAAATTTTTATCCGCATATCCCGATTGTCTTAGCACATACTCCATTTCTTCTGTTATTATTTCACCTTCATCTACTATAGTCTGACCTTTTAAATAATAAACGTCTTCAACTTTTCCTATGCTTATATCTATAGCCATTTGCGTTGCTTCCTCATCTACGATTTTATTCGCACGTAAAAAACTCGTTAATATCTTATATGTTTTCATAGATATCATGTTCGCATATGGACTTCTTCTTATTAAATTTTCCGCCATTGCAAAAGTTTTTACTAAATTATCCGCATCTATTCCATCTTCTACTACTTTTTTTAGCGACTCCTCTGTAAACGTTTTGTATTTTTTATACTCATTATCTTCCATATCTAATAGTTCTACTAGCTCTTCTTTTTTTATTACATTTAATATACTCTCATTCCTTATATAATATTTTTCTTTTATACTTTGAGAAGGATCAGTAAAGTTTGACATATATCTTTTATATATAGTCCTCTCTTTTAATACGTCCGTCCAAAATTTATCAAAATCTTCATATATCTCTTCTGTAATATCATTATCTAATTTGTAATATACTTCCGTGTTTTCTATTGCCTCTTCTATTAACTCATCTGTCTTTATTTTATTTAACATTTTTTCTGGTGCTTTAATTCTTATTGTCGATACTTCTCCTACATTTACATTTTCTTTCGCATTTGTGTTACTTTCTACAAATAATAATATTATAGTTGCTATATAACATACTAATGCTAAGCTACTTGCTATTTTTTCATTTTTTTTAAATTTTCTTTTTTTTAATGTTTTCTTCATTTCATACCATCCTTTGTACTATGATAATTATAGTGCCTAAATTTACAATATTTTTTACCTCTATTCTTCTATTACCTCTATCTCTTCTATTTCTATTCCTATATTTTCCGTAACTGTTATTTTAGCTCGAACTATTAGCCCTTCTTTTTTATTTTCAAACTTGATATCTATGTTTTCAACTTCTACTTCTTGATTCTCTTCAAACTTCTCTGTAATAGTTGTATTTATTAGTTTTTTTCCATATATTTTACTTTCTTCTTCCGTTCTTTTTTTCATTAATGCCTCTACTTCTACATATGTTTCTTTTAAATATACGATTGGTGTATCATAATTCTCCCCAAAACTTAATCTTTTGCTTTCACTTATTATATCATAATTTTCAAACTTATTTCTACTTATTCCTATTTTAACTTTATTCTCACCTAACAATATGCTTCTAACTATTTCTTTTTTCCCTGTAGGCTCTGTTGACACATATTCGTTTTTTATCAAAAATTCTACATCATAATCTACTCTTCCTCTTACTTTTCCTTTAGGTTGCACTCTTTTTGTTTTTCCACTATCCTCATCTATTAAAACTTCCCCTGATATTAATATGTCTCCTACTTTAAATACATCTCCTGGCTTTAAAAGTGCCGTTCCTGTTTTAACAAATACTTCTGTTATTACTCCATTTTTATTAGCTATAATCTTTGTACTATTATTATTTTCTTCTATTTTTTTCTCTTCTAATACTTCTGAACATGATATGTGTAACGTCGTACCTTTCTTTTGAACATTAACCCAAGATAAATTATCAAATTCCTCTATAAGTTTTTCTTCTAACTCATTACTTTTAATTTTACTTCTCAAAGTTCCACCTTTAATATTTTCTTTATTTAAATATTCTATTATTTTATAAACTTCAACATCTTCTACTCCTATTACATTTATTGACCATATAAACAATGACATTACATATAAAATCACTAAAAAAAATCCTATTCCACCAAAAAGAATTTTTCTTCTTCGATATTTAAACATAAAAAAAGGATACCCTTTTTTATCTATTATTTTAATTCTACATCTCGTTTTTTTACCACATTCTTTTAATAATTTATATCCCTTTATCGATACTTTAAATTGTATTTTGTCTTTTAAATATATTACGTCCCATAAATATATATTTTTATTTACTGCAAGATTCATAAACCTCTCAATAGAAAACCCTTTTACCTCTACAACTAAATAACCTTTTATATAATTAGCTACATTTATTATCATATTATCACCTTCTACGTTAAGTATTCTACTTTAAATATAGTTCCCTTTATTATTAATATTTCTGTCGTCACTTCTTTTAAATACAAATCTCTACCCCAAATTTTTATTACACATATTCTAGTGTTTAGCCTTATTATTTCTTCTGTATATTCTATAATCCCTCTATAGTTTTCGATTATTAACTTTTCATTTCCTGTTTGTGTTATTAACGGTAAGTTTTTCACAACATCTAATGGTAAATCTAATTCAATGCTATTTTTCTCTATATTATTTTTATTTTCTTGTTTTTCATTTTTACTCCCTCTAGAAAAAATACTGTTTATCATATAATCACCCTTCGCATATTTTTTTCGTCTTTACTTATATATAATATTTTTTTACCGTAATTATTCCTTTATATTTCTAATATACTTTTATCCTACATTTGCTTTTATAAAGTTTTTTTAGTAAACTTTTATAAAAGGGAGGATTTTATTATGACATTTGAAGAAAAATTACAAGAATATGCTAAAGTAGCAATTAAAATTGGCGTGAGGTTAAGAAAAGGACAAAAATTACAAATTAGTTGTCCTATTGAATGTGTTGAATTTGGACGTGTTTTAGCTAAACAAGGTTATGATGC
Source organism: uncultured Clostridia bacterium (assembly GCA_947313885.1). Taxonomy (GTDB): domain Bacteria; phylum Bacillota; class Clostridia; order Lachnospirales; family CAMZNU01; genus CAMZNU01. The sequence continues at coordinate 88,521 of CAMZNU010000009.1, read as the reverse complement.
TGGTGCTAGTGACGTTATTATGGATTTCCATGACGAAGTTTCAAATCTAATACGTTATGAAAATGCTCCTGACTCGGCTTTTGAAACTTATCCTAATTACAATGTCGTTAAATCTAATGAACTTTTAGATGAAGATGTTGCTTTTATCGCAATAGCCGCTACTAATCCCGAATTACTTAAGTCTGTTGACGTTAAACGTATTTCTACTTGGAATAAAGTTTCATCTACTGCTATGTCTAGACGACGTAATGCTCTTATGAAAAATGAAAATAAGTGGCTTGTCGTTACTGCACCGACTAAAGTAATCGCTAAAAAAATATTCCCTAACGCTACAGACGATGAAGCTGTTAAATTACAATGGGATGCAATTTTTAAAGCTGTTCGTGTTGATAACGGAGATGGTGTCGCAAATTGGGAACAACATATACAAAACTTAAAAAAATATGTTAACTTTTTAAATGATAATAAATTTAAAACTTTACATTATACAACTAAAGATGGAGCAACTGATTTAACTATTGAATTACCAAAAGAGCATATTTGGGCTGGTGGTGGCGACACTACTACTAAAGATGAATATTTTTGTGCTAACTTACCTACTGAAGAAGTTTACACAATGCCTCATAAAAATAAAGTTAATGGTATAGTTAAAAATAGTAAACCTTTTAATTATAACGGTAACCTTATTGACGGTTTTACTTTAACTTTTAAAGACGGTAAAATTGTTGATTTTACTGCTGACACTGGCTATGACGTTTTAAAAGAAATGTTAACTATGGACGACGGTGCTTCATATTTAGGCGAAGTTGCTTTAGTTCCTAATGACTCACCTATTTCTAATTCAAACTTAACTTACTTTAATACTTTGTTTGATGAAAATGCATCTTGCCATTTAGCTTTTGGTAAAGCATATCCTACAAACTTAATTAATGGTTCTAGTATGACTGATAAGCAATTAGAAGAAAAAGGAGCTAATATGTCTCTTATTCATGAAGATTTTATGATCGGTAGTCCAGACCTTGACATTTTAGGTACTACTTACGATGGTAAAGAAATTCAAATATTTAAAAATGGTAACTTTACATTTTAATATTAAATAACATTAAAAAAGTAACTATGAAACAACACGTTCTAAGTGTTTAGTTTCATAGTTACTTTTTTAATTACATTTCTTTTTATTACAACTCTTTTTTATTTTCTCTATTTATCGTTCTAACATCTCTTCTTATTAACACATTTTTAAGTGCTTTATAATCAAATGGTATTAACGGCCATAAATATTTTCGACTATTCTCTAAAGTTTCCGTATTATACGTAATTAAAAATACTAGTGTACACGTTAATATATATCCTTTTACCCCTAATATTATCGTACCTACTAATATTATAAACCTAAAATATCTTATCGCCGATGTAAACTCTATACTAGGTATACAATACGTTGCTATCGCTGTTAATGCCATATAAAATACCGCTTCCTCTGAAAACATTCCAAGATTTATTGCAAGCTCACCTATTAATAATCCTCCTAATATTCCAAATGTACCACCTAAATAATTTGGTGTTTGTAAACTTGATAACTGCAATAAAACAAATCCAAATTCCAATATCATAAGCTGTATCGGCAAACTAAAAGAACCTTCATCTATTACTTTAAAATAATGTAATACATTATCTAACGCTGTATTATTTTCTGCAACCAATAAAAATGTTGGAACTAACATTAATGATAAAAATATAGCAAAAAATCTTATTTGTCTTATAATCGTACCATTTAACATACTTTTATTATAATCATCTACATATTGAGTAAAGTAAAATAACGTTACTGGTAATATTAATACACATGGTGATGTATCAATAATTAACGCTATATGCCCCTCCACTAAATGAGCTGATACTACTTCTGGTCGTTCTGTATATTTAACTTGTGGTAGCGGATTATACCAGTTCTTTTTAAAAATCAGTTCGTCTAAATAATTATCACCTATTATTAATGCTTCTGCATCTATTTTATCAATTTTTTCTATAACTTCTTTTAAAACTTTTTTATCTACTAAATCATCTATATACGCTATTGCAACATCTGTCTTAGATATTTTTCCTACTGTTTTCATATTAAATATTAATTTTTCGCTTCTAATACGTCGTCTTATTAAAGCTGTATTAAATACTATTGTCTCCACAAAGGAATCTTTTGGACCTCTTGATATTTTTTCTGTTTCCGATTCTGATATGCTACGTGTTGGATATTCTCTAGCATCTATTAATACTACTTTTTCTTCACCATCTATTAACAATGCTATCATTCCACTTAACACTGATGTCGCTATTTTGTCTATGTTATTATTACTTTCTACTTCTATATAACCTATATTATTTTTTATCATGTCATCTATAGATGTGAATTCTCTTTTATCTAGTTGTAACCTCGTTAATATATAGTACATAATATTATCTTTAGCAAATCCATCTATAAATATAAAATATCCTTCTTTATCTAATATTTTTATATTCCTTCCTATTACATCAAAACTATTTTTTATTGGCAACTTACTTTCAAATACAGAAATTTGTTTTTTTATGCTTAAGTCCTTTTTCATAATTATGCACCTCTTTAATTATTTTGAACTTTATTTAATTTCTATATACATAAAAACCCAAAAAAGTGCTACAGCTCTTTTTTGGGTTTTTATTTTTGGTTTTTTTATTTTTTATTTAGTACATCTATTTGTTTAATAACTTCATCTAACATACGTTGATATTTATTTTGTTTATCTTTCTCTGCATTTATTAATTTTTCTGGTGCTTTATCTGTAAATCCTTTATTACTTAATTTTTTAACTACTCTATCTACTTCTTTTTCTAATTTTTCTTTTTCTTTCTCTAATCGCTCTTTTTCTTTCTTTATATCTACTAACTCTGCAAATGGTATATATACTATTGCATCTTCTATTATTATAGATACAAAATCATTTTCTATATTAGTTTTATCACCTTGTACAATTAATTCACTTGCAAAGCCTAATGTTTTCATAAACGTTTCACAGTTTTTAAAAGTGTTTTTTACTTCGTCACTTTCTGTAACTATATACGTCTTAGTTTTTTTAGACGGTTTAACATTCATCTCTGTTCTTGTTCCACGAATATTTTTTATAGCATTTTTAATATACTCTATTTCCTTTTCCTCTGTTTTAAAATCAAACTCTTTTTTAAATTCTGGCCAACTTGATAACATTACTGTTTCTTCTTTTGGCTCTATCGTCGTAAATATTTCTTCTGTTATAAATGGCATAAACGGATGTAATAATTTCATTGAAATTTTTAATACTTCTAATAAAGTCCAAATAGCTGTTTCTCTTGTATCATCATTTTCATCGTATAGTCTCGGTTTTACCATTTCTATATACCAATCACAATATTCATCCCATATGAAATTATGAATTTTTTGTAAAGCTATACTTAATTCATACTTATCTATATTTTTTGTTACTTCTTCTGCTAACCCATTTACTTTACTTAATATCCACTTATCTGAAATATTTAATTTACTTTCATCTAATTTAACATTTTCCACATCATCAACATTCATTAACACAAATCTTGTAGCATTCCATAACTTATTTAAAAATGTTCTATTTGTTTCTACTTTTTTAGCACTAAAACGCATATCGTTACCTGGTGAGTTTCCTGTCATTAATGTATGTCTTAACGCATCACTTCCAAATTTCTCTATTAATTCTATAGGATCTATTCCATTTCCTAAAGACTTACTCATTTTTCTTCCTTGTTCATCTTTTATAAGTCCTGTAAAGTATACTTCTTTAAACGGTAATTGTTTCGTATGGTGAAGTCCTGAAAATACCATTCTTATTATCCAGAAAAATATAATATCATATGCTGTTACTATAACATCTGCTGGGTAAAATCTTTTCATATCTTCGGTTTCGTTTGGCCATCCTAATGTTGAAAAAGGCCATAATGCTGAACTAAACCATGTATCCATACAATCTTCATCTTGGGTTAATTTATCACTTCCACATTTTGAACACGTCTTTGGTGTTATCTCTTTAACTTCTACATGTCCACACTCACAGTAATACGCTGGTATTCTGTGTCCCCACCACAATTGTCTTGATATACACCAATCTCTACTATTTTCTAACCAATTCGTATATACTTTTCCTAATCTATCTGGTACTAATTTTAATTCACCGTTACCATACACCTCTAACGCTTGTTTTGCTAAATCATCCATCTTAACAAACCATTGTTTTTTTATTAACGGCTCAACTATTACTTTACATCTTTCATGTTTTCCTACTGCATGCACTATATCTTCTTTTTTTATAAATTGACCTATTTTATCAAAAGCTTTTACTATTTTTTTTCTAGCTTCAAATCTATCAAGTCCTTCATATTCCCCAGCATTTTCATTCATCGTTCCATCATCGTTCATAACGTTTATTCTTTGTAAGTTATTTCTTTCCCCTACTTCAAAATCATTAGGATCATGCGCTGGTGTTATTTTTACTACTCCAGTCCCAAAATCCATTTTTGCATAACGATCTGCTATTATTGGTATTTCTCTTTTTGTTATAGGTTCTATTACCATCTTCCCTACATACTTTTTATATCTTTCGTCTTTTGGGTTTACCGCTACTGCCGTATCTCCTAATATCGTCTCTGGTCTTGTCGTTGCAAATTCTAAATATTCATCCGTATCTTTTATTTTATATTTAAAATGCCAAAACCCTCCGTTTACATCTTCATGATCTACCTCGGCGTCTGATATTGTAGTTTTGCAATGTGGACACCAATTTATTAATTTTTCACCTTTATATATAAGCCCTTCATTATACATTTTAACGAACACATGGTTTACTGCATCATTTAACCCTTTATCTAGCGTAAATCTTTCTCTACTAAAATCACATGAACAGCCTATTTTTTTAATTTGCTCCATTATTTCGCCGCCGTATTTTTCTTTCCATCTCCATGTTTCTTCTACGAAAGCTTCACGTCCTATATCACTTTTTTTAATTCCTTCATTTGCTAATTTTTCTATAACTTTTACTTCTGTTGATATACTTGCATGGTCTGTTCCTGGTAACCATAACGTGTTATAGCCTTGCATTCTTTTAGTTCTTATTAATACATCTTGTATAGTATTGTTTAATGCATGACCTAAATGTAATCGTCCTGTAACATTTGGTGGTGGCATCATTATCGTATAAGATTTTTTTCCCTCTTCTGTTTTTGCTTCGAAATACCCTTTTTCTAACCAATTATTATACATTTCATTTTCTATTTTCGGATCATAATTTTTATCTAATTGTTTCATATCGTTTCCTCCTTGTTTACATATTTCCCATTACTTTTATAGTACATAACTTTTATACTTATTTCAATATATTATTTACCTGTACTGCCTATTTTACCTAGATTTCTATTAGTTTTATTATTATCTATTTCTTCTTCACTCACTTCTTTTATTTCAACTATCGGAATTTCTTCTACTGCAAATTGTGCAAAAGCTTTTTTATACGGCACTCTTAAATTTATTAGCTTACCATTTTCATAAGTTTTCGTAACTTCATCTATCCCTTTATCTATTATTATATCTACATCTGTACTATTGTATAAAGACAAAAACCATTCACCTCTATAATTACTATCTATTTGTCCTGCTACTACTAATAGTTTTGATTTTGTATTACTCCCTCTCTCTCTTATTCCTATTCTATATTTACTGTCAAACATACTTTTTAATTTTGTAGGTATATTTTCTATTTCTTTACTTTTTATTAAAAATGTTTCTTCGTCAAAATTAACGTATAAATCATAACACCCATCTTCTTCTCTTTTACTTGGTATTATTACTGTATCAGTCATTTTTGCAAATTTTATTGTATCCATTTTATTTCTCCCTTCTTATTTTAAAAAACAAAAGCTTTATATTTTTAATATAAAGCTTTTGTTTTTCATATTTTTATATTTATCTAACAGGACATGCCCCGCCTACACAATCGTCATCTATTAAATCAAATTCTAGTTCTAAGTTTTCATATTCCATTAGTTCTTCTGCCGAAAATGATTTACACTTTTCTTTTCTATCTAAATATTCTTCTTCATTTATGCTTTCATAAGGTAATAACTGATAAAAACTATCATCTATTGATAAAAACGTTATACCTATTATTTTATGAATATTTTTAAACACAACTTCCTCTAATTGTTCCCACTCATCATTTTTTACATGAATTGTAATACTTGTGTTATGTTGCGTGTAATGTTCTTGAAACATTAAGTAATCTTCAAATTGCTCTACTGCTGATACTTCATATTTTGTTTTTCCTTTTGGTGCTTTAACTGGAAACTCTACTACTTTAGTCATACAATTTTTTATATCTTGTCCTACTTCTGGGTATATAGGATAATTGTTATGTTCTGCTAACTTGCATAATGGATCTGATGTATTTACTCTTATTCTTCTTATGTAGTACGGTGAATGTGAATAATGTACTCCACTTGAAACTGTCGATAATAAAGATATTGTACCTTCTGGTTTTACTGTAGTTACTAACATAGGTCTGTTTAAATTTAAACTATCTGCATAATCATTTGCCGTTTTTATAGCTAATTCTCTTAATTTATTTAATAATTTTATTTTTTCTTCTTTATTATATTTAAGAGTGTTAAATGCATCTTGAATACCTGTTAGAGACACTCCTAATAATCTATCTCTATTTTGTTTCTCATCCCATTCTGGTAATTCTAATTTTAATAATGTCAATCTAAATGATGCTCTTACAATTAATTCGTATGCTTTAAATAATTTTTCTTCATCTAAAACGCCATCTTTTATAAATTTATTTAAATCTGTAGTTACTAAATTACAAGTTTGCTTATCATCTAATAAAATTTCACCACATGGGTTTACACCTTTAAAGTTTTTATTTCTTCTAGTAGCTTCTTTGCTCATTATAAAACCTGGTTCCCCTGAGTATCTTATTTTTTTGAAATGCTCTTTAAATGTTTCTCTATTTGGTAGCTCATCATATAAAACACTATTGTTTGATAAATATCTATGTACTATTTCTTGATTACATTTACCATCTTTATAAATATCGTTTTTAGCATTTAATACGTCAGCATCATCACTATCTACTATGATCATTTCCGCGCTTCGTCTGACTCCACCTAAAACAACATTCTCCGCTATAATATTGCAAATGTCTAAGCATTCTAACGTTGAAATATTTGATTTGCTATTATCTAAAACTCTATGTATTTTTACAAACATATTTTTAAGTGACTCATGTCCACTTGCACGCCCTCCAAAAGTTTTTAAAATTTCACCTTTTGGTCTTATATTGTCATAATTTAAATGTATTTCATTTATATTTTCAAACTCATTTTTATATAATGCATCAAAATATTTCTTTAATCCTTCTGACCATCCATTTTTACTATCACCTATAATAATTATTAATTTATTATTTTCTACTTTTTCTTTAGTATTTTCAAGTCTTTCTTTTTTAGGCACTCCACAATAATCTTTATGCACAATTTTCACTTTTCTTATTGAAGGCATTTTTTTAGCATCATCTTTTAAAATTCTACAACCGACTCCTGCACCTATCATTAACAAATAAAATACATCAAGTATTGCTTCAAATGAATCTATAACTGTAAAAGCACAATTAAAATTTGACATTGGGAACAACTTTGATGCTTTAGTTCCTCCTATCCATAAAGTACGCCCACTTAAAAAGGTTCTTAAATTAAATAAGTTGTCAAATAACTGTTCCGCCTCTTCTCTTGTTACGTTTTCATCTAAAGAACAGTTAAATTCTACTGCTCTTTTACACGTCTCAAACCACATCTCACGTCTATTTTTTTCTTTTAAATATCTGGAATATGTTCTCAAAAATGTGAATTCACCTATTTCGCTCATAGACGGTTTTACATTTTTATATTTCTTTATAAATTCATCTTCTAGTAATTTCATAATGCCTCCAATTTCTACGGTTCAATATCTATTAGAATTTTACCATATCTTTTTATCCTTAAATAGACATAATATTTTACAAAGTTTTATATCCTTTATTTAAAAGTTTTTTTTTATTTTTTTGAATACTTTATATTTTTTTATACACAATAATAAGGATATAAAAAATTTTATTTTTTTCTTGTTGTGAAATTGTACATATTATTTTTTAATATTTGAACATATAGAAAAAAATTTTCTAGAAGGAGTCAATTGTGAATAATAAAAAGAAAAAGAATAATAATCCATCCGATCTAAACAACTTAAATAATTTAAAAACAACTAGTAGTGTAGCTTTGCAAATTAAAAATGAGGCGTTAGATTGTTGTGAAACTTCTGCTGAGTTTAACGATTGTAATATTAACGGCTAATTTATGTTATTTCTTCTTTACCCTCGGTTCTTAATAAGTATATAAAATTTTTTATTTTTTTCTTGTTGTGACATTATACATATTATTTTTTATATTTAAACATACAGAAAAAATTTCTAGAAGGAGTTAATTGTGAACAATAAAAAGAATAAGAATAATAATCCATCCGATTTAAACAACTTAAATAATTTAAAAACAACTAGTAGTGTAGCTTTGCAAATTAAAAGTGAGGCGTTAGATTATTGTGAAACTTCTGCTGAGTTTAACGATTGTAATATTAACGGCTAATTTATTGCATAAAAAAAAGACATTTATGATGTCTTTTTTTTATGATTTAGATTATGCTTCTTCTTCTGTTGTTGTTTTTTCTTTATCCTCTTCAGGGTTCTCTTCTAAAGCTTTCATTGATATACTTATTTTTTTTATTTTAAGATCTAATTCTATTACTTCGGCCTCTATTTCTTGTGACACTTTTAATACAGATGCTACTGAATCTGTATGATTATGTGAAATTTGAGAAATATGTAATAAAGCATCTACTCCTGGCTCTATTTCTACAAAAGCTCCAAAGTCTACGATTCTTACTACTTTACCTGTAATAGTATTTCCTACTTTAAATTTATTTTCCGCATCATTCCACGGATTTTCTGTAATCGCTTTTAGTGATAATGCTACTTTGCCTTTTTCTTTATCAATATCTATAATTACAACTTCAACTTCATCGTTTACATTAATGATATCTGTTACTCTTTTAACTCTACACCACGCTAATTCTGATATGTGAATTAATCCGTCGATGCCACCGATATCTACAAACGCTCCATAATCTACTATACGTCTTACAACACCTTTAAGTCTAGTATTAACATCAATTTTTGCAAATATTTCTGCTCTCTTACCAGCCATTTCTTTTTGAGCTATTTCTTTACGTCCAGCTACTACTTTACGTTTTGTTTTATTAAACTCGATAATGTTAAATTCAAGTTCTTTTCCAACAAAAGAATTTAGATCTTTTGTAAAACTAGCTGAAATTTGAGATGCTGGAACAAATATTCTATTTTCTCTTATAACTGCTATTAATCCGCCTTTAATTACTTCTACAACTTTACCCATTACTATTTCTTTTTCGTCGTAAACTTTTTCAAGCTCTAAGAATGCTCTATGTTCTTCTATTCTTTTTTTAGATAATACAACATTTCCATCTCCATCATTTAAAGTTAATACATAAACTTCTATGTCATCTCCAACTTTAACACACTCTGATGCTTTAATGCTCTTATCACTTGCGTACTCTCCCGCTGGAATAATTCCATCAGATTTATACTGAACATTTACATAGATTTCTTCGCCTACAATACGAATGATCGTACCTGTTACTATATCTCCTGTTTTTACCCTGTTTTCTAAAGATTGATTCAACATCTCCTCGAAAGTCATTTCATCTGTAATTTCTGTACTCATAATTTTCATTGCCTCCTTAATTATAGCTTGTGGTGTTGATGCACCAGCCATTATACCAATCTTAACATTTTTTTTTACAAAATTCAAGTCTATTTCACTTGCATTTTCAATAAAATATGTATTTTTGCAATTTTTTTTTGCAAGCTCGTATAATTTATTTGTATTTGAACTTTTTTTGCCACCTATAACTAGCATGTGATCCATCTTTTTAGATAATTCTACTACTTCACGTTGCCTATCTATTGTAGCCTTACATATTGTATTTTCTAACTTGTATTTAATCTTTCTTTCTTCTATTTTTTTCACTATCTTATTTAGCATATCTAAATTATATGTCGTTTGCACCACTATTACATACTCTTTATCTGTCTTTAACTCTAATATGTTTTTACAACTTTCATCTTTTATTACAACTACCTCTTTTGACGACCATCCACTTATTCCTATTACTTCTGGATGGTTCTTGTTTCCTATTACTATTATATTTTTTCCTAAGCCACTTTGTAGCTCCACAATATTATGTATTTTTTTCACGTCATAACATGTGCAATCTATATAATCTATTTTTTTATCTTTTATTTTTTCTATAGTTTTTTTACATACTCCATGAGATCTTATTATTAACTTTCCTTTTTTAAACTGTTCTATACTATCTATGGTTTCTACTCCCATACTTTTTAAATCTTCTATTACTATTCCATTATGAATTATTTCACCTAATGTTGTAACTTCTCCTTCTTTTGCCTCTTTATATACAGTGTCTACTGCTTTTTTTACTCCGTAACAAAACCCTGCCGTTTTTGCAATCATTATACCCATACATCCACCCTTTATCTACTTTTCTCTTTCTTTATATATTTTTATTATTTCTTCTACTACTTCTTCTATGTTCATATTCGAACTATCAATATATACCGCATCATCACATCTTATTAGTGGTGAATGTTTTCTTGTTGTATCTGTATAATCTCTTCTTTTTATATCTTCTATAACTTCTTCATACTTTACGTCTGTTTTTTTGCCTAATATCTCTTTATACCTTCTTTTAGCTCTCGCCTCTGGCGTTGCATCTAAATAGATTTTTAAAAAAGCATCTTTTAAAACTACACTTCCTATATCTCTACCATCCATTACAATAGATTTTTTTTTCCCTAATTCTTTTTGTATTTCTACTAAAAATTCTCTTACTTCGTTAATTACTGCTACATACTTTGATGTAACTATTCCTACTTTTTCATTTCTAACATCTGTACTTACGTTTTTTCCATTCAATATGACTTGTTGCTCACCATTTACATACTCTAAATCTATTTTTATGTTTTTTAAAGCATTTATTACATTTTTTTCTTTCTTGTAGTCAATTTTTCTTTCGATTAAATATAATGCTACTCCTCTATACATAGACCCTGTATCAACATATACATATCCTAACTCCCTAGCAACTTCTTTTGCTACAGTACTTTTTCCAGCACCACTTAAACCATCTATTGCAATGTTTTTTATCATTAATCCTCCTTTAACAACTTACTCCTGCTAAGTATCCTGTCGAAAATGCTACTTGCATATTATACCCACCTGTTAAACAATCTACATCGATTACTTCGCCTACAAAAAATAAACCCCTTATTTTCTTACTTTCACAAGTTGACGGGTTAAGCTCGTCTACACTTATGCCACCTGATGTAACTACTGCTTGATTATATCCATTACTATCTATTATTGTTATTTTTAAATTTTTTAATACTTTTACTAAATTATTTCTTTCACTTTTAGTAATTTCATTTATTTTCTTGTCAGGATCTATTAATGATAACTTTATTATTGTGTCTACTATTTTTTGTGGTAATAAGTCTTTTAGTCCATTTTTAAAATCTTTATTATTATATTTTTTAAAATCTCTTAATATTCTATTATCTAATTCTCCTTCGCTTAATGACGGTTTTAAATCTATAAACATTTCTGTATTTTTAAAATTGCTTCCTACTAAATATCTACTGCTAGTTAAAATTAATGGTCCTGTTATTCCAAAATGGGTAAACATCATCTCTCCTAAATGACTATATATCTTTTTATTATTTATTTTTAAAGTTACTTTTATATTTTTTAAACTTAATCCTTGTAAATCCTTCGCAAATTCCTCTTTTACTTTTAGCGGTACTAATGACGGTGATAAATTTGTTACTTTTATTCCTAAATCTTTTGCAAATTTATAACCATCTCCCGTAGAACCTGTACTACTATATGATAACCCGCCTGTTGCTACTATTATTTTATCACATAGTGTTTTTACCCCGTTTACTATTAACCCAACTATTTTTTTATCTTCACATATTAATTTTTCTACTTCACTATTTAATCTTATCTTTACATTATTTTTCCTTAATTTTTTTTCTAACGTCCTTATGACATCATTTGACTTATCCGATTTTGGAAAAACTCTATTCCCCCTCTCCGTCTTTAAATTTAATCCTTCTCCTTCAAAAAATTCCATAACATTTTGACTATTAAAACTATAATATGCACTGTACATAAAATATGGGTTTCCTATTGTATTATTTAATAAGTTATCCACATCCGAATTATTCGTTACATTACATCTTCCTTTACCTGTTATGTATATTTTTTTTCCTAGTTTTTCATTTTTTTCATAGATTACTACTTCATTCTCATTGTCTTCTGCTGCCATTATTGCCGACATCATTCCACTAGCTCCACCACCTATTACTACTATTTTTTTACCCATTGTCATCTATTCCTTTATAATATATATCATATTTACCCCAAATTTCTTCAAGATTATTAAATTTATTTAGTATTTTATCTGTATTTTTTAAAGATATACTTATTAATATTGCATTTATTAAACTAAATGGTGAAACTAGGCTATCTACTAAAGATAACATGTCTGTTGTTGCTAACAATACTATATCGCTCAATTTACCAGCTGGGGAATTTTCACTATCTGTTATACCTATTATTGTAACTTTAGATTTTTTTACTTGCTTCACTATATTTATTGTTTTATTTGCATATCTTGGAAAACTCAATACTATTAGCACATCATCTTCTTTTATCTTATCTAATTGCTCAAATATTTCGCTTCCATTTGTTACTTCCACCTGTTCTACATCTGATATCATAAAATTTAAATAAAAACTGAAATAATTTGCTAATGCATATGAACTCCTGCTTCCTAATATAAATACTTTTTTTCCAGATACAATTTTATCTATAGCTTTATCAAAAGTGTTTGTGTCATTTAACGTTATCGTCCTTTTAATTTTTTCTATTTCACCTTCTAAAACGAACTCTAATATATGTTTGTTTGAATCTTTTATTTTATCAAATGTAGCATTTATTCTCTTTGATGCTGTTGACTCTACTTTTATTAAATCTTCTAACGCTATTTGAAACTCTTTATAACAACTATACCCTAACTCTGTTGCAAATCTCACCACCGTTGACTCGCTTACTCCAACTAATTCACTAAATTTTTTTACTGAGTTGAATATTACTTTTTCCTTGTTTTCTAATATGTAATCTGCTATTTTGTGCTGACTTTTGCTAAATTTACTTCTTTTTCTTTTTATTGTGTTTACTAAATTTTCATTTCCTATGCTTTTGTATAGTTTCATACAATCTCCCCCTTTAAAAAAAGTTAGCGTATATTTATACGCTAACTTTTTTTAATCTAAGTTATTTATCTTCTACTGTCAAATTTAGGTATGTTGAATTTATCACTTTTTTTTCTTTGTGGCACTAATTCTTCTTTATCGATTGCCATTCCTATATCTGGTATTGTATTCCCAGTAACTTTACCTACTTGTTTTGATTGTTTTAGTAACTTCACCATTTGTTCCTCTGTTAACATATCGGCTTGTGATAATTCTATTATTTGATTTTGAGTTAACGGTTCTGTCGGTATTTCTCCTTTTGTAATTTGTATCATTTGAGATGATGTTAATGGTTTTGTTGCTTCTGCTTGTCCCATTTCACTATGTACTTCATTTTCTGTTTTTACTTTTTTCATCATCTCTATTTGCATTCCCATTGGGTTTTGTACACCTTGATTTTTTTGTGCTTTTACCTCATCATCTAATCCAGTTGTTATTATCGTTACTATTGCCGTATCTTCTAACTCTTCGTTTATAGTTATTCCTATAAATATTTCTGGTTCTCCGCCTAATACGTTACGTAATGTACCCATTGTTTCATTAACTGCTCGTAATCCCATTTTAGGATCTCCTGAAACATTTACCAATACTCTCGATCCTCCTACTATTGATGTTTCTATCATCGGGCTACTAATTGCTATTTTTGTAGCTTCTAAAATTTTATTTTTTCCTGTAGCTACACCTACGCCCATATGTGCTAGCCCTTTGTTCTTCATTACTGACGTCACATCTGCAAAATCTAAATTTATAGATCCTGGTTTTGTTATTAAATCTGATACTCCTTGCACGCCTTGTCTTAATACTTCATCGGCTTTTGCAAAGGACTCTAAAAATGTTGCATCTTCATCCATCACTTCTAGTAGCTTTTCGTTAGGTATTATAATTAACGTATCTACCGACTCTTTTAATTTTTTTATTCCTTCTTCTGCTTTTTTTATTCTTGCTGCTCCCTCAAAAGCGAAAGGTTTCGTTACTATCCCTACTGTTAATATTCCACTATCTTTTGCTATTTGTGAAATTATTGGTGCGGCTCCTGTTCCTGTTCCGCCACCCATTCCTGCTGTAACAAATAACATATTTGTATTTTTTAACAGTCCCTCTAATTCTTCCTTCGCTTCTATTGCGGCTCCTTCTCCAATTTGCGGATCTCCACCTGCTCCTAATCCTTTTGTTAACGTTGCTCCCAATTGTACTTTTTTATCTGCTTTTGATCCTTCTAAATCTTGATCATCTGTATTACAGGCTATAAATTCTATCCCTTTTAATCCATCTTCTATCATCCTATTTATAGCATTATTGCCTGCACCACCTACACCTATTACTTTAATTATTGGTTTACTTGCTTTGAATTTTTCATCTTCTATATCTATCACAGCAATACCTCCAGACTATTTTTTAAATTATACTATATATTTTTATAAATTACTATACATATTTATTTTTTTTCAAAAACTAAATATGGTTCTATGTTTGTATTACTTATATCTATTACTCCTCTTAACTCACCCCTATCTACTAATGCATCCGTTATACCTTTTAACATTCTTGCCTTATAGTCTAATTCTGATAACTCTCCTATATGTATTTGAACATTGTTATAATTCATCTTTATTTTTTTTCTGTCTTGAATATCTATTTTTATTTTTTTCATGTTCAAACCATATCTCTCCATTTTATTTAATAGTTCATATATTCCCTTTATTTTTAATTCATTTTCGGTATTTAATTTTTCCCCTAAATTAAATATTTCATATTTGATACCGATTATTTCTGGTACATCTTCTTTTTTACCTTCTGAAACTTCTAAAACTATACCTTCTTTATCAATATATATATATTCATTGTTTTTGTAAGGTAGATATAGTAATGCTTCCCTCTCTAATATTATTACTCTTACATTAGATGGTATTTTTTTTTCTATTTTTACTTTTTTTATATAAGGCTTAAGCTCTAATTTTTTTTCTATTTTTTTTTTGTTGTAATAAAATATATTCGTTTTATTTTTTTCTATTTCTAATTCTTCTATTAAGTACTCTGATGTTAAACTTTCATTTCCTATAATTTCTATATTATCTATTCGGAATATAGGTAAACTTATTAATATCCACATAAATAAACTTACTTTTAATATTCTCCACATTATTTTTGTTATTCTCTTCATTTTACCTCTTATTTACATACTCTATTTTATATTTATTTACTACTTGTTCAGCACATTTTATTCCATCAATACTAGCCGACATTATACCTCCTGCATATCCTGGACCTTCTCCACATACTTTTAACCCTTTTACACTAGAGTCATAATTTTCATCCCTTAAAATTTTTACAGGTGATGAACTCCTCGTTTCTACTCCTGTCATTACCCCTCCATTACTCGCAAATCCTCTAACTTGCCTATCCATACTCATTAACCCTTCCTTGATACTTTCTACTATTACTTTTGGTAAAAATTCATTTATGTCAGATGGCGTTAATCCTAAATCGTAACTAGGTTTTACATCCTTATAACACGTTGATTTTTTACCTGCTAGCAAGTCTTCTACCAATTGATATGGTGCATTATAATTAGATCCTCCTGCTATAAAAGCTTTTTCTTCTAACTTTCGTTGAAAATAAATTCCGTTTAACGGGTTATCTTCTGTCGTTCCTAACTCTTCCTTAAAATCATTTTCATCTACAGATACTAGTATTGCACTATTTGCATTTTCGCTATCTCTTAAATAATTACTCATCCCATTTACTACCACTGTATTCTTTTCACTTTGTGATGCTATTACTTTTCCTCCTGGACACATACAAAAAGTGTAAACACCTTTTCCATTTTTTAAATGTTTATTCATTTTATATTCTGCTGATCCTAATTTTTTTGCTAATTTATAATCTCCGTACTGTACATTATCAATATACTTTTGTTTATGCTCTATTCTGACTCCTACCGAAAATTTCTTACTTAGCATTTTTACACCTTTTTTATTCAACTGCTCAAATACATCCCTTGCACTATGTCCTGTCGCTAATATTACAACGTCGCTTTCTATAATGTATCTCCTATTATTTTCCACAACTTCTACACTTACTATATTACAGTTTTTTTCATTAAAATCAACATAAATATTATTAAATCTAACTTCTCCTCCTAATTCTAGTATTTTATTTCTTATGTTTTTTACAACTTTAATTAACATATCTGTACCTATATGCGGTTTTGCATCATATAAAATTTCTTCTGGCGCTCCTGCTAATACAAACTCCTGTAAAACATAATTTATCCGCTTATCCTTTTTTCCTGTCGTTAATTTACCATCTGAAAAAGTTCCCGCACCTCCTTCTCCAAACTGCACGTTACAATTTTCATCTAACTTTTTATTATTTAAAAATTCTTCTAATACTTTAACTCTTGTATCAACATCGCTTCCACGCTCAATTACTATAGGTTTTAATCCACTTCTTGCTAGCACTAATGCACAAAATAATCCTGCTGGTCCACTTCCAATTATTACTGGACTCTTATCACTTTTAGCTTTTTCTACCTCATATTCTTTAACTACTAATTTGGATACATTTTTTATGTTTAAATACTTATTTTCATTTTTTATTTCTATACTTAAAGTAATAACCCATTTGATATTACTTTTATTTCTTGCATCTTTTGATTTCTTAATTATATTTATTCTCTCTATATCTTTTACATCACACCTTAGCATTTTGCCTATCTTTGTTGCAATCTCTTCTTCTTCATAATCTATGCTTAATTTCATATTTGTTATTTTTAACATTTGTTAGCTCCTATTAAAAAGGGCTGTGTTAAATCCACAACCCTTTTTTCCCTATTTATATCTAATTTTTAATTCTGGTTTATTGTGTAGTATGTCTTTTAACAATATTAATTCACCATTTATATTTCTAATCGTCACCTCATGTTCTGCGTTATATCTAATATATTCTTTATCTGTTTCGCCGTGCCATTCTTCCAACACTATAGCTATTACCTCATCACGATTTGCTATATAAGAGATTAATAACCATTGTTTCTCGTTAAATATAATGCTCTCTATATCACCTTTAAGCTCCTTTGCTAGCTCAGGTGTTAATTTCCCACCTATTTGATTCCCGAAATATTCGTCTGCAAATTCTTTATACTTTACAAATACTGCTGGAGGAGCTTCTTCATCTAAAGTATTTACGTCTATGTCTATTATTCCTGTTTCTTCTTTAAATGCGACATTTTCTATCACTAATTTAAAATCTCTAGACGTTAAACCTTTTAATCTCTCATCAAAAAATACTATATCTGTACCTTCTTTTTTAACTTTGGGTTCTCCGTACACTCTATAAAATTCTTCATCTTTAAAGACTTCAAGATATGCTTTTATATAAACCGAAACTTTTGCATCATCTTCATTAAACTCTATCTCTTCTATCTCTATTTTTTCCTCTTCAATGTCATCATAAATATTTCTTATAGGTCTTTTTGCATTTCTTTTGTTTTCCGCCTCTTTCTTTCTATCTTCAAACTCTTGAACTTTAGTAAGGTCTATTGCATCAGCAACTAAAACATTATAATCTCCATATTGTCTTAGCCCCTCTAACCTAACTTCATAATTATCAAGCTCAAATTTGTAATCATCTATATTTCTTAATAACAAATCCCTAACGTTAAATGTTTTATTAACATAATACTCTATAAATAAACCTGTTATTTCTATTCTAATTTTGTTATTTAACATTTTTAAAGGCTCAAAGCTTATTTTATGCATAGTGCCTCCTAAACGTCTAATTTCATATGATTTACTTTGATCTTCATAGATGTTTAAGTAGTTTTTATTTTCAATCAGGTTTATTTTCTTATCTATATATTTATCATCTACATAATCTAGACCATATCTAAACTTAACGTCTTTACTTCCTTTTGGAACAAACAGTGTAGTTGTAGACGCCGATTGTGAAAATACAGCATTTGACAACTTTATTTTTGATCTTTTGTCTATGTTTTTAACATAATAATCACCTAGTGAATACTTACTATTTTTTATATCTATTTTCTTGTCTAACTTAACATTAAAAAAATGATCGAACTTGTCATACCTATCTAATACCACTACTTCAAACCTTTTTATTTCTTTTTTGACCGGCTCTAATGTAGCTATTTTAAATTCTAAGCTTTCTGTATTAGCTTCGAATTTACTATAGTAATTTCCATACTCGTCTATTAAAAATATAATATAATCATTTAGATCGATATTCTTATTAAAATATAATATCGTTTTTTCATTATCAAACAATATTTTTTTTAGGCTAGGAACTGTTATATCGTGTACGTCTTTATTTATATATATATAGTTTGGTGTGTTACCTATTGATTTACCTACCTTCGCAAATACTATTTCATTTTCTATTTCTTCTTCTAGTATTTTTTTATATACGATAGAAGCAATTAACACTATCGCTAAAACCACCATTACTCCTAACTCTATCCAATTTCTCAATGTTCTTTTTTTAAATACTTTATCTCTAAACCTTGATAACTTTGTCTCTACTTTATCTTTTTTTCTTTTAATTTTTTTCGAATTTTCTAATTTTTCTGGCGCTGGCGTATCTTCTGTGCTACTTTTTGAAGTTTCTACGCTTTTTGAAATTTCTGCACCTTTTGAAAATATATCATCAAAATCTGTTTCAAATAATTCTTTTTTCTTGTCCATAATACACCTACCTACTTTTATTAGTTATTATAATCAATTTTAGTTAACATATTATTTTATCTTTGTTGCTTTTTTTAATTTTTTACCTTATTGAAACATCGCCACTAAAACTCCTACACCACCCGCTATTGTCGATAATATAAATATTCCCGCTAAAAATCCTGCTAACATTTTCTTCCTATGTATTTTTTTCCCTCTTTTTGATTCACTCATGTTATTTATTCTCCTTTTTAGTTATGTTTTTTATAAATCTTGAATTTTCTACATCTTTATCATATCTTGTTTTTATTACACTTAAATACAATGTTTCTTTTGCCCTTGTTATACCTACATAGAACAATCTTCTTTCTTCCTCTATTTCTGATTCTGTTTTGCTTAACTCATATGGTACTAATCCTTCTATTACTGATATAATAAACACTATTTTAAATTCTAAGCCTTTAGCACTATGGAACGTCGTTAACGTTACGCCTTCCACACCTTCTACACCTTGCTCCATTATATCATTTTTTTTATCTTTTTGTACATCACAATATAAAATAAATTCCTCAATTGTTTCAAACTTTTTTGATATTTCCATAATTTCGTTTAACACTTCAAATAAACTTTTTGGTTTTATATTTTTATATTTTGCATATTCCTCAATATATGAATCATAATTTATTCCTTTTCTTAAATATTTTATCGCATCGTAAGGTTTCCTTTTTTTTAATGCCTTTACATAAAACTCCATCTCTTGCATTTTTTTTACTTCCCATTCTCTTATTCCTGCTACCCCATTAGTGTAAAATGGTCTTGTTCTTATTTTATTTGTAATTACTTTACTCATATATCTCGTAGGTTTATTTATTATTCTTGCAAAACTCTCACCATCATTATTGTTTAACGCAAGTCTTAAGTATGCTAGCACATCTATAACTACAAAATGTTTATATATACTAGGTATTGTATCTTTTAATAAAAATGGAATGTTCAAATCTTCTAGCCCATAAGCAATTCCACGCCCTTGTATGTTGTTTCTAAATATTACAGCTATATCTGATGGATCTACTTTTTGCTCTCTAACCATATTTCTTATTCTCTTACTTATAATTAAACTCTCTTCATTTATATCTTTTGATTTTATTAATATAGGAGGTTTGAATTTTCCTTTTACTCCTTTTATTTGTTTTGGAAAGCGATTTTTATTATCGCTTATTATTTTATTACTTAATTTAATAATGTCATCTGTTGACCTATAATTTGTATCTAATATTATTTTTTCAACATCTTCATAATCTTTTATAAACTCAAATAAAAATTCTGGTCTCGCTCCTCTAAATTTATATATACTTTGATCATCATCACCTACAACAAAAATATTACCTTTTGCTAACATTTTTAACGTTAAGTACTGAACTTTGTTTATATCTTGAAACTCATCTACTAAGATGTAATCAAATTTATTTTTCCATCTTTCTAAAATCACTTCATTGGACTTTAGCAAGTAATAACATTTTGTTAGCATATCATCAAAATCTATTTTATTGTTATATTCTTTAAACTCCTCATATGCATTGTACATCTTACTAAAATCTTCACCACTAAAATTTAATGAATTATAATCCTCTACATTTATAAGCTCATTTTTTACTAATGATATTTCCTTTGTTATGTTTTTTAAAAATTCTTCCTCATTACCATAGTTCACTTTAAACCTTGTTGCTATACTTTTCATAATATTGTTTTTATCAAACTCATTTATAATATTATTTAAATTACAGTTATAAAATTCCCTTATTATTTTATAAAACAAAGAATGAAAAGTTGAAAACATTACTCTTCCTTCTATTTGATATTGTTCCTTAAACCTACTTTCCATCTCCTTTACTGCTGACTTTGTAAATGTGATTACTAATATTCTATGAGGCATAACTCCTTTATTTATTAAATTTTTTACCCGCGATGTTATAACCGTAGTTTTTCCACTACCAGGTCCTGCTAAAACTATCATAGCACCTTTATTATATTCAACAGCTTTCATCTGATTTTCATTTAATTTTATATTTTCCATCTTTACCTTCCTTTTTATATAAATAATTATAGCATAATTTATGTATAAATTGTATAATGTATTTATTATTTATGGAGGTGTTAAAATGGTTTTTTTTCCTATTGTAATAGCATTCGTTATTTTTCTTAA
Source organism: uncultured Clostridia bacterium (assembly GCA_947313885.1). Lineage (GTDB taxonomy): Bacteria > Bacillota > Clostridia > Lachnospirales > CAMZNU01 > CAMZNU01. The sequence goes on along the minus strand of CAMZNU010000009.1, from coordinate 67,078 downwards.
TTTTTCTTTAAAATTAAATCACAAAGATGGTGAATTTAAAAACATTATTGATGCACCATCTGAAAATGTACAACCTATTTCTTTTATAACTCCTAATATTAACGATTTTTCTTTTATACAAACTCCTAATGTTTTCATTAATAATTCATTGCCTACTTTAACTAACCTTAGTTATAAAAAAATGGTTCTACCTAACCCTAATATTAAAAATATTGATATCGAAGAAGACATTTCTCTAATTTCTTCATATGAAGAAAATTATATGAATTATATTTATTTATTAAATAGCTGTTCTAAAACTTTATTTAAAAATAATTATTTTTCATATTGCAAAACTTTATTAGAAGAATGTATTTCTTGTAACTCTAATACATCTATAACTTATAAACTTTACTATGACCTTTTATGCGCCGAAAATAAAAAATATACTTATGACCAATTTATAAATTTACGTATATTTGAACACTCTTTTATTAATACTAATAAAGATTGTAAACTTATTATTAAAAATTATATACAAAGTTTATAATTATTTTGAAATAAAAGACGATATATTATTTAAATACTATTTATATAAGGAGTGATTTTATGAACTTAAATTCTATAACAAGGAATGTTAATACTTACAATTCAAACGATAAACCGTTAAAAAATAAACAACAAACTAAAACAGATTCAACAAAACATGATTCCGATGCTGTTGTTTACGAAAAAAATACTGAGGATCTTCATGAAGTAGATATTAAAGAAGTAAATAGACTTCTTGAAGAATCTAAAAAATCAACACAAAGAATGGCAGACTTATTTGAAAAACTTATTTTCAATCAAGTTAAAGCTAATTCTATTGCTAATGGTACTTCTCTATTAACAGAGTTTGATAACATTTTTGACGGTATTAAAGCTGGTGATGACGTTGTCGTTGAAATTTCTGAAGACGTTAGACTGCAAGCTCAAAAAGATGTTGCCGAAGGTGGTTATTATAGCGTTGATGCAACTTCTGATAGAATCGTTGACTTTGCTAAAGCCCTTGCTAATGGTGATCCTTCTAAACTTGATTTACTTCGTGATGCTATCGATGATGGTTTTGCTAAAGCTAAAGAACTTTGGAATGATGATATGCCTCAAATATCTTTAGATACATACGATGCCGTAATGGAGAAGTTTGATAAGTTAGAAGAAAGTTTTAAAGGTAGGTAAGATATAAAGATAAGATAAGGAAAGGGAAGATAGGTATAATAAAAAAAGGGAAGTAAAAGACTATGTCTTTTACTTCCCTTTTTGATGGATTATTTTTTTATGGTCGGTTTATTTAACATCTCTTTAAAGTAATGGGCTTTTTCTACGTCTATTGTGTCTTCTTTGCTTTTTAATAATTTTCTTCTATTTACTATCTCAATTTCTTCATCTTCTAATAATTTTTTTAATAAATCATAGTTGATTTCTTCTTTACTCTTTATTACTTCGTTTATGTTGTTTTTTATTATTTGGTACTTTAAGTGATTTTCTATTATCTCTGCTACTTCTTTATGTATTATTTTATCATCTACTTTTTGAGTTGTTTGTTTTTTGAAGTTTTCTACTAGTTCCCATTCTTCTTTTTTATTTATATTTTTCCTTTCTTTTATTTTTTCTCTTACTAATTTTTCTATTTCTTTTCCTATTTCTCTGTCTTTTCTAATTTTCTCCGATATCATATATATTATTTTTTTTATCTCATTAGTTTTCTTTCTTGTACTCTTTAATGTAAATTTTTCATTTAATAATTGTTCAATATTTTCTATTTTTTTCTTTTTACTTTCAAATTCTTTTACAACTACGTCACCAAATAAAATATTTCTACGATAATCTGATATTATAATATCTATATTATGTTTGTTGTCAACTTCTTTAAGTAATATGTATATCATCAATATTCTATTTTGTAATTTCGCTTCTTTAATTTCATCAAAATTATCACTAAATATTCCTTTTTCTTTTTTTAAGCTTTCTTCTATTTGTTTACACTCTATTTCTATTAATCTTTTCATCATTTCTTTTGTATTTAGTTTTTTCATTATATATATTTTCACTTCAATAGGTGTACAATTATACTCTAATAAACTTGTTGCATTACTTTTATCTTCTGAAGTAACACCACTTTCTAAGAAAGATATTTCTTTACTACACATTTTTATTATTTCGATATATTCTCCCATACCATTGTCATTAATATATTCTTCTACTATATTTGCTATCCCTAACTCTATATTACAATAAAAAAAATAATGTATTATATATTTTTTAACTTCATCTTGCGTAAATATAGATTTATTTTTTATCATTGTTTTGTGTATCTCGTTATCATGCCTATCAATATCATCCATAAAATTATAAATATTATTCCCATATTTCACAAAGTATGATATGAAGTTAAGATTTTTTTCTTGTAATATTAATTTTACAATACCTATAATTACATATACCATTCTATACTCTTCTAATTCGTACATATCATATAGTTCATCTAATAATGAAACATTTAAAATTTTATATCTTATAAATTCATCATCTGATAACATTGATAATATTTTTTTAGGACTATCTGGTATATACGTCCACATACTCACTTTTTCTTCTTCACTTGTATTTCCGCTTCTTATTTTTTTCAAAAAATGTTCATCTCTGTGCGAAAGACTACCTGTATAAAACGGTGCTATGTATTGGTAGTAATCTCCTACAATATATCCATGATTTATCATTATATCTAACACTATATACTTTTCAGGTTTATACACATTTTTATCTTGCTTTTCTATTATTTCAAATAATATTCCATCTCTATTTTGTAGTTTTTCAAAATCATCTGGAAACATATTTTTATACACTATCATTGCAAACATTTTTCTTTCATCTAAGTCTGGGTATCCTTCTCCTATTTTAAATAATTTCTTTTTATATATTATATATTCATTACAAATATTTTTTATAATTCTCATATTGTTTATATACATTGATACATTTCTCAAAAGTATTTCATCTACTTCATCTTCTTCTAAAATTTCTTTAAACTTAGCATAAGAGTTAGAGCTGTGTACTACTGGCACTATTGGTATTACGTAGTCAAAAAACTTTGTTTTATCATCTACTGAAAATAATTCTTCTCTCACTAAATAAAAAAATCTTATTGGTATATCTATTCTTACATTTATCAATTTATTTATTTCCATAAGTCTATTAAATATTTTTTTATTATCAAACCTATCTATATCTTCATACACTACAACGTCTATACTTGAATTTTTAAATATATAAATTACTTCATTTAAATATTTATCAAAATAGTCTTCTGGTTTGTTGTCGGACATTTCTATTTCACCATTACCTACTGATATTCTTCTTAAAATATTATTTTCTTTTTGAGCTTTTATTAGTTTGAATATAAATAAGTTTACTATTATTATGCTTACAATTATCGAAGTAATAAAAGCTCTTTCTGTACATATTAAATAACTATCATTTTCTAATAGGGTAGATCCCTCAAGTAATTTAGAGGTTTTAATCATCTCTACAATCTTATTATAATTTAGTATGTATAGTATAAAACTTATAAATAAAGTTACAACTAATGCATTTGCGCACATTTTAACTTTAGGCACATTTTCATGTATTTTAAAATGTGCCTGACTAATTTTATTGGGTTCTATTTGGTGTATTAACTGGTTTATTAACTTTCTTTCTATTTCTGCACTTCTTTTTTCTTCATCATTATCTTCACTTCTTTTTTCTTCATCGTAATCTTCACTTCTTTTTTCTTCATCATTATCTTTACTTCTTTTTTCTTCATCATTAACATCAAATTGGGCAAGAGATACATATACAAAATTTGTTTTCTTTTTTTTATTTCGTTTTCTTTCATAAGTTTTTATAACGCTACTTTTACCAGAACCGTAAGTTCCTGTTATTGCTATATTTCTTAAATCTTCATTACCCTTTTCAAAAATAAAATCTAATATATCTTCATATGCTTCTATATCGCATTCCTCTTCACTGCTTATTGGTGCTAATTTTTGAAACTTATATTTTTTCTCCTTTTCATCATCTTCACTCATCTTTATACTCCTTTTCGTGTTTTTATTACATTATATACTAATATAATTGTTTTTGCATTATTTCAATAAAAAAGGTCGTACAATCAAATTTGATTGTACGACCTTTTTTATTTTTATTTTTTATCTCTATGTATTGATTGTATCGGGTTTATATTTTCATCATAACATTCTATTGCTGTTCCTTTTATGTTCTTTATCATTTCTCTTTTCACCTCTGGGTGATCTTTGAAAACTTCTAACCATACTGAAATAAATTGATTGCAATTATTTGCTGTCATATTTATTACGGTTTCTTTTTGTGATGTACAATTTTTCATTTTTATATAATCTTTTAATACTTCTTTTGCTTTTTCAAAGGAATCTCTCCTTTCACTGCATATATCATTAGCTCTATTATCTGAATCTTTTTTATTATAAAACTTTAATATTTCTCTAACCTCTTCTTTTGCTTTTTTACCTTTTTTTGTCCCTTTGATTACTTTAATTTCTCTGTAGCCATATCTAACATTTTTTTTTCTCTTTGGTGCCTTTGAGGAGTTTCAACGTTCATAACATTTTCTGCTATCTCTTCTATGCTCATTTCTGTCCCATCAACTGATAATTCTTCTTTACGTTCTTCTTCTGATAATCTTATTATTTCGTTTCTTTCCATACATTGTATTATAAATGGTGAATGTGTCGTAGCTATAAACTGTACATTTGGAAATACATTTTTCAATACGCCAACTATTTTCTTTTGCCATAAAGGATGTAAGTGTAAATCTATTTCATCTATTAAAACTATGCCAGATGTATTTTTTATATTGTTTTCCATACCTAAATTTAATATACATATTCTATATGCTATATCGCTTACTATTCCTATTATATTTCTATATCCATCACTCATTTGACCTATTCTATCTACATCACCATTTTCATAGTAAATTTCTAAATCACCCTCTCTATAATCTATATTTTCAATTTTTTTATCTTTATTTAAATATTCCAATGTGTAGATTATAGTGTCTTTTACACTTTTTAATGTTTTATTTGGTTTTCTTTGGCTAAATTCTGCTCTTGCAAGTTTTTCAAACCAAGTAACAAAATTTCTATAATTAGATTTTGCTTCTAATGAATTATTATATCCATCTAATCGTTTTAATAGTTCCATCTTAGATGTTTTTTTATAATCTTGTTCCCACAATCTTCCTGTACCATGGTATGAAAATACAGGTAGTAATAATTTACTTTCATCATCATCTGAATCTATATCTTCCTCTAATTTTTTTATTTCTTTTAATATATCTTTATTTTCTTTTTTTAAAAAATTAGATTGACCATTTTCATCGTTCTTCTTTCTTTTAATAGTACATTTTTTATTATCTATTTCTACGTCCATAATAATTTCTACAGGAGTTTTAATCGATACTTCAATATTGCTATCTTCTTTTCTTTTATAAATAGTTCTAATATCTCTATTTTTAATTGTATGGGTTTGTCTATTATTTATATTTTTAAATCCTAATAAAAAACAACCGATGCCTGTAGCAACACCATCTAAAATTGTAGTTTTACCGCTAGCATTTTCTCCAACTAAAATAGTAAAGTTAGATTTAAATTCTAATTGTTTATTTTCATACATTTTATAATTTTTTAGTGTTATTTTATTTATCATAAATCCATTTTTTTTATTTTCAACACTATTTTCTTCTGTATTCATATTATCCCCTCCATGCTTTACTATTTTATTCTGTACTAATCCACTGCACTTCTAATTGTTTCCCACACATCTTCATCTTCTAAACCACGTTTCCAAAGTGCAATTCCACCTAAATCATTTTCTTTAAATATTCCAAGTTTAATATTTATTGACCTTATAGTTTCCAGCCACGCCTCATATCTTACTATATTTCCATATTCGACGTCTGCAACTTCTGAATAAAAATATCCTGTTTCTTCGTCCCAAACAAGTTCTCCGCCTCTACTAGTAAAAAAATCTTTTCCAGAATTCATACCAAAATTTGTTATAGTTCTTTTAGTTTCATTTTTAAGTTGTTCAAAACGCCACACTCTCGTATAGAACGGTATACCCATTAATATTTTTTCTTTTGGAACTTCATCTAACATATCTAATACACCTTTTTCTACGAATCCCCTTGACGCTACAGGTCCTGAATTTGTTGAACCTCCTGTATACTCGTCATAAGTCATTACCGCTATATAATCTGCTGTCTCTGCTATTTCATCTCTTTTGTAATACATAGACCACGGACTCGGTGTATATACATCTACTGATAATATTTTACCTTTCTCTTTCATCTTTGGGTACAACTCTCTTAAAAATTGAATGTAATCATCTATAATATCTTCATTTACAAACTCTAAATCCATGTTTATTCCATCTAAGTCATATATTTCTATATATCTCATAATTTGTTCAATTATATATTCCCTTTTTTCTGTGTATGGCAAAATCTTACTAGCTATGTTCCCAACTCCATCAACTTTACCCGATGGAATATCTGTTAGTAAAGGCCATACTTCGTAACCGTTTGCATGGGCAAAGTCTACATATTCTTTTCCCGATATATTTACTAACTCACCGTCTAAAGTGTTTTCATTAAATGTAAACCATGTAGGTGATAATACTGTAACTCCCTCATGGGTTTTTCTTCTACTTTTTAAATTATTTGCCGTTGTATTAAATACTTGATCCCATAATAAAACTATTTTACCTTCAATTTTTCTTTGTTCGATATTTTTCTCTTCCCTTTTTTTCTTTTCATTTTTTATAATCTTTTTATTTATTATATCTTTTTCTCGTACGTATCCTAATATTCCATCTTTATTCATTACTTTTCTATATTGTATTCTATCTACATCTTCTATCGTTGATAACACTTTTATTTTTTCACCCTTTTTTAATAATATAGCTATTTTACCTTTTTTATCTGGATTATATGTTAAATAAGTTTTCTTGCCTGCTATTTCACCTACTGTTTTTTCTTTGCCATTTAATATAACTTCTATTATTCCGTATTTATTTAGTTCCTCTAATTTAACATTGTATAAGTTTTTTACTAAACTATATGGTAAATATGCTTTATCATTTTCTACTCTTAACGGTATATTTAAATTAAGAGTAGAATCATTCACTTTATAAACCTCTTCTCCTATATCATATATTGATACCGTGTTTGAATCTGTTATTATTACTTTATTTCTTTCTTTATCTTCATATATATACTTATCAACATACTTCTTAATAAATTGTACTGAAATGTATTTTCCATCTTCCATTTCTATTATTGCATTTTTTTCTTCTACAACTTCACCATCTATTGTTACTACTGTTTCTTTACCTAATTTTTTATTATATTTATCCTTATAATATATTCTAACATCTACTACCCTTTTTTCTATTTGGATTGCTTTATATTTTATAACTACTAATAATCCACTTACTAATATCAATACAACTAACATAAGATATAAAATTATTTTGTTTTTTCTTCTCATCTATTCACCTTTACTTCCTGTTAGCTTTATTATTCATTTTATTTATAATTGCTGCCTGGGCTGTCCCTAACCTTGCCACTGGAATTTTATACGTCGTACATGATACATAGTCTATACCTATTTTATCAAAATATAATATAGATGCTAAATCACTACCATGCTCACCGCATATTCCTATTTCCATATTAGGTTTGATTTTTTTACCGCCATCTTTTGACATCTCTATTAACTTCCCTACACCATCTACATCTATAGTTGCTGTCGGGTCAAAATGAAATGTTCCATCTTCTAAATATCCTCTTAATATTTTTGTACCGTCATCTCTTGATAGCGAAAATGTTAACTGGGTTAAATCATTTGTACCTATTGAAAAAAAGTCTGATTCCTTCGCTAAATTTTCCGCAATTAATGCTGATCTTGGTGTTTCTATCATAGCACCTATTTTATATTCTAATTTAACACCCTTCTCTTCTATTACATTTTCTGCCTCTTCTCTTATTATTTTCTTTATTGCTATAAACTCCTTAATGCCCACTATTAGCGGCACTAATATCTCTGGAACTATTTTTATTCTTTGCTCTTCCGCAACTTCTATTGCCGACTCTATTATTGCTCTTGTTTGCATTCTTGGTATTTCTGGGTACGTTGATGCTAATCTACAACCTCTATGTCCCATCATTGGATTTGTTTCTTTTAACTCTTCTGCCTTATTCTTTAGTGTTTTTGCACTTATTCCTATTTCATCACTTAATTTATTAAACTCAATATCGCTAGTTGGTAAAAATTCGTGTAACGGTGGGTCTAATAGTCTTACTGTTACGCTTCCTTTTTCTTTCACTTCTTCAAATATACCCTTGAAATCTTCTTTTTGATATGGCATTAATCCCGCTATTGCATCGTTTCTACTACTTTTTGTATCTGCCATTATCATTTGATGTATTTTTATTATTTTACTTTCCTCAAAAAACATATGCTCACTTCTTACTACTCCTACACCTTCTGCTCCAAATTCAATAGCTTTTTTAACATCTTTTGGTGTATCTGCATTCACTTTTATTTTTAAATTTTTTATTTCATCTGACCACTCCATAATTTTATGGAAATATCCTGTTATTTTTCCTTGCTCCGTTTCTAATTTACAATCATATATTTCTCCTGTACTTCCATCTAATGAAATATATTGACCTTCTATATATTTTGTCCCGTTTAATATAAAATATGTCTCATCTTCCGAGATTTCTATTTCTTCACAACCGCATACACAGCATTTACCCATACCTCTTGCAACTACCGATGCATGTGATGTAAGTCCCCCATATACAGTTAATATACCTTTTGCTATTTCCATGCCTATTATGTCATCTGGTGATGTTTCTGGTCTTACTAATATTACATCCTCTCCCTTATTATATGCCTCTTCCGCTTTCTCTACTGTGAAATATATTTTACCTGCTCCTGCCCCTGGTGATGCTGGTAGCCCTTTCCCTATTATATTTTTTCTCATTTCTTCATTATTTTTAAACGTTGGGTGTAATAATCTTTCTATATCCTCACAACTTATACTAAGTAGTCCTTCTTCTTTTGTTAATATATTTTCTTCAACTAAATCGACTGCTATTTTCATCGCCGCTGTAGCCGTTCTTTTTCCTCTTCTTGTTTGTAAAAAATATATTTCGTCTTGCTCTATCGTTATTTCTATATCTTGTACTTCCTTATAATGGTTTTCTAATATTTGGGCATATTCTATTATTTTTTCATATATACTCGGAAAATCATTTTCCATATCCGCGAATTTTTTTGGCGTTCTTGTCCCCGCTACAACATCTTCCCCTTGTGCATTTCGTAAATACTCCCCGTATATTTTATTTTCTCCCGTCACTGGGTTTCTTGAAAACAATACTGCTGTACCTGATTTATTGTCCATATTTCCAAATACCATTCTTTGCACTACTACTGCCGTTCCTAATTTGTTAGATATTTTATTCATTCTTCTATAGGCTCTTGCACGGCTATTGTTCCATGATTTAAAAATTGCATTTATAGATTCACGCAACTGTTCTCGCGGATCTGTTATAAACATCTCTCCCGTCTCTTCTAAATACACTTTTTTTAATATTTCTACTATTTCTTCATTTTCACTTTCTGAAAAATAAGCGTTTTTTTCATACCCTTTATCTTCTCTATATTTCTTTAATGCCTTTTTAAATTTTTTCTTATCAATCTCTTTAACAACTTCCCCAAACATCATTATAAATCTTTTATAACAATCAAGAGCAAATGTTCTATTATTTGTAGCTCTTCCTAATTGCTCAACTGTCTCATCATTCAACCCCAAATTTAAAATAGTATCCATCATTCCTGGCATAGATACAGAACTACCAGAACGTACAGATACCAGCATAGGCATTTCACTATTTTTACCTTTTATTTTTTTTTCTAATTTTTCAACATGATTAAAAATTTCATCTACTATGTTTTCTGGCGTGTTTTTATATTCTTCGTATTTTTTACACGCTTCTGTCGTAATTATAAAACCCTCTGGTATCGGTAGCCCTAAACTTAACATCTCTGCTAAATTAGCTCCTTTATTACCTAACAATTTATTCATAGAACTATTACCCTCATTAAATTCATATACGTATTTTTTCAACATAAACCTCCAAATTTTAGTTTGTTTTTATATTTTTATATTTTTATATTCTTTATTCATTATACTTCTATTTTTTTTACCTTTCAATCTTTCAATACATATATATTAAACTATACTCATAAATACGCAAATAAAAAGACATCTATTTTTAGATATCTTTTTATTTATATATAATATTTAATTTTTCCAAGTGCCAACTCTGCTCTTTCATTATACTCATCTTTTTCAATAGCCTTTTTGAAATATTTTTCTGCCTTCCTATATCTCCCAAAGTTAAAATATAATACCCCTATATTATATTTTATACATGAACTTTTATCATTTTTCGAAATTTGACCTATTAACGTTATTACTCCTATTAATATTAAGATTAAGTTTCCTACTAAATAATTGTTAATGTCACTTCTTAATGTTATTGGCAATATTGCTAATGATACTATCGGTAATACCAAATTTACACGGATAGGTGAATAATTTAATTTATACTGCTTACTTTTTTTAGTAACACCACTCGGTAACGATGTTACTCTTGTTACTACATTTGTAGCCTCATATCCCTTATGCCTTCTTTTAGGCTCTGGAACATAGCTTTCGTTTCCTAATATTTCTATATTGACTATTTTAGAATCCAATAACTTAAATAAAATATTTATTTGCTTTTTTAAATTTTTACCACTTTCTGACTTAACACCTGTTGTTATATTTAGTATATAATAAAAATTTTTTTCATATGTGTCACGCGGTGATATTTTAATTATGTTTTTTTCCCTATTATATACTATTAATGTATCCATTATAAATCCACCTAAATCCGTTACATACATAGTGTCATTATTCACACTATCAGGATCTAGTTTTAAATTAAATTTTAAATACCAATACAAATCTTCTATCGACTCCGTAAGCTTTGCTTTTATTTTACTAGTTAACATCTTATTAGTGCTTGCATACCTTAAACTTCCTTTTGTCATAGATATTTTCTCGTTTTTTTCCACTACAACACCTCTTATTCAAACGTTTTATAATAACTTTTTAAATCATTATCATCGTACGCTATTACGAAGTCATCTGCTATAGAGAATATTTCCATTTCATCATTGACTTCAAAATATTGTACTCCTTTACTCTCTTTTAAATTTTTATTACTTATTCTCTTCTCTTTTAACAATAAATTAAATCCTTTTTCCCAATCCGAAAATAATTTTTCACCGTCTTCATATGCCATTAATTCTTCTTTTATCAATTTTTTAAATTCATTTAATTCTGTCTTTACACTCACTACTTTCTCCTCCCTAATAAATAACCAAAATATGCACCGCATATCCCACCTACTATATGTGTATATTGTGCGATATCATCTACTTTTACTAGTCCATTAAATATTTCTTCACCTAAATAAAATACGACTACTAGAATAAATGTTAATGGTATTTTACCTCTTTCTATGTTAACTACAGATACTAACAATATAAACATAAATACTATTCCACTAGCACCTTGTAACCTTACATCGAAAAATGCTATGCTAAATAATCCTGTTATGAATGCCGTTATTACTATCATTTTAAATATGTTTTTTGAACCATATTTTTCCTCTAAGATTGGACCTAATAATAATATAAACATAAAGTTACCTACATAATGCTCTATAGAACTATGCCCTAATATATGAGTGAACATTCTTACATAACCTAGCATGTTTTTAAGGTCAAAGGGGTACACGCTAAAAAATAATTTATTTACATTTCCATCTGTTAAAATAGATAATATTAATACAAGTCCTGATATTACGGTAAAACTTAATATTACGGGAGAATTGTAACTTATTTTATTTAAAACTATCATATATTAACGGTACTACTTGTTTTTTTCTTGATACTACACCGTCCATAAATTTACTATTTTCATTTTTTGGTATCGAAAAAGATTTCTCCCCTATACTTTTATCTTTACCTACTATTATAACCTCACTTCCATTTTTCATAATGTCCGTCATTACCAAAACAAATAAATTATATTTATTTTCTTCGCACACTTTTTCCATTTCTATTATTAACTTATCTTTTCTTTCCATTATTTTACCTATATCTAATGCTATAAGTTGTCCTATTCTTATTTCTATACCTTCTATTTCAAATGTTTTAGCATCGATTTCTAATATTTCTTTTTCTGTCATCACGTTAAATTTAGAACCTGCTTCTATCATTTCTCTTCCATATGTTTCATGATTTATTTCTGCTATTTTTTCTAACATTGACCCTATTTTTTTATCTTCTTCTGTTGATATCGGTGATTTATACATTAACGTATCTGATAATATTGCACTTAATAATATTCCTGCTATATCTTTTTTTATCTCTACTTTATTTTCCATATACATTTTTGCTACTATCGTACACGTACACCCTACAGGCTCCGACCTGAAATATAACGGTAATGTCGTATGAAAATCTGATACTCTATGATGGTCTATTACTTCTAGTATTTCACATTTTTCTCTACCTTCAATCGATTGCTTTGCTTCATTATGATCTACTAAAATAACTTTTTCCCCTTCGCCTACTTCTTCTAATAATTCTGGTGTTTCCACATTAAAATGTTTTAATACAAATTTTGTTTCATTATTTATTTCACCTAACACATGTGCCGTCGCTTTTATTCCTAACTCATTTTTTAATTTTGCATACGCTATTGCACTACATGTAGAATCTGTATCTGGCACTTTATGACCAAAAATTTTTATCGTTTCCATTTCTATTTGCTCCTTAAAATAATTTCTCATTAATATATTGTTCTTTAATTATCTTTTGCATCCCAAAATGCTCATATCCAAGCTTTGTTACTACTCGTCCTCTTTGTGTTCTTTTTATATACCCTAACTGGATTAAATATGGTTCATATACATCTTCTAATGTCGTACTGTCCTCACCTATAGATACCGCTAATGTGTCAACGCCAACAGGTCCACCATCAAACTTCTCTATCATAGTCATTAACATTTTTCTATCTATCATATCTAATCCTCGCTTATCAACTTCTAATAAGTCTAAAGATTCTTTAGCTACTTGTAACGTTATTTTTCCATTATGTTTCACTTGTGCAAAATCTCTTACCCTTTTTAATAACCTATTCGCTATTCTTGGTGTACCCCTTGAACGCATCGCTATTTCTCTTGCACCTAACTCATCTATATCAACTTCTAAAACTCCTGCCGATCTTACTATTATTTTTTCTAAATCTTCTAAATTGTATAACTCTAACCTCTGTATTACTCCAAACCTATCTCTCAATGGTGCTGATAACATTCCAATCCTTGTAGTCGCTCCTACTAACGTAAACTTTGGTAAATCTATTCTTATACTTTTTGCCCCTGCTCCTTTTCCTATTACTATATCTAATGCAAAATCTTCTAACGCTGGATATAATAATTCTTCAATAACCCTATTTAATCTATGTATCTCGTCTACAAATAATATATCACCTTCATTTAATTCATTTAGTATAGCCGCCATATCTCCCGCTTTTTCTATAGCTGGTCCTGACGTTATTTTTATATTAACTCCTAATTCTTTTGCTATTATATTTGATAACGTCGTTTTTCCTAACCCTGGCGGTCCATACAATAATACATGATCTAACTGATCACCTCTTATTTTTGACGCCTCTATATACACTTCCATATTTTCTTTAACTTTACTTTGTCCAATATAGCTATCGAAACTACTAGGTCTTAACTCTGTTTCTATTTTTACATCTTCTTTTTTACTTATTGACGTTACTATTCTATGTTTCATATTTTACCTACTCGATAATTTTTTTAAACTAAGTTTTATAATTTCTTCTACTTCCATTTCAATCAATGCAACTTCTAATACACATTTAAACGCTTTATCTTTATCGTACCCTAATGCAATTAATGCATTAATTGCATCTTCTTTTACACTACTTACATCTTTTCCATTGTTTTCCTTTTTTAACTGTTCTACATATTCTGCTTTACTATTTATTTTGTCTTTAAGTTCTAATATCAATCTACTCGCCGTCTTTTTACCTACACCTTTTGCTTTACTTATATTTACAACGTCCTCTGCAATTATAAACATCATAAGCTCTACAGGTGTAAACGTATTTAATATTGATAATCCAGCCTTTGCACCTATTCCTGATACTGACGTTAATAAATTAAACATACTTATTTCTTCCAAACTTAAAAAACCATATAAAGATATATCATCTTCTCTTACATTCATATGTGTAAATATCTTTACCTCTTCTTCTAAGTTTGGCAATTTACTTAACGTACTTTCTGATATCTTTATTTTATATCCTAATCCATTGTTTTCTATTATTACTTCATTTCCCCCTATAATTTCTAATGTTCCTTTTACATATGATATCATTTTATTCTCCTGCTACTGATAATTTGCCTATATGTATAGACGGTGTTCCTACTGCTCCTGTAGTAAATTTCATATCCGATCCTATCATTTTTACATTTTTTAACACGTCATAAAAATTACCCGCTACTGTAAACTGTTCTATAGGGTTAGTTATTTTGCCTTTATTTATCATAAATCCACTTGCTATTAATGAAAAATCCCCTGATATACTATTTGCACCTGAATGTAAACCACTTAAGCTCGTTATATATATCCCATCTCCTACGTTATTTAATAAATCTTCTTTAGAGTTTTTACTTTCTTCTATATACAAGTTTGTATTAGATGTAGATACCATACTTTTAAAGTTTGACTTAAATCCATTACCTGTTGGCTTAACGCCTTTTTTATTTGCCATTTTTAATGTATATAAATAATTTTTTAATACTCCATTTTCAATTAATGTTGTTTTTTCTGTTTTAACACCCTCATCATCAAATGTTCTATTCGACATGTTAGTTTTATATATACCCGTATCTACTAACGTTATTAATTCACTACTTATTTTTTCATCTATTTTATTTTTTAACTTACTTAATCCCTTATCTACATTGTAACCATAGAAATTTGATTTAAACGTTTCTAAAAAATCTGCCATTACTTTATTTTCAAAAATTACTTCGTAATTTCCCGATTTTACTTTTTTTGCTCCTAATTGTGCCACTGCTTTTTCAACTATATCTTTTGTAAATTTACTTATATCTAAATCATCAAAGTCATTACCTATCCATACATCCCCGTTTACTTTGTTTTCACCATTTTCTTCTACATTTACATATGCAACAGCATAGCAATAATTAGTTTTACTACTAACGTCTAGCCCTTTAGAGTTTAGTATTATTATTTCTAATAATCCATTACATAATAGGCAGTGTGGTAACATCTTAACTCTTTTATCTTTTTCTAGGCACATAGCTTCTATTTTTTTTGCCATTTCTATTTTCGTCGATACTTCTACTTCCTCTAATTTCTCATTCATTCCATTATATAGATCATATTTTACTTTTCCATCAAATAATATTTCTTCTTCAACACTTTCTATTATTTCACTATTATCTTTAGCATTGGTTAACAACAAGTTTATTATATCTGTATCTACTTTTTCACTAAAAGAATAGCCCATCTTACCGTCATATATTCCTCTAAATCCAATTCCTTGTAATTTTGAATTTTTAAATTCTCTTACATCTCCATTTAATATATTGACTGAAAATTGATTATCCTTTTGTATATATATTTCATAATCTGTAAACCCCATTTCTTTCGCTAATTTAAATATTTTGTTTTTTATTTCTTCTATTAATACATTCATATTATCTACCTCCTACTGTTAAGTCTTTTACTCTTATTGTTGGTTGACCTACTGTCGTTGGAATAGAACCACTAACAGAACCGCACATTCCTTCTGCTAATAATAAATTATCACATACTTTATCTATATTTAATAATACTTCTTGCCCTTTTCCTATTAATGTCGCTCCTTTTACTGGGTATTGTATTTTACCGTTTTTAACTATGTACCCTTCTAATACTGCAAAATTAAATTCTCCTGTAGCTGGTTGCACTGAACCACCACCTAATTTTTTTGCATATAATCCATCTTTCGTATCTTTTATTACTTCTTCTATTTTATCTGTTCCATTGTCTATAAATGTATTTGTCATTCTTGAGGTTGGTGCATATTTATACGACTCACGTCTGCCTGAACCTGTACTTTCCATTTTCATACTTTGACCATTAAATTTATCTACTAAATATGATTTTAATATGCCGTTTTCAATTAATACGTTTCTTTGTGCCATTTTACCTTCATCATCTACATTTATTGAACCCCATTTATTTGCTAATGTACCATCATCTATTGCCGTTACTTTACTACTAGCTATTTTTTCACCTAGCTTTCCTGTAAATACCGATGCCCCTTTTGCTACACCTGTTGCCTCTAAACTATGTCCACAAGCTTCATGAAATATTACACCACCAAACCCGTTATCAATTATAACGTCCATTTTACCACTTGGGCAAAAATCTGCATTTACCATTCTTGTTGCAACGTCTGCTGTGTCTCGTCCTAATTTACCACCATCTAATCTTTCAATAAATTCAAATCCTTCCATACTTCCTGGTGCTTCATATCCCATTTGCTTATCTGAATTTTTAGTTGCTACTGAATTTATTACTACTCGCGTATTTACTCGTTTGTCTTCTACATACAACCCTTCACTATTTACAATTAATACATTTTGAACCCACGATAAATACGATCCTTTTGTTTCTGTTATTAAATTTGAAAATTTTATACTTTCACTATGTGCATTTTTTAAAAATTCTACTGCCAATTTTTTATGTCCTGTGTTTGGCACTTTTTTTATAATATGCTTATTTTCAATTTCTTTATCTATAAACGGTAATATTATTTTACTACCCGTTTTTTCTTTTACAGCTAATGCTATTTCACTAGCAACCTTTAATAAATTATTAGGTGTTAAATCATTTGTATATCCATATAATACTGTTCCCTTATCAAATACTCGTATACCAACACCTTCATTTATACCGCCTAATGTTCCTTCTACTACACCACTAATTAACGATACATTTTGCACTTCTTTATTTTCTACGAAAATTTCTGCGAACTCTCCACCTGTTGATAAACATATTTCTAACACATTATTTAATATTTTTTTATTTAACATATTTCCTCCTTATTCACAAAATATTTTTTTAATTGTATCATATTTTTATATATTTACACATATATTTTTTTGTGTTTTTCCTATGTACATTTGTCAATTTATTGACTATATCCTTATTTTGCATTATAATAATCATTATATTGACTACTTTTAATTATATTTGTAGTCAATATAATATTTATTAGCTAAAACTTAAAATTATAGGAGGTACTTTTATGGTACAACAAAAGAAAAGTTTTTTTACTAAATTTCTAGATTTTGTAGAGAAAAATGGTAATAAATTACCACACCCGGCAACAATTTTTCTTGCATTATCCGGAGTAATTATGGTTATATCTGCTATTATGGCACATTTCGACGTATCTGTTACATATCAAGCAATTGACCGAAAAACTTTTGAAATCGGTGAAACTACTAAACATGCCGTTTCAATGTTAACACCTGATGGACTTAGATATATTTTCTCAAGTGCCATCAAAAACTTTACTGGATTCGCTCCTCTTGGTACTGTACTTGTTGCATTACTTGGAGTTGGAGTTGCTGACAGTTCTGGATTAATATCAACGGCACTTAAAAAAGTGGTTTCTGTAACACCTGCACCACTTATTACAATTGTTGTTGTTTTTGCCGGTATTATGTCAAACGTTGCATCTGATGCTGGATACGTTGTTCTTATACCTCTTGGTGCTGTTGTTTTCTTAAGTTTTGGAAAACACCCTCTTGCTGGTATGGCGGCGGCCTTCGCTGGTGTTTCTGGTGGGTTTAGTGCTAACCTTTTAGTCGGTACTTTAGATCCTCTTTTAGGTGGTATATCAACAGAAGCCGCTAGAATTATTGATCCGTCGTATGAAGTATCTGCAATTGCTAACTACTACTTCATGGTAGCTTCAACTTTTGTAATTACTTTCATTGGATGGTTCGTAACTGAAAAAATTGTTATTCCTAAACTTGGTCCTTATGAAGGTGATGAAGTAGGTACTACTCACGATATTACAGAAGACGAAAAACGTGGGCTTTTATATTCTAATATAGCAACTGCTATATTCATTGGAGTAATGCTTTATCTTACAGTTCCACAAAATGCAATTTTACGTAATCAAGAAACAGGATCTTTACTTAGCGGTTCTGCATTTATGAGTGGTATCGTTCTTGTTATAGCTTTATTTTTCTTCTTTTCTGGTCTTGCATTTGGTATTGGAGCTAAAACAATTAAAAATGATAAAGATGTAGTTAAATTTATGTCGGATTCTATGGCTAGTATGGGTGGATATTTAGTATTAGTATTTGCCGCTGCTCAATTTATTGCATATTTTAATTACACTAATATCGGTACTATCGTTGCCGTTGGTGGTGCTAATTTCTTAGAATCTATTAACTTTACTGGTATTCCTTTATTAATTGCATTTATAATAATTTCTGGGTTTATCAATTTATTTATGGGTTCTGCTAGTGCTAAATGGGCTATTATGGCTCCTGTATTTATACCAATGTTTATGCAACTTGGTTATTCACCAGAAGTTAGTCAATTAGCTTACAGAATAGGTGATTCAACAACTAATATTATTTCACCTCTTATGTCATACTTTGCTCTTATCGTTGTCTTCTTCCAAAAGTACGATAAGAAATCAGGAGTCGGAACTATTATATCTTTAATGCTTCCATACTCAATGTTATTTATGATAGGTTGGAGTATATTACTTGTTATCTGGTTCACAATTGGTCTTCCGATTGGTCCTGGAATACCTTTATCTTATTAAAAATTTTAAACTAACTAAATGGAATAAAAAAAGAGATTACATAATGTAATCTCTTTTTTTATTCCTTATTATTTTTATGCTTTTATTATTTTTATGCTTTTACTATTTTTATGCTTTTATTATTTTTTCTGGTTCTATTTCTGTTCCATCTTCTATTATTTCTACTTCTTTAACTTTTTTAAACTCATCTTTAACTTCAACATTTATTTTTTTATAAGCATCCATACCCGTTCCTGCTGGTATTAATTTACCTATAATAACATTTTCTTTTAATCCTATTAGTTTGTCAACTTTACCTTTTGTTGCCGCCTCCGTTAACACTCTTGTAGTTTCTTGGAATGATGCCGCTGATAAAAATGAATCTGTCGTAAGTGACGCTTTTGTAATTCCTAATAGCACTCTTTCACCTTTTGCTGGTTCTCCACCATTTTTTACTACTTCTCTATTTCCTTCCTCAAAATCTAACCAATCTACTAATGAACCTTGTAAGAACATAGTATCCCCATTATCTTCAACTCTTATACGTCGTAACATTTGTCTAACGATTACCTCAACATGCTTATCATTTATATCAACACCTTGCAATCTATAAACCCTTTGTACTTCCCTTAACATATAGAATTGTACTCCATCACTACCTTTGATTCTTAAAATATCTTGTGGGTATATACTACCTTCTGTTATACACTCTCCAGCCTCTATAGATTCGCCGTCCTCTACTATTAAACGTGAACCGTATGGTATTAGATATGTTTCTATATTATCAGATTCATTATTTTTAATTACTACTTCTTTCTTTTTACCTGTGTTTACTACCTGTATTATTCCTGACTCCTCTGCTACTATTGCCACACCTTTTGGTTTTCTAGCTTCAAATATTTCCTCTATACGTGGTAACCCTTGTGTTATATCTCTATTTGAAACTATACCTCCTGTATGGAACGTTCGCATCGTAAGCTGTGTTCCTGGCTCACCTATAGATTGTGCTGCTATTATTCCTACAGCTTCTCCCATACCTACCGTTCTGCCTGATGCCATATTTACACCGTAACATTTTGAACACAATCCTGTCTTAGATTTACACGTTAATATTGTTCTTATTTTAACATCTCTAATTCCACTTTCTTCTACCGCTATTGCTTGACTAGGCGATATCAATGTGTCTGCTTTTACTAATACTTCTTTTGTTTTTGGATGTATTATGTCCTCTACTGACCATCGCCCTCTTAGCCTATCTTCTAACGGCTCTAATTTTTCATCACCATCCATAAATGCACTTACTACCATTCCTGGAACTTCTTCACCATCACTTATACAGTCTGTTTCTCTTATCGTTATATCTTGTGCTATATCTACCAATCTTCTTGTTAAATAACCAGAATCCGCTGTACGTAATGCTGTATCTGCTAAACCTTTTCTCGCACCTGATGCTGATATAAAGTAATCAATAACTGTAAGACCTTCACGGAAATTACTCTTTATTGGTAATTCTATAATTTCTCCTGTTGGTGTATTCATAAGTCCACGCATCCCTGATAATTGCTTAATTTGATTTATAGTACCACGTGCTCCTGAATCCGCCATCATATAAATATTATTATATTGTCCTAACCCTTTAACTAACTCTGCTGTTATTTTATCTGTAACTTCATTCCAAGTTTTTATTACTTTTATATATCTCTCTTCCTCTGTTAATAATCCACGTCTGTACGCTTTGCCTGTCTTCTCAACGTCAATTTCCGCTTCTTGTAACAATTTGTATTTTACACCTGGTATGTCCATATCCGATACCGCAACTGTAAATGCTCCTTTTGTAGCAAATTTAAATCCAAGTCTTTTTATTTCATCTAACATATATGATGTATCTTTTGATCCAAATTTATTTATACATTTACTTATTATACTTCCTAACAATTTTTTATCACATAAAAAACCTATTTCATATCTAAATTTATTTTCTTCTATCGTTCTATCTATAAATCCTAAATCTTGTGGTATCGCCTCGTTAAATATAATTCTACCTACTGTCGTAGTTATTATTTTTGTTTCTTTTTTCCCGTTAAATTCTAATGTTCTTCTAACCTTTATTTTAGAATGTAATGATATTACATCATTTTCATAGGCTAAAATAGCCTCATTTTCATTACAGAATGTTTTGTTTTCACCTTTCTCCCCTTCTTTTTGAATAGTTAGGTAATATATACCTAAAACCATATCTTGTGATGGTACTGCTACTGGCTCACCATCTGAAGGTTTTAATAAGTTGTTTGGCGCTAACAATAAGAACCTACATTCTGCTTGTGCTTCTACTGATAATGGAACATGTACCGCCATTTGATCACCATCAAAATCCGCATTGTATGCTGAACATACTAATGGATGTAATTTTATAGATTTACCTTCTATTAACAATGGTTCAAAGGCTTGTATACTAAGTCTATGCAATGTAGGAGCTCTGTTTAACATCACCGGATGCTCTTTTATTACTTCTTCCAATACGTCCCATACACCTTCGTCTAGATTTTCTATCATTTTTTTAGCTGATTTAATATTATGTGATATACCTCTTCCTACCAACTCTTTCATAACAAATGGTTTGAATAATTCTAATGCCATTTCTTTCGGTAATCCACATTGATGTAATTTAAGCTCTGGTCCTACTACTATTACTGAACGTCCTGAATAATCTACACGTTTGCCAAGTAAGTTTTGTCTAAATCTACCTTGCTTACCTTTTAATAATTCTGATAATGATTTTAATTGTCTGTTTCCTGGTCCTGTAACTGGTCTACTTCTTCTTCCATTATCTATTAGTGAATCTACCGCTTCTTGTAACATTCTCTTTTCATTTCGTACTATTATGTCTGGTGCTCCTAATGATAATAATTTTACAAGGCGATTATTTCTATTTATTACTCTTCTATACAAATCATTAAGATCTGATGTCGCAAATCTTCCACCATCTAACTGCACCATCGGTCTTAAATCTGGTGGCATTACTGGTAAATTTTTAAGGATCATCCATTCTGGTTTATTTCCTGATGATTTAAATGATTCTATTACTTCTAATTGTTTTATTAGCTTTGTTTTCTTTTGTCCTGTAGCTGCTTTTATTTTTGATACATCTTCTGTAGCTTCTACACCTGCCAATTCTCTTTTTATTCTTATAGATTCTTTTTCTAAATCTATATTTGATAATAATTCATTTACTGCTTCCGCACCCATTCCAACTGTAAAAGATTTACCGTGCTTTTCATATGCATCTCTATATTGTTGCTCATTTAATATTTGCTTATATAATAATCCTGTCTCTTTTTGATTTCCTGGCTTCAATACGATATAACTCGCAAAATATAAAACTTGTTCTAACTCTTTTGGTGATAATCCTAAAATTAATCCCATTCTACTCGGTATTCCTCTAAAATACCAAATATGTGATACTGGTGCTGCTAATTCTATATGCCCCATTCTTTCACGTCTTACTTTTGCTTTGTTAACTTCAACTCCACATCTATCACATATTACACCTTTATATCTAATTCTTTTATATTTACCACAACTACATTCACCATCTTTACTAGGTCCAAATATTCTTTCACAAAACAAACCACCAAACTCTGGCTTTAACGTTCTATAGTTTATAGTTTCTGGTTTTTTAACTTCTCCTTTTGACCAACTTCTTATTTGTTCTGGTGATGCTAATCCTATTTTTATAGAGTCAAAAACTAGTGCCTTTTCTATTTCATCTGACATATTTGCCTCCCTTAGTCTAATTCTATACTATCATCTTTTATATCTATATTTATATCTATGTCTATATCTTCTGGCATGTCATTTGCCTCTTCATTTCCTATACTCATATTTTCTTCTAATACCATGTCCTTTTCTAGTACTTCATCTTCTTCTTTTCTAATAAACGACGTAGTAATGTCATCACCTGTATTTATTAATGATGTTACTTCTCCTGACGCATCATCTGGTTCACCTAATTCTATTTCATTGTTAAATTCATTTAATAATCTAACGTCTAAACTTAATGCTTGTAACTCTTTTCTTAAAACTTTGAATGACTCTGGTATGCCTGGTTTAGGTATGTTCTCACCTTTTACTATTGCTTCATAAGTTTTTACACGTCCTATAACATCATCCGATTTAACTGTTAAAATTTCTTGTAATGTATATGCCGCACCATATGCCTCTAATGCCCACACTTCCATTTCTCCAAATCTTTGACCTCCAAACTGTGCTTTTCCTCCTAGCGGTTGTTGCGTTACTAGAGAGTATGGTCCTGTTGAACGTGCATGCATTTTATCATCTACTAAATGATGTAGTTTTAAATAGTGCATATATCCTACAGTTACTGGATTATCAAACAACTCTCCCGATCTTCCATCTCTTAAATGTATTTTACCATCACTATTTAATGATACACCTCTCCATTCTTCTCTATGATCTTTATCTCTTTCTAATTGTGCAAATATATTTGGATCTAAAATATCTTTCCATTTATCTGAAAATTCTTCCCAATCAAGATTTACAAATTCATCTGCTAAATTTAATGTATTACTTATGTCACCCTCTACTGCTCCTGAAAACACTGGGGTGCTTACTTTCCAATTTAATGCTTTTGCCGCTAATCCTAAATGCACTTCTAGTACTTGACCAATATTCATACGTGAAGGTACTCCTAATGGATTTAGTACTATATCTACAGCTCTTCCATTTGGTAAAAATGGCATATCCTCGGCTGGTAATATTCTTGATATAACACCTTTATTACCATGACGTCCTGCCATTTTATCCCCTACTGAAATTTTTCTTTTTTGCGCTATATAAACACAAACTTTTTCATTTACTCCTGGTGCTAATTCATCACTTTGTTCTTTATTAAACACTTTAACATCTACTACTACTCCACTAGCCCCATGTGGTGCTCTTAATGACGTATCTCTTACTTCCCTTGCTTTTTCCCCAAATATTGCTCTTAATAATCTTTCTTCGGCCGTAAGCTCCGTCTCGCCTTTTGGTGTTACTTTACCCACTAATATATCATTAGGCTTAACTTCTGAACCTATTGATATTATCCCTCTTATATCTAAATTCGTTAATGGTGCATCTCCTATATTTGGAATGTCTCTTGTTATTTCTTCTGGTCCTAGTTTTGTATCTCTTGAATCTGTTTCGTATTCTTCTATATGAACTGATGTATATACATCATCTTCTACTAATTTTTCACTTAGTAAAATCGCATCTTCATAGTTATATCCTTCCCATGTCATAAATGCTATTAATGGATTTTTACCTAATGCCAATTCACCTTTATCCGTCGATGGTCCATCTGCTATTATGTCGCCTTTTTTTACTTCATCCCCAACACTTACTATTGATGTTTGGTTTATACAAGTTCCTTGGTTACTCCTTGTAAACTTAATTAATTTATAATGTGTTTTTGCCCCATTTTCTCCTTGTATAACAATTTCTCTTGCTGTTGATTTACATACAACACCATCTTCTTTTGCTATTACTGTTACTCCTGTATCTTTTGCTATAGTATATTCCATTCCAGTTCCTACTATCGGTGAATCTGTTCTTAATAGTGGCACTGCTTGACGTTGCATGTTTGAACCCATTAAAGCTCTAGTAACGTCATCGTTTTCTATAAACGGTATTAATGCTGTCGCCACTGACACCATTTGTTTTGTAGATACGTCCATTAAATCTATTTTTGATGAATCCACTAAAACGAATGTGTCTTTTTTTCTACATATTATTTTATCATTTATAAATCTACCGTCTTCTGTTAACGGCTCATTTGCCTGTGTAACTATGAGATTTTCCTCTTCATCCGCTGTTATATATTCTATCTCATCTGTAACTGTTGCTACTCCATCTATAAGTTTGATTTTTCGATATGGTGATATTATAAAACCATATTCATTTATACTTGCATATGTTGCTAATGAATTTATTAATCCTATGTTTGGTCCTTCTGGTGTTTCTATTGGGCACATTCTTCCATAATGTGAACTATGAACATCACGTACTTCAAACCCTGCTCTATCTCTTGATAATCCTCCTGGTCCTAATGCTGATAAACGTCTTTTATGTGTAAGTTCACCTAGCGGATTCGTCTGATCCATAAATTGTGATAACTGTGAACTTCCAAAAAATTCTTTAATCGATGCTGTTACTGGTCTTATATTTATTAATGCTTGTGGTGTGATAACTGACGTATCTTGTGTACCCATACGTTCTTTTACCACTCTTTCTAATCTTGAAAATCCTATTCTAAATTGGTTTTGTAATAACTCTCCAACTGTTCTTATTCTTCTGTTACCTAAATGATCTATATCATCTATGTTCCCTATCTCGTATTCTAAATTTATAACATAATTTATTGAACTTAAAATATCCTCTAGTGTTATGCTTTTTGGTGACAACCTAGAGTAATTATTATTTATTAATTCTTTTAACTCTTCTTCATTTTCATAAGTTTCTAATATTTCCATTAATACTGGAAAATACACTTTACCTGTTATCCCAAAATCTTTTAAATTAATACCAATATTATCTAAATATACTTTAGGGTCTACACTTAAGTTACTTAATACTTTTACAGGGTATTCTTCTGTGTGGATTTGTACCGATGGTATTCCTGCATTTTGTATTTGCTCTGCAAGGTCTCTTGTTACAATTTCACCTGCCTCTGCTATTATCTCACCTGTAAAATGATCTATTACTGCTTCATGTAATGTTCTATCAACAATACGATTTGCAAATGATAATTTTTTATTGAATTTATATCTTCCAACTTTTGCAAGATCGTATCTTTTTGGGTCGTAAAACATGTTAATTAACAAACTTTCAGCATTTTCTACATTTGCTGGTTCACCTGGTCTTAGTTTTTTATATACTTCAAGAAGTCCTTCTTCGTAACTTGTACTTATATCTTTATCTAATGTCGCTAAAATTTTTGGATCTTCTCCAAATAAATCAAGTATCTCTTCATTAGTGCCTATTCCCAACGCTCGTATAAATGCCGTAACTGGTAACTTTCTCGTTCTATCTACTCGTACGTGAAAAATGTTATTTGAGTCTGTTTCATATTCTATCCATGAACCTCTATTAGGTATTACTGTCGTTGTTATTAATTTTTTACCATGCTTATCTCTTGCCATTGCGTAATAAATACTTGGAGATCTAACTAGTTGACTTACTATTACCCTTTCCGCACCGTTTATTATAAACGTTCCCGTATCCGTCATTATTGGAAAATCGCCCATAAATATTTTTTGTTCTTTTTTCTCTCCTGTTGTTTCATTATGAAGCCTTGTGTTTACACGTAATGGCGCCGCATATGTTGCGTCACGTATTTTACATTCTTCTATTGAATACTTAGGCTTTTCTTCTTCATTTAATGTAAAGTCTAAAAATTCTAACGTTAAATTTCCATTAAAATCTGTTATAGGAGAAACATCTTTAAATACTTCCTTTAAACCTTCTTCTAAAAACCATTTATAACTTTTCTTTTGGATTTCGATTAGGTTTGGCATTTCTAAAACATCTTCTATTTTAGAATAACTTACACGCGTTGCTGGTCCTAGTTTTTTCAACTTCATGTTATTTTTCTCCATTTTAACACTCCCTTATTAAGTAACTCGTTAAATTAAAAACTCTTCTCTAAAAATAAGTCTATAATAGTCATGGATATTCTGACCATTTTTAGCTAATTAATAATTTTTTTTATATAAATCAAGCAATATTCTACCTCTTTTTAAGCATAATTATAAATTTATTGCATTATAATAATATAACATTTTATTTTTTTATTGTCAATCTTATAATTATATTTTTATACATTTTTCTTTTCTTTTCTTTTCTTATTTTATCACACTTATTTTAATAGTTCTCCCTTTTTTAATACAAAATTTATACATTTTTTAACATTTTATTTTTAATGCTTTTTTTCACTCTTTTCTTTTACAAAAAAAAGCGTAGCTACAAAGTAGCTACGCTTTTTTAACTTATAATTTTTAAACTAATAACAATTCTACTGCTGATAAAATTATTATTAACCATAATGCTGGTTTAATATTTTTACTTTTCCCTAATATTAATTGTATTAATCCAAATGATAAAAATCCAAATGTTATACCTGTACTTATACTATATGTTAATGGCATCAACGATACCGTTAAAAATACTGGTATACCAATTTCTATATTGTCTAATTTTATTTCTATTAAACTTTTAAACATATAAACACCTACTATTATTAAAGCTGGTGCTATTGCAAAAGCTGGTATTATTGATATTATCGGCGTGAAAAACATCGCTACTAAAAATAAACTCGCTGTAGTTACTGCTGTTAACCCTGTTCTCCCACCTGCTGTTATTCCTGTCGCTGCCTCTAATACTGTTGTTGTCGTACTCGTCCCTAATACAGATCCTGCAACACTAGCTACTGCATCTGCTGTTAATATTTTATTTATACCTTCTATTTTACCATCTTCATCAACCATATCCGCTTCTTTAGCACAGGCTATTATAGTAGCAACTGAATCAAATAAATCAACAAACATAAACGAAAATATCGGTCCTATCATAGCTACTTTTAATGCACCCATTATATCTAATTTAAATGCTATCGGCTTAATCGATGGTGGCATTGATACTATTTCACTTGGTAATTCTACATATCCTAATACCATTCCTAACATTGTTATAAATATAATACCTATTATTATTGCACCTTTTACTTTTTTAACTTCTAAAATCCCAATTACAATTAATCCTAACAATCCTAATAAAACTGTCGGTGTCATTTCTCCTAATCCTACAAGTGTAGCTTCATTCCCTACTATCAATCCTAAGTTTTGCATTCCTATAAATGCTATAAATAATCCTATCCCTGCCGGTATTGCAAGTCTTAATTCTAATGGTATTGCCTCTACTATTTTTTCTCTAAATCCTGTTAACGTTAATATTAAAAATGCAATACCTGATATAAATACAACTCCTAGTGCCACGTTCCACGTAACATCCATTCCCATAACTAATGTATATGTGAAAAATGCATTTAATCCCATACCTGGTGCCATGGCTAAAGGTGAATTAGTCCACAATCCAACTAATATAGTTCCTATAAAAGCTGATAAACAAGTTACTGTTATCAATGCACCTTTGTCCATTCCCGTTTGTGATAAAATATCTGGATTAACAAATATAATATACGATATTGCTAAAAAAGTTGTAAGTCCTGCCATCAATTCTGTTTTAACTGTTGTTCCTTTTTCTTTTAATTTAAAAGAAAACATAATATCCTCCTATACACAAAATATAATAATAAATAAAAAAACCCCATTTAAAATGAGGTTTTTAATATACAAAAATAATGCGTATATTAATAACCCCATAGTTAGTCATTTACGGTGACTAGTAGAAACTCTCAACCAATTATGAGAATATACGGGTTTATTTACTTATCCAAAGTATACAACATTTCTTTTTCTATTTCAACATATTTTATAAAAATTTATAAAATATTTATACATTTTTTTTATTCTTCACCTTGTCTTCGGCTTAATAATTTTTTTAATGCTTCTTTCACATCTACGTCATTATAAATTATATTGTGAAGCTCTGTAATAATTGGCACTTCTATATTTTTTTCGTCTGAAATCTTTTTCGCTATACTCAAAGCATCTAACCCTTCTATTACCATGCCTATTTCTTTTTGAATCTCTTCTAACTTCATTCCTTTTCCTAATAAATATCCGCAACGTCTATTTCTACTATGCTTACTACTACACGTTACTATTAAATCACCAAAACCCGATAACCCTATAAACGTTTTTGGATTAGCTCCTAATTGCTTTCCTATATTCATAATTTCTACCATGCTTCTTGTCATGAGTCCCGCTATTGCATTATCACCTAATCCATATCCATCTATTAATCCAACTGCTATAGCCACTATGTTTTTTAATGCACTTCCTATTTCTACACCCACTATGTCTACTGTTTTATATACTCTAAAATAATCATTTGAAAATACATCTATCAAATTTTGTAATTTATTCTCATCTTCTCCTGCTATAACTACTGTCGTTATCATTTTTTTTGCTACTTCTTCTGCATGGCTAGGTCCTGATAATACAAATACATCATTTTTAGGAACTATTGACTTTATTACATCATATAAAGATTGTTTAGTTTTTCCATCAAATCCTTTTGATACATTAATTATTTGTTGTTTATCTTCTATATAGATTTTAATTTCTTCCATTACATCTCTTGTTGCCGATGATGGAACTGCCATTATTATAATATCTTTATTTTTTACTACCTCTTCTTTATTACTACTCATCTTTATAGTTTCGCTAAACTTAACACCTTTTAAATAATTTTCACGGATTTTTGTTTTTTCAAAATCTTTTACGGATTTTTCATTTCTGTTCCATAAAATTACGTCGTGACCATTTTCATCTAGCATTTTACCAAGTGCTAAACCCCAACTTCCAGAACCTATTATTCCTATTTTTTTTGACATTTTTCACCCTTTTTTTTTCCTAATTTACTTTCCGTACCCTTTATAAGTCTTTTTATATTTTCTTTATGTTGTATTACCGTAAGCATTGACAATATAAAACTTACTATTACCACTTCTCCGCTATATCCCAGTAAATAAAATATTACTGTTGATAACGTTAGGGATACCATTGATGCTACCGATACATATCCTTTTATTTTTGTAATTATTAACCCTAAAATAAATACAGATATACCAACTATCCAATTAATATATATGACCATTCCTAACGTACTTGCCGCACCTTTTCCACCTTTAAATTTTAAATAAAATGGAAAATCATGTCCTATTATTGCACCTAATCCTGTATATACCGCGACACTTTTAACATCTTCTAATCCTGTAAATATTTTTGTTGCTATATAACATGCAATTATTACTTTTAGTATATCCAATATCAAAACTGTAATCCCTACTTTTTTTCCTAACGTTCTTAAAACATTCGTTGAACCTAAATTCCCACTTCCCTCTTTTCTTAAATCTACTTTATATATATACTTACTTACTAAGTACGGCACTTGCGCACAACCTATTAAATATCCAAATAAAACTAAATATATTTTCTCCATTATTTAACCCTCGTTTTTATTTCTTGCTATAAAGTGTATTGGCGTTCCTTTAAATCCAAATGCTAGTCTTAATTGATTTTCTATATATCTTCTATACGAAAAATGTAACAACTTCGTATCATTTACAAACAGTATAAACGTTGGTGGTTTAACTGATACTTGTGTTATATAGTAAATTCTTAATAACTTACCTTTATCCGACGGTGGTTGGTTCATTGTCATAGCTTCTATTAACACATCATTTAACAACCCTGTGCTAATTCTTAATGTCGCATTCTCATTTACACCATCAATTAATTCAAATAATCTACTTACTCTTTGTCCTGTAAGCGCCGATATAAATAACTTCGGTGCATATGGCATATATGCAAGTTCTGTCTCTACTTTCTCCGTAAACTCTCGCATCGTTTTATCATTTTTCTCAATTAAATCCCATTTGTTAACTGCTATAATTGCCGCTTTTCCTCTATCATGGGCTATTCCCGCTATTTTTGTATCTTGGTCCGATATACCTTCTTTTGCATCTATTAACAAAATTACAACATCTGCTTTTTCCACTGCCGATATCGCCCTTACTATACTATATTTCTCTATGTTCTCTTTTATTTTATTTTTCTTACGTAACCCCGCCGTATCTATTAACATATATTTTTTGCCGTCTTTTTCAAAGTATGTATCTATTGCATCTCTTGTCGTTCCTGCTATTTCACTTACTATTAATCTTTCTTCACCTAATATTTTATTTATTAATGATGATTTACCTGCGTTTGGTTTTCCAACTACAGCTACTTTTATTATATCCTCATCTTCTGGCTCTGTATTATCTAATGGCATTTTTTCAATCACCACATCTAACATATCCCCTAGTCCTAATCCTTGACCTGCCGATATTGCTATAGGATCTCCTAATCCTAATGAATAAAATTCATAAATATCTAAGTTTTCTGAGCGCATGTTATCTATTTTGTTTACTACTAACACTACTTCTTTTTGGTGCTTTCTAAGTAAATTGGCAACTTGCATATCCGCATCTAAAAATCCTGTTATACCATCTACTACAAACATTATCACATCTGCTATATCTATAGCTATTTCCGCTTGGTTAAACATTTTTTTCATTATTAAATCTTCTGTATTTGGCTCTAATCCACCTGTGTCTATTAACGTGAAATTTCGTCCCAACCAATCTGCATCTCCATATATTCTATCTCTTGTTACCCCTGGCATGTCATCTACTATTGATATTTTTTCACCTACTATTTTATTAAATAATGATGACTTTCCTACATTCGGTCGTCCTACTATCGCTACTATTGGTTTTGACATTTTATTTCCTCCTCTTACATGAAAGCATCTTTTATATGCTCTATCGTAATTTCATTCACTCCTATAATTTCTATTACGTCAAATGTAAAATCTTTATTTTTAACTTCCTCTGACATAATATAACTTTGAGCTACTTTTTTTATATTATTTTGTTTTTTTAATGTTACACTTTCCCGCGGTAAACCATTTGATATATTTGCTCTATATTTAACTTCTACAAATGTAATTTTTTCATCTTTTTCTATTATTACATCTATTTCCCCTATTCCATTTCTATATTGATGTTCTAATATTTTATATCCTCTATTTTTTAAATAGTCTATAGCTTTTAATTCATAGTCATACCCTTTTTTCCTATTGTTCACTTTTATATCCCTCATCTAAATCATTTATAAACACTAACACTTGTGCTACTATTTCATATAATTCTTCTGGAATGTTATCCCCTACATCTACTTTTAATAACTCTTCTACTAATTTTTCATCTTTATATATCGGTATGTTATTATCATTTCCTTTTTCTATTAACTTATATCCTACATGCCCTACACCTTTTCCTATTACTTCTGGTGCTCTTTTGGATGAGTCATATTTTACTACTACTGCTTTTTTATCTCTTTTCATATTAACCTCTAAAGTTTTTTAAAAAACTTCTTCTATGAATTTCACACATTCCTTTTTCTTTTATTCCATCTAAATGTTCTTGTGTTCCATAACCTTTATTTGATGCAAATTTATATCCTTCATATTGTTTATCATAGTCTACCATCATTTTATCTCTCGTTACTTTTGCTATTATACTAGCACATGCTATACTATGACTTCTTTCATCGCCTTTTATTATTGCCATCTGCTTTATATTAATGTTTTCTAGTTTTAAAGCATCTATTAATAAATATTCTATTTTTATATCCGCATTTCTTACAGCTTCCTCCATCGACTTCTTCGTCGCATTTAAAATATTTATCTCATCTATTTTTTTAGAGTCTACTATTCCTACACTTATGCACAATGCTTTTTCTTTTATTTCCTCATATAGCTCATTTCTTTTACTTATACTTAATTTTTTTGAATCATTAACGTATAAAATTTTTACGTTTTTTGGCATTACTACTACTGCCGATACTACAGGTCCTGCTAGCGGTCCTCTTCCTACTTCATCTATACCGCCTATAAATTCTATCCCTTTTTCATACAACTCTCTTTCAAAGCTCATCATATTATGAATTCTTATTAACTCTTCATTATATTTTTTTAATTTATTTTCATAGGTTTTTATTAAATTTTGTACGTTTTTTCTACTATCATCTTTATAGCTTTCCATAAGCTTTGTAATTTCTTTTTTAGGGCATTTTTTAAATTGTTCATTTATTTCCTTAAAAGTCATTTCATCACCTCTATTTAAAAAAATTAAATGGTTCTTCATCTGGTAAGTCTATTTCTAATGATATTATCGTTTTTTTACTAGGATGTTTAAACTCTAATTTATAGGCAAATAATCCTAATTTATAATCCCCTCTTTTTCTTATGAACTGCTTGTTATATTTTCTATCCCCATATATAGCCGTTTCATTATTTGATAACTGTACTCTTATTTGGTGATGTCTTCCCGTATGCAACTTTATTTTTATTTTACTTAAAATTTTGCCGTCTACTTCCACTTTATCAACGTTCTCATATTCTAAAATAGCTTCTTTTGCACTCATTGAATTTTTATGTACTACTTTAGATACGTTCAATCTTTGGTTTTTAAATAAATAATCTGTTAACACTTTGTTTTCATCTTCACCATTTACTACTGCTACATACTCTTTTTTAATTTTTCTTTTTTGCACTTGCTCATTTAAATTTTTTAATGCATTTTTATTTTTCGTAAATATTACTAATCCACCTACTGGTTTATCTAGCCTATGCACTAATCCTATTTCTTCGTCAGGTGCATATTCACGTACTTCGTCTAGCAAACATTTTTCACCACTTTTTTCACTTTGGGTAGCAATACCAGATTTTTTATTTACTACTATTACATCTTTATTTTCATATACTATTTCCATATTTTTCACCTAATCTATTAAGAAGTCTGCTAATGCTACATTTGATAAATCTACACCTAACTTTGTTAGTCTTATATATCCATTTTCTTCTTCTATTAATTTATCTTTTTTTAATTTTGTTAATACATCCCCATATATTACTTCTATCCCTGTTTTAAATTTATTTTCAAACTCTTTTATTTCTATCCCTTTTGTTAGTCTTAAACCTAAAAACATAAATTCCTCTATTAAATCTTTTTCCGTAACACATATTTTTTCAACTACTTTATTAGGTAACTTATAATCCTCTAAATTTTTACTATTACTAAAACGCTCATTTCCTACAAAGGAATGTGACGATACTCCAAATCCTATATAGTCTCGTAATTTCCAATAACCTATATTATGATTACATTCATAACCTTTTTTACTATAATTCGAAATTTCATATTTAATATAGCTACTATTTTCTAACTTAATGTTAGATTTCTCATACATCTCTCTATCTACATCTTCTGTTGGTATTTTTAATTCACCTTTATCATACATACTTTGAAATTTTGTTCCTTCTTCTATTATTAAGCTATATAAAGATATATGTTCTGGATCTAATTTAATTATTTCATCTAATGTTTTTTCTAATGTTTCCACACTTTGGTCTGGCACACTAAACATTAAATCTATATTTATATTTTTAAATCCTACTACCCTTGCTAACTTATAGTTTTTTAAAAACTCTTCATATGTGTGCACTCTTCCTATACTTTTTAACACTTTATTGTTTGTACTTTGTAGTCCTATGCTTAGTCTATTTATTTTCCCTTTTTTTAATCCCTTTAAATATTTTTCATTTAATGTGTTTGGGTTGCATTCTACCGTTATTTCTACACGGTCATCACATCTATTTTTTATTATTTCTTCTATTATATTGTTTATTTGCTCCGCTTTTAATACCGTCGGCGTTCCACCACCTACAAATACACTTACTATTTTATAATCACTAAAATCAAATTCATCGATTTCTTTTTTTAATTGATTAATATATTCGTCATATTTATTTTCTTCCCCTACATATGATACAAAATCACAGTAATAACATTTTTTTACACAAAAGGGGATATGCACGTACACACTTATATCTCTTATCATATTTATTCCTAATCTTCTAATTTTAGTACACTCATAAATGCCTCTTGTGGCACTTCTACATTTCCGATTTGACGCATACGTTTTTTACCTTTTTTCTGCTTTTCTAAAAGTTTCTTCTTACGCGAAATATCTCCACCGTAACATTTTGCTAATACATCTTTTCTCATAGCTCTTACCGTTTCTCTAGCTACTATTTTATTTCCTATACTAGCTTGTATCGGTATTTCAAACATATGTCTTGGTATTTCTTCTTTTAATTTTTCTGTCATTCTTTTACCACGGTTATACGCCGTTGATTTATGCACTATAAACGATAACGCATCTACAACTTCTTTATTTACTTGCATATCTAATTTAACTAAATCTGATTCTGTATATCCTGTTAATTCATAATCAAATGATGCATATCCTTTACTTCTTGATTTTAATACATCAAAAAAATCATAAATAATTTCGTTCAATGGCAATATATACGTAAGTTTCGCTCTCGTCTCCTCTACGTACTCCATTGAAATATATTCCCCTCGTCTCGTCTGGCATAAATCCATTATCGTTCCTATATAATCACTTGGTAATAATATTTCTGCTTTTACCATCGGCTCTTCCATATAGCTTATAGTCGTTACATCTGGTAAATCACTAGGATTTGATAAATCCATTTTTGTACCATCTGACATATATATTTTATATATAACTGATGGCGCTGTAGTTACTAAATCTAAATTGAATTCTCTTTCTAATCTTTCTTGTATTATTTCAAGATGTAATAATCCTAAAAATCCACATCTAAACCCAAATCCTAACGCCGCTGATGCCTCTGCCTCAAAAGATAACGCCGCATCATTTAATTGTAATTTTTCTAACGCATCTCTTAAATCTTGATACTTAGCACCATCTACAGGGAACAGTCCACAATATACCATAGGGTTTACTGTTTTATATCCTTCTAACGGTTCTGTCGTCGGGTTACTTACTAATGTAACCGTATCTCCTATTTGTGTATCTTTTACATTTTTTATACTCGCTGTAAAATATCCAACGTTTCCTGCAACTAATTTATCTGTTGGCATAAATTTTCCTGGACCAAAAAATCCTACTTCAACTACTTCAAATTCTTTATTCGTAGCTATTAATTTTACAACGTCGCCTTTTTTTAATTCCCCATCAAAAATACGCATAAATACTATTACACCTTTATATGCATCAAAAAAACAATCGAAGATTAACGCTTTTAATGGTTTATCAATTTCTCCAACTGGTGCTGGTATATCTTTTATTATCGCTGTAAACACATCATCAATATTCAAATCATTTTTAGCTGAAATAAGCGGTATTCCCTCTGTATCTAATCCTATTATTTCCTCTATTTGATTTTTTACGTTTTCTACGTCTGCACTTGGTAAATCTATTTTATTTATTACTGGTATTATTTCTAAATCATTTTCTAATGCTAAATATACATTAGCTAATGTTTGTGCTTCTACCCCTTGCGCTGCATCTACTACTAATATTGCACCGTCACACCCTGCTAAACTTCTTGATACTTCATAAGTGAAATCTACATGTCCTGGTGTATCTATTAAATTTAATATATATTCTTCGCCGTCTCTGTTATATACAAGTCGCACAGCCTGTGCTTTTATCGTTATCCCTCTTTCACGCTCTAAATCCATATTATCTAACACTTGTGATTGCATCTCACGTTCTGTTAATAATCCTGATTTTTGAATTAATCTATCTGCTAACGTTGACTTACCGTGATCAATATGTGCTATTATACAAAAGTTTCTTATATTTTTTTGTTTATCATTAAGCATAGTTACCTCCAATGTACTCTATTAATACAAAATTATAACACATTAATTTCTTAGGTACAAGATAATAGGAGTTTGTCAACTATATTTATTTTTACATTTTTAATTGTTATAGATTATTTAATAGTTTTATTTTATCTAGGTGAAATAAAACTATTTTAAAATAAAAAAATCCTTCAAGTGGAAACAATTAAGTTTCACTTGAAGGGGTTTTTATTTTATTTTAATTTATTGATTATAATGTTTTCTCGCTTCTTCTATGTACTCGTTAGCCTTTTCAATTTCTTCCTTATATTGTTCATTATTGTCTTGTTCATTAACATATTTCTTATATATTGAGGCAAATCTTTTTACTTTATTATTATATCCATATTCAGTATCTTGCCAAGGACTATTCTCCGCGCTTGGGTGCTTTGTTACCATTTTATAATTCTCATGAAAATTAATTATATCTACAACAACATATTTTTGCTTATATGGAGAAAAACCCGAATTACGGACCTTATCATTATTTGGGTCCGTTTCTGTGTACCTAATAATTTCACCATCTACTATCCATCCTAATTTAAGTTCTTTAACTAAATTATCTAATTCATTTTCTGTAATCTTCGCAATCCAATATTCTTCCCCTTTTTCTCTTTCGTACATATTTGCTCTATCATCTTTATCCATAGTAAATAGATCGCACCAATTAGTTGGTATAACTTTGCCACATAAGTTTTGTCCAGTTCCGTTACAATTTTTAGATTTCAACGTAACTCCTTTAAAACTTACTTTTTCTACATCTATATTTTCTCTAATTAAAAGTTTAAAAACTTCTGCCCCTTCTAAATCTAGATCTAGTTCTTTACTTTTATCTAATATTTTTTTATATATGCTATCTTCCTTTATTTCCTCATATTTATCATCGGTATATAAATTGTCTATTAATCCATTAATAAATGGTAAGTCTTCATATTCTTCTATCTCTTTTATTTTAGATGACTTTAATTTATTTTTTTCTTTTTCTAATATTACTTTTATTTCACTTCCTTCTTCTACTTGTAATATATATTTATCTATAAGATCTATATTTATATTATTATTTTTTATAAACTCTTTATTAATCTTTATAACGTCATTACAAAATAATAATGATTTATTATCTGCTTCCTTTTTATCGTAATTTTCTATCTCTTCGCTACTATAATTTAGAATATAATATTTTGGTATAGTATCTACATAGTACCTTGAGTATATTGGTATCTCAAAGTTATAGGCTAAAATGCCTTTACTATTTTTAACTCTATTATTATTTAACAGTTTTTTTATAAACCTAAGATGTTTATTTAATATGTCAACACTACTATCGGGTGATGCTGATATGTAACACCACATTACAACATCTTTATTTATTTCTTCTATATTTTCTATATTTTCTAAAAATATTTTCAACATATTAGCATAATTATTATGAGTTAAGTCCCAATGTGTTCCTTTATATCTGTAACTCCTAGGGTTAAAAATTAATCCTTTTTCTTTATAACTAAACTCCCCTGAATTTTCAATAACAGCTTTTATCCCATCTATTATTTTTTCTATACGTTCTATATGACTATATTGTATAAATTTTATATCTGATGGTTTAAATTCATCATCGCATCCTTTATCTTCTATCCACATCATTCTAAAGCAATATTGTAAAAAGTATACTAAGCTCTTTTCTGGTTCGTTGGCTTTATTATGTTTACGGAAAATTTCAAGCCACTCATTTTCCATCTTTAAAGCAAATTCTTTAAAACCTTCGAATTTTTTTATGTGATTATAAAGTTCTGCCTTATACATTTCATGTGATTTAAGATCTAAACCATCATTTATATCTAGAAAAAATTGCTCTGCATCACTTATTTTATCAATTGTAATTATAGTAAAGTATATGTTATTTAAAATATACTCTACTGATATTTCCTCCTTATTTTTTATTAACTCATTTAATGAATATGTAGAAAAATCTACTATCTCTTCTTCGTTAATTTTTGACGTGTCTTCTAACATTTCATTAGCTTTCTCTCTTTTAGTAAAAGAAAATTTATTCAACAGCTTTTTTATCTCTTCATCATTATTTCCATATGAACACAGAGCAATTAGCGTTGCTAGACGTTGTTGTCCATCATAAATATGAAATTTATTTTCTTCATCTCTATGACCAATTATACAACTAAAGTTAAAATTTTTATTTTCTTTTTTATTTTCTTTTTCACTTTCTTTAATTGCATCTAAAAGACTTTTAAGTTTCTTGCCACCTGACCCCATAACATAATCTCTTTGAATATCTGGAATAATTATTCCACTGTACATTTCTAATATTTCTTTTAAGTTCATTTTTTTCTGTTCCGTATTATTCATATTCCCTCCTATTTTTTGTATTTTAGGTATATATATTGTTTATATATTTCTTCAAATATTTTAATATCATCTTCATCATGGTTTATCCATTCATCGTTTTTCGATTCAATGCTTTTTAAAAGATTTTCTTCCTCTTTCTCTTCTTTCTTTTTCTCTTCTTTCTCTTTATTTTCTCGTTCTTCCCTTAATGACTGTGCTTCAATAAAAATATTTTTATCTAAATATCCTAATTTTTTGTACTCGTCTAAAAAGTAGTTCTCTATTTTATAGTTTTCCTTTTTTTCCTTTATTATTGAAAAGAACCTTTTTTCTTCTGAATAATTTATTTCATACATACAATTAAATGCATTATAAGATTTCCATTTTTGTGCATTCATATCTTCTTTTATTGTTTTTAAAAGTTCATTATAATGTTTTAAATACTGTAGCTCTTCTTTAAAATCGTACTTTGATATACTAGTAACATCATATTCACTATCTCCATGACGTTCACAGCATAATAGTTTCAATCTGTTTTCATCTTTATAATGATACGTTCTTTTACGTTTACCTTCTATGATTTCTTCTCCCGTATATCCTCGTGATACTAAATCCCATACCTTATCTGTAAACATCGATTTTGATAATTGTTCAAAAAGTTCTAAAACTTCTTCTTTATTTTCTTTTTTTGAATCTAAAAGTAAATTAGTTTTTATTCTATCCGAAATAACAAATCTTGTTTTGTTTTTATTTATATTCATAAATTCATCAAAAGGCTCTATTTCACTTATGTGCATTAACATATATAAATTTTTCATTATGTATTCACAAAATTCATTATGTCTCTCTTTAGAATAGTTTTTTGCTTCCTTTAACCTTCTGTCCATCTCGTAATAATTTTCTTTAAATCTATCTGTATCTACAATAGAATATTCTTTATGATTATTAATATTTTTTAAATAATATTCTCTAGTCTTTTTTTCTTCTAGTCCATCATCTCTTTCAAATTTAAATGTGAAGTACTCTTTAGATGGATCTATTATTTTAAGTAACATATATAATGTTATTATTCGTTGCTGACCATCTACTAGTTGCATTTTTGTTTTTCCATTTTCTTTTTCTTCTTCTTTGTATGTTGTAATCATTCCTGCTGTATATTTTCCCCTTTTATTATCAAATGCATCCCATAGATCTGTTACTAATTTTGCCGCTGTTTCTTTGTCCCACTTATAATTTCTCTGAATTATTGGTATGTATACTTCATATTTATTAAAATAATTGTTTACAATATATTCAAAGGTAAACATTTTATTGTTATCACTATTATTCATTATTACCTCCTTTTCTTTATACATTTTTTAGACCTTCTTTAAATAAATTGGCTATTAGATTTAATGTATTTTGGTTATCTCTTTTACGTATTTTCATCTTTTTCTTTTCTTTCTTTTCTATTTTCCAATCTATAAGCGATAAAACTGTTTCTATTTTTTCATATGAAACATCATCTATTTTATTTTCTAGTTCCTCTTGTATACTTTTAAATATCTCTTTTCTATCTTTTATCTTTTCTACTTCTTCTAGCTCTTCTAGTTCTTCTATCTGTTTTTTTATTAACTCTATAATTTTTTTAATGTAATCTTTCATTTCTTTTTTAGCATCGTCATCTATTTTTATTTCATTATTATTTATTTCACTATCATCGTTATAAAGTCTAAAGAAACAATAAAGCAAATGACCATATTCTGGTAAATTAAACGTAAAATGATAGCATTTTTTTGATTCTGGTTCTATTTCTGAGCTTGATTCATACTTTTCAATATCCCAAAACTCATGACTCACTATAACTTCTTCATCTTTAATTGGTGAGATGCGACTACCAAGACCTGTTTTATTTTCTTCATCTCCATTGTTTCTTTCTACTATTTCTATATGTTCTTTATTATAATTCCTTCCCCATTTATTATAATTATCTAGGTTCTTATCTCTAGCGTCACCAAATGCTATGCAAAATTTTGTGTTTTCTACTCTATTTTCCGATACTATGTATTGTTGCAATGATTCTCTTTTATGAGTTTCAATAAAATTTATTTCTGCATTTTTTATAATATATAAATTTGCATTATTATCTTTATCAATTTCCATGTATTTATAAAGGACAGTAAAAAATGATGTTGATAATGATTTTAATTTTACATGCTTATTCCCTTTATTTATATGCATATTACATGTTTTAAATATGAATTGTACTAATTTTTCTTTTTTTTCAAATTCTTTTTCTTTAAATTTCTCTTCCCAATTACTAGCACCCTCGTAGTTACTACTATATAAAGTTGCCTTACTTCTTTTAAACTTCATATCGTAATACCAACAAAGACCAATACTATTTAACTCTTTCAACTTATTATTATTAATATAATAATCTATTATTTCTTTTCTTTTTTCATCATCACCATCTTTATATTCCTCTAAGAGACTTCTAATGATTAATATTTTTTTTCTATATTCAATACTCTTTTCCATCATTTCCTCTGCTGATGTAAATGAAATTATTTCTTCATATAAATTAGCAAGTTTTTCATAGGTACTATCTTTGATTTTACCTTTTAAATCTTTATGATTTTCAATTTTCTCTTTAAAATTACTTTCCATACAATTAAACCTCCTATATATTTTGTATTTATTGTATAATTACACTATATATGGGTGAATATGTCAATATATTTTATAATTATGTAGTAATACTTATTCTTTAAACAAAAAAAATGACCTTTACAGGTCATTTTTAAATATTAATTTTTATTTCACTTCTGTTATTATTTCATGTCTCTTTGGTCCTGTTGATACTGTTTTAATTGGTACACCTATTTTTTCTTCAATATATTTAACATATTCTTTAGCTTCTTTTGGTAAGTCGTCATAATTTGTTATTCCTCTTATGTCACATTTCCAACCTTTTAACATTTCATATATAGGTTTTGCTTTGTAAAGTTCTGGTGTAGTTCCAAAATCCTCAACTCTTTCCCCATCAATTTCATATGCTACACACACTGGAATTTCTTCTAAATATGCTAATACGTCAATTGCTGTAAGCGCTACTTCTGTAGCTCCTTGACATTGTAAGCCGTATCTAGTAGCTACAACATCAAAATATGCTACTCGTCTTGCTCTACCTGTTGTAGCACCATACTCTCCTTTATCTCCACCTTTTTCTCTTAATAATTCTCCAGCTTCTCCAAATAATTCTCCTACAAATGGTCCTTCTCCTACTGCTGTAGAGTATGCTTTTGTAACAGCTACTATATTTTGAATTGCATATGGTGGTATTCCTGCACCTACTGTACTATATCCTGCTAACGTTGATGATGACGTTACATATGGATATATTCCGTGATCTGTATCTTTTAATGCTCCTAACTGTCCTTCTAATAAAATAGTTTTATTTTCTTTTATCGCTTTTCTTAAAATTAGTGACGTATCTGCTACGTATTTTGTTAAGAATTTTTTATTTTCCTCTAATGTTTTTAAAACGTCTTTATAATTTATTTCTTCCTTATTATATAAGTGTTTTAATATAACGTTTACTTTTTCATAAATACCTTTTATTTTTTCTTCTAATCCATCATTATCAAAAAGCTCTCCTACTTGTAATCCTACTTTTGCATACTTATCTGAATAAAAAGGTGCTATTCCTGATTTAGTTGATCCAAATTTTTTATCCCCTAATCTTTCTTCTTCATATACGTCTAATAATATATGGTGTGGCAATAAAATTTGTGCTCTATTTGAAATTAATAAATTTAATTCTTTTTTAGCTGATTCTACTGATTTCATTTCTTCTATTAAGTACTCAACGTTTACTGCTACTCCGTTACCTATTACATTTACTACGCCGTCTGTAAATATTCCTGATGGTAATTGATGAAGTGCAAATTTTCCATATTCGTTAATTATAGTATGTCCTGCATTACTTCCACCTTGAAATCTTACTACGTAATCCGCTTTTTCTGCTAGTAAATCTGTTATTTTCCCTTTACCTTCATCGCCCCAATTTGCTCCTACTATTGCTTTAACCATTCTTTTATTCCTCCTATTATACTTTCATCTTTACATCTTCTATTATTTCATTCTCGTGTTTTTTTATTATAGGTCTTATATATCCGTCTAAAAATTCTTCTACTTGCTCTTTACTTCTTCCTATATAATTTTTACTTTTTAACGTATCTTTTAAATCTTCTTCATTTATATCTAATCTTTTATCTTTTACTATTCTCTCTATTAAATCATTTTTAAGTCCTTTTTCTTTTACCACTTTCCCCGCTTCCATTGAATGTTCTCTAATTATTTCATGTACTTCTTGTCTATCTAATCCTTTTTTTACTGACATCATTATTATGTTTTCCGTTGCCATAAACGGTAATTCCTCTTGGATTCTTTTATCTATAATTTTTTCATACACAACTAGCGATGTCGATACGTTTAAATATATATCTAACATTCCATCTACTGCTAAAAAACTTTCTGGTACTGCTAGTCTTTTATTTGCACTATCATCTAACGTTCTTTCAAACCACTGCACACTTGCCGTAAATGCTGGATTTAACGTGTTTACCATTACAAACCTTGATAGTGCTGATATTCTTTCTGATCTCATTGGGTTTCTTTTATATGCCATTGCTGATGATCCTATTTGATTTTTACCAAATGGTTCTTCTATTTCTTTTAAATGTTGTAACAATCTCATATCATTACTAAATTTACTCGCACTTTGTGCTATTCCACTTAATACATTTAATATTCTTGAATCTATTTTTCTTGAATAAGTTTGTCCACTTACTGGGTACACTTCTTTAAACCCTACTTCTTTTGCTATTAACTCATCTAACTT
This sequence comes from uncultured Clostridia bacterium, assembly GCA_947313885.1. GTDB lineage: Bacteria > Bacillota > Clostridia > Lachnospirales > CAMZNU01 > CAMZNU01. The sequence continues at coordinate 23,216 of CAMZNU010000009.1, read as the reverse complement.
TTTAACTTTTTCATGGTCTCCATCAAACAGTTCTAAAAAACTTGCTTGTGTCCCCGTCGTACCTTTAGACCCTAATAATTTTAAACTATCTATTATAAAATTTAGTTCTTCATAATCTAATAATAATTCGTTTATCCAAAGTGTCGCTCTTTTACCTACTGTCGTTAACTGGGCTGACTGAAAATGGGTAAACCCTAACGTTGGCAAACTTTTATATTGATCTGCAAACTTCATTAACTGATTCATAACAGACACTACTTTACTTCTAATTAATATAAGTCCTTCACGCATTATTATTAAATCTGTATTGTCTCCTACGTAACACGACGTAGCTCCTAAATGAATTATACCTTTAGCTTTAGGGCATTGTACTCCATATGCATATACGTGACTCATAACGTCATGTCTTACTACTTTCTCTCTTTCAACAGCTACTTCTAAATTTAATATGTTTTCATAACTCTCTAATTCTTTTATTTGCTCACTCGTTATGTTTAACCCTAATTCCTTTTCACTTTTTGCAAGAGCTACCCACAACTTTCTCCACGTTGTAAACTTCTTTTCTTTTGAAAATATTTTTTTCATCTCTTTACTTGCATATCTTTCATTTAAAGGTGATTCGTATTTATATTCCATAATCTAACTCCTTTATACTTATATGTTTTTTATTATGCTTCTTGCAACGTGTACTCCTGCCGCTCCTGCTTGTGCTAGCCCTCTTGTTATACCTGCACCATCCCCTGCACAGTATAAATTTTCTATCTCACTTCTTAAATCATTATCTAATTTTGGTCTTGCTGAATAAAATTTTGCCTCTACTCCATAAAACAACGTATGCTCTGCTGATATTCCTGGAGTCACTACATTTAATGCATCCATCATTTCTATTAAACTTTTCATAGTAATATATGGTAGCACTAACCCTATATCTCCTGGAACAGCTTCTTTTAACGTAGGTTCTAAAAATCCTTCTTTAATTCTCTTTTTTGTAGAACGTCTTCCCCTTATTATGTCTCCATATTTTTGTACTATTACACTTCCAGACGTTAAATCATTTGCTAATTTACATACCGCTTTTGCATATTCTGTAGGCTTTGTAAACGGTTCATCAAATGTATGTGATACTAATAGTGCAAAATTTGTATTTTCTGACCCTAACTTAGGATCACTATATGCATGTCCATTTGCCGCTACTATACCGCTATGGTTCTCTACTACTACATGTCCCGACGGATTTGAACAAAATGTTCTAACTGTAGTTCCTAATGACGTGTTAAATATAAATTTACCTTCATATAAATGTTTATTTATATCTTGCATTATAACGTCTGATGTTTCTAATCTAACTCCTACATCTACTTGATTTGATGCAACTTTTAACCCTCTTTTTATTAATATTTCACTAAGCCAACTTGCTCCGTCTCGTCCTGGTGCCACTACTATTTTTTCGCCTAAAATTTTTTCGCCATTTTCTAACTCTATTCCTACTGCTTTATTTCCTTCTGTTATTATATCTTTTACTTTCTCTCCAAATTTCATTTCTATTTTATCTTCTAAGTATTTTGATATTTTTTTTAATATTTCTAAATTTTCTTCCGTTCCTAAATGTCTAACTTTTGAACGTAATAATTTTAATCCTGCTCCTGATGCTTTTTGCTCTATTAATCTTACTTCATCTGTTGACGGATCTGTTATTTTTTTCGTCGCACCGTGTTCTAAATTTATTTTATCTACATAATCGATTAGTTCCATTAATTTATCTTTTGTCATATAGTCCGATAACCAACCACCAAACTCTGTCGTTATATTAAATTTACCATCACTATATGCCCCAGCTCCCCCAAATCCTGCCGTTATTGAACATGCTGGCAAACATCCATTTTCTGGACAAGTTTTTATTTTTCCATTTAAAATAGGGCAACTTCTTTTGTAAATATCTCGCCCTTTATCTACTAATAATACTTTTTTATTCGGTGCTATTCTCGTTAGCTCGTATGCTGTGAATATTCCCGATGGACCTCCACCTACTATTATTACATCATATTTCATAAGTCCCTCCTCAATGTAAAAACCATATTACTCTTTATACTACATAATTTAAATATTTTTATCAAGTTTATTTATTTGCTTTTCTCTATTAAATATACATATTTTTTTAAAAAAACAGCCTTACAACACTAAATACTTTTAGCATTGTAAAGCTTCTTTTAATTTTTATATTATTTGCGTCATTGTTTCTATATTTAGCATTCTTTTTTTATTTAGCATTTCTTTTTTAAAATCAATGTAAATTTTTTTATGTGACGTTATTCTATCTAATAAATATATTGAATTAACTATGTCACTATGTTCTATTTCATCTTTATGCAACGTTGCTAATATTATAAAATATTTTAATCCTTCTAACGTAATATATGAAGATATAATGTTATTAAATATTTTTTCTTTTTTAGTTCCAAAAATATCTAGTAATATTATTTCTTTTAAATAGTTTTCGAATACTTCTTCATTTTCATCTATATATTTTTGTAACACCGTTTCATATCTTTCTTTTACCGTTTCAAATCCTTCTTCTTTTAACTTCTCGCCATTTTTTATTAATTGTTCCTTAAACTCTATATTTTCTTTACTGCCATTATATGTCTCCCCATAACCTGCAACTTTATATATTAAATCACATATTGGTATACCTATTGTCCATTTAACTTCCTTATTTTCTGTTGGAATTCCTAAAAATAATCCTTCTAGCATATTTCTATCAATAGCAAGTTTATAACTATTTAATACTCCATAATATTCTTTAATACCTTTACCTTCATTAGCCGTTTTTTGTAAAGTATCAAACAACATCGCTAAATACGTATATCTATTTTTTATGCTTACTTCTCTTCTTTCTAAAATAGTAATAGTCATAATAGCTATATTTGTTATTAACTCCTCTTCTGCATCATCTAATGGATTTACATTTTTTTCGGGTTTATTATCTATATCTTTTACATAAAATGTATTTTCATCTTTTGAAAAAAGTGCATCTTCTACACTTACAGGACATGATAACTCTATAGAAGCATATGTAGTTTTACCAGCTTCTAAAATTTTTCGCGGGTACTTTGCACAAGTCACGCTTAAATATTCTGAGCCTAAATTACTATGTATATAACAAAGTCCTTTCTCGTCTAATAAGGAACATTTTCCATTTTTTTCAAGCTTAAGCATTTTATGTTCCATATCTATTGCATCTATAATTTTTTCCCCATGTTCATTTTCTAACCCTTTGTATTTATCTATAGTCTTATCATCAATAATTATTCCCCAGCTATGGCAACAATTATCTATACATTCACTTCCTGTACATTTAAATTTATTATATCTTTCACTTGCTAGTATTCTCTTCATTATTACTCCTCCTTATGTATAATCATATATAGTTATTATACCATAAAATTTAATAACCATATACTACTTTTGTTATGTACAACGAAAATATTACTCCTGATAAATTTGCTAATAATGCTCCCGCTAATGTAAATCTTGTTTTTGTAACTTTTATACTCATAAAATATACACTCATTGTGTACATTATTGTCTCTGTTGAACTCATCATTATCGATACAAATCTTCCAAGATACGAATCCGGTCCATACGTCTCAAATATATCTAATAGCAATCCAACAGATGCTGAACTAGATACTAGCCTCATAAACGTAAGGGGTAATGCCTCATTTGGAAATCCGATTAAATCCGATAACCCACTTAACATATTTGTAAGTATTTGTAACGCCCCACTTGCTCGTAATACTCCAACTGCTAACATAAGCCCTATTATTGTCGGCATAATCTCAAATACTACTTTCATCCCATCTACGGCACCATCTTTAAATGCTTCATACAAATCAATTTTTTTACTATACCCATTATACAGAATAACTATAAATACAACAGGTATTATCATATTTGAAAACAAACTAATAAATTCCATTTATCTACTCCTATATGCAAAAAATTTAGCACAACCTACGCCAACTATTGTTGATACTACTGTTGTTATTAAACCTGGTCCTATTATTTCTGATGGATTTATTGAACCATATTGAGCACGATACGCTATTATGTTCATAGATACAATTTGTAAACTCGACATATTTATTATCATAAATATACACATAGAATTTGTAGCTACTTCTTTATGCTTATTATCTTTTTGCATTTCAACCATAGCTTTTATTCCCGCGGGTGTCGCCGCATATCCTAACCCAAACATATTTGCTATAATGTTCGTCGCTATATATTTAAACGCTTTACTATCCTCATCTAATTCATTAAAAATAATTTTTAAAAGAGGTAACATTTTATTTGATAACGTATCTATTAATCCTGATTTTTCTGCTATGTTCATCATCCCAGACCACATAGATATAACACCTAATATCGTAATACATAATGTTATAGCATCTCTACTTGATTGTATCGTTGTATTTGTAACTGCTTCCATATTACCTGTAAATGCTGATACTAATATTCCTATTAATATCATTCCGCCCCATATGTAATTTAACATAACTACCTCCTTTTATTTTAATATGTTATGTTTTTTTTGTTTTTTTTACTACACTTTTTTTTGTTAATTTTATGATATGTTTGACATAATATGACATATACGTTATAACTTAGTTGTAACTTATTATTAAAATTAAAAAGGAGTTTTATATGAAAGAAACAGAAACTACAAGACACATAGGTACATTGGGACGTAGAGTAATACCTATTGAATTACGTAGAAATTTTGACATGAACGAAAAGGATGCTGTGGAAATTTTTGTAGATGATAATGTAATAGTATTGCAAAAATATTCACCTACAGATATTTTTAGTGGATCGTTTGATGATTTACTTAGATTTCATAGAACTAAGGATTGTATTAGAGTATTAGAAATAGCCTTTATTTTATTTACTGTACTTTTTTTTGTTTTTTTACAATATATTTGACATAACATGACATATAATGTTATAATTTAGTTGTTAAAATTAAAAAGGAGTGTTATATGAAAGCGACGGGAATGGTACGACGTATAGATGAATTAGGACGTATAGTAATACCTATTGAATTACGTAGAAATTTTGACTTGAACGAAAAGGATGCTGTGGAAATTTTTGTAGATGATAATGCAATAGTATTGCAAAAATATTTACCTACAGATATTTTTAGTGGCTCATTTGATGATTTAGTCGAATTTCACGGCAAAAAAGTTTCAGTAGATTCTATTAGAGAATTGGCTAAACTTGCTAACTTAACAATAGTAGATTAAAAAAAGACAAAAAAAAAACTAGAATTAGTTTTTTTTTGTCTTTTTTTAATCTGTTGCCTTTTTTAAATAAACAACATAATTATTCCTAATACAAATCCTAACACAGCTCCTAAATTTGTTATCGCTTTTAATTCTTTCTTTACTACTCGCATTATTAAACTTTCTAACTCTATCATGCTAGTTTTTTCTAACTTTGTGTCAACGATTTTTTTAATATCTAATTTATTAACCACTTTATTAACAGCTATGCATATTATATTGTTAATATTTTTTATTTTTGAAACTTTAATAGGTACATATTTCACTATATCATAACACTCAAGCTTTAATATCTTATTAATTACTTCTCTTATTATTTTACTACTATTACCCTTTGTGTTTACATGTATTATATTTTTTATTTCTTTTAAAATGATTTCTTCGTTTTCATTTATTATATTTTCAATATTTATTATTTCTTTTAAAATCATTTCTATCTCTTCATTATTATTGCCTTTTTTTAACTTAATTAACATATTATCTATGCCACTATTTATAACATTTTCATACACTTTTTTTGGCACTAATCTTCCTACATCTTTTATTTTGCTCTCTAAACCTTTTCCTACCACTTTATTAATATACCCAATTATCTCCTCTTCATTGCTTGGATTTTCTACATACTCTGTAAATTTTACTACCATAGTTGGGTATATAGTTTCTACATTGATAAATGCACTTGCTAAACTCCCTAAATTACTTTCTATTATTTTTTTAATTATTTTTTTTAACTCTACATGCAATTCTTCTGAATTTTCACTTTTAACATAGTTATTAACATAATTTAAAATCGGTTTTATATTTTCTTTTATCCCGTTTTCTATATGTTCCTCACTACCTCCTAAATAATCTCCTACTTTATTTTCACTATTTTTTATACTTTCGTATACCTCATTAACTATTTTTTTTATGATATCTTTCTTTTTTTCTTCATCTACATCCATCTCAATCATTCGATTTACTAAATATTTTATCCCCTTATCATAATATATTTCTGTTATTTCTTCTTGTAGCAGCTTAACCACATATTTACTTATTTCATCTAATACAATATTAAATTTTTCACTATCAACATATTTGGCTATTTTATCACTACTGCTATTTTTTATAACTTCTATTAACTCTACTTCATCACCATCATAATATTTTATTATTATATCTTTTACTAAATACTTGTTATTTTTTAACTCTTCTTTACCTTTTTCCAAAAATTTATCTATTTCATTTTCTAATTGTAGTTTTTTTACAAATTCCGCTATTGACTCTTTTGTTACTACTTCTTCTTCTATAGTTTTGCTTAACTCATTTACTAACCTTTTTCTTTCTCTTGCTATTAATCCTGGCGTGAATGGTATTTTTATCCCTAATATTCTTTTTTCATTATGTGGTTTGAAAACCATCTTTATCGCTAACCAATTCGTGCAATATCCTATTATTCCACCACTTATAGGTAATATAATTGCATATTTATCCATTTTTATTCCACCTTCTTCTACTCATTCACTTTATACGATAACATCATTAAACTTTCCATTAAATGCACTTGCTCTACTTTTATTCCATTTAATGGCTCTAATTCTTCTTGGGTATAATTCCATACACCTTTAATCTCATACTTTAATACTTCAAGGTATATTTTATTTACAACTTCTTTTGGTACTGTTAATACTACTATATCTATTTTATTTTCTTCCATAAAACTTTCCATTTCACTCATATCATATATTTTAATCCCATTCACTTCACTATTTATAATTTCCTTATTTATGTCAAATATACCTTTAAATTCAAACCCTTTTCTTTTAAATTCTTTATAATCTATAAGTGCCTTCCCTAAATTACCATATCCTACTAAAATCATATTGTATTTTCTATCTAACCCTAAAATCTTTTCTATTTCATATAACAAAAATTTTAACTCATATCCATATCCTTGAGTTCCAAAACATCCAAAGTTATTTAAATCTTGTCTTATTTGTGATGGCGTTATTTTCATTCTATCACTTAAATCATTTGAAGATATTTTTTCTATCCCACAATCTATTAATTTACTTATACATTTATAATACTTAGGTAACCTCTTTATTACAGCATTAGAAACCTTTTTTTTCACTTTATCTTTTTTCATAATATCCTCCCACCTTTTTTTTATTTTACTATCTATATTTATCTATGTAAACATATTTATATTTTATATTAACTAGTTTGAAAATTTTTATTTTTTTTGGTAAAATGTTTATATTATTTAAGGAGGCACATCGTGATTTTATCTATTAATAACGTTTATAAAAACTTTGGTGATAAAAATGTTCTGAACAATATTTCTATCCCCTTAAAAAATAAAGAAAAAATTGCCCTCGTCGGCATAAATGGTGCTGGAAAAACTACACTATTTAAAATATTAACAAATACTCTTTCTAAAGATTCTGGCGATGTGTTTTTAAAAAAAGGCGCTACTATAGGATATTTATCGCAAGTATTTAACCCCGATTTTAATTACACTATTTACGATTACGTTAAACTTGCTTTTAATCATCTTGTTGATTTAGAAAAGCATATTGATGACATAACAAAAAGTCTTGATAACTTATGTGATCTAGAATTAGAAAAAGCTATTTTAAATCTTTCTAATTTGACAGCGGATTTTGAAGCTCTAAACGGTTATGAATATAAAAGTAAAATTACTGGTATTCTTAAAGGACTTGGATTTTTAGAGTCTGATTTCACTAAAAATATATCTTCTTTATCAGGTGGTCAACAAACTCGTCTTTCTCTTGCTAAAACTTTATTAGAAAGTCCTGATGTTTTACTTCTTGATGAACCTACTAACCATCTGGATTTACCATCTATTGAATGGCTAGAAAATTATTTGAAAAATTCTAATACGGCCTTAATTATAATTTCTCATGATAGATATTTTTTAGATGCTATAGTGTCTAAAGTTTATGAAATTGAACACGGAATAGCTAATTGCTACAACGGTAATTTTACAGACTATTTAATGCAAAAAGAAATTAACAGAGAAATTGAACTCCATGCATATTTAAGCCAACAAAAAGATGTGGAAAAACGTAAAAAAGCTATTGATAAACTACTTTCTTTTAACCGCGAAAAATCTGTAAAACGCGCTCGCAGTAAACAAAAACTTTTAGATAAACTAGATATTATTGACAAACCTATAGATTTAAATTCTACTATGAAACTTACTTTTAGCTCCCCCATCCTTAGCGGGCGTGAAGTTCTGAAAATTCGTGGTCTTTCTATGAAATTTGAAGATACTTTATTTGAAAACGTTGACCTTGACATTATTAGAGGCGAAAAAATCGCTTTAGTTGGGCAAAACGGTGCTGGTAAAACTACTTTATTTAAATTGATTTTAAACGAGTTACAATCTAATGAAGGTTCTATAAAACTCGGTAGTAACGTAAATATCTCTTACTATGACCAAAGTCAAAGTTTACTTAATGATGACTTCACCGTATTTCAAACTTTTGATAGTTTGAATTCTTCTATCACTAATTATGAAGTTAGAAGCTACTTAGCTAGATTTATGTTTTATGATGAAGATCTTACTAAAAAAATATCTTCTCTATCTGGTGGTGAAAAAGGACGTCTTAGCTTAGCTAAAATTATGTACAGTAAAGCCAATTTCCTACTCCTTGATGAACCTACTAACCATCTTGATGTTTATTCTCGTGAAGTTTTAGAAAATGCTATAAAAAATTATGAAGGAACTGTTCTTTACATTTCCCATGACAGGTATTTTATAAACTCAACTGCCGATAAAGTTATTGAACTTAAAAATAAAGGATTCATAACTTACTTAGGTGACTACGATTACTACATGGAAAAAAGAGATACTTCTAACGTTTCTTTTAATGAAACTAATATATCATCTACTTCTAAAGTTAGTCGTGAAGCACAAAAAAACATCGAACGCGAAAAACGTAAAAAGAAAAATGCTATTGATAAAATTGAAATTCGAATTTCAAACATTGAACTCGAAATTTCAAATATTGATAAACAACTTAATGATCCCTCTAATTCTAGAGATCAAGAGAAATTATTAAAACTTTTTAACCAAAAAGAAATTTTTGAAACAGAACTTACTACTCTTTTTGATAAATGGGAACAATTATCGGAATAACTATAATGAGGTGATGCATATGAAAAGAATACGTTGCAAAAAATGTAATAATTTTTTTAATTTTACTACTATGGATGATACTATTTGCGATATTTGCAAAAAGAAAGAGTTGGATGAAATAAATTTTATTCGTACTTATGTTCGAGATAACTACGGCATTACAATAAGTGATCTTGTCTCTGATACAGGTATACCCCTCGCTAAAATTAATAAATACATTGATAGTGGGGTTTTAGAATTTAAATATTAAAAAACGTATAATCTATTATAGATTATACGTTTTTTAATATTTAAATTTCTGTGTCGCCAAACTTTGTATATTTACTTAACCATGTTAATTTTACTGTCCCAGTTGGTCCATTTCTTTGTTTGGCTATTATTAATTCTGCTATGTTTTTATGCTCCGTATCATTATTATAATATTCGTCTCTATATAAAAATGATACTATGTCTGCATCTTGCTCTATCGCTCCAGACTCTCTTAAATCTGATAACATAGGTCTTTTATCTTGTCTACTTTCAACACCACGACTAAGTTGGCTAAGCGCTACAACTGGCACATTTAATTCTCTAGCTATCGCCTTTAATGTTCTTGAAATTTCTGATACTTCTTGTTGTCTATTCTCGCTCCTACTTCCTGATACCATAAGTTGTAGGTAATCTATAAAAATTATATCTAAACCTTTTTCTATTTTCAATTTTCTACATTTTGATCTAAGTTCTGTTACTGAAATGCTCGCTGTATCATCTATATATATACTGGCTTTTGATAATATTGGAACTGATTCTATTAACTTTTTCCAGTCCCCACTGTTTAAATCCCCTGTTCTTAATTTATTCGAATCTATTAACGCCTCACTACATATCATTCTATTTATTAATTGTTCCTTTGACATCTCTAAACTAAATATCGCAACTTTCTTATCATACTTAATTGCCATATTTTGAGCTATATTTAACGCTAATGCCGTTTTACCCATAGATGGTCTTGCCGCTAATAATATTAAATCTGCTTTTTGAAACCCTGATGTTTCTTTATCTAAATCCATAAACCCTGTCGGAACTCCTGTTATTGCACCTTTGCTATTTGCTAAAAGTTCTATTTTAGATATTGCACTTACTAAAATATCTGATATATCTGCAAACTCTGTACTTCTTATATTTTCCACTACGGAAAATATAGACTTCTCTGCTAATTCTATTAACTGGTTTACACTAGCCTCACCTCTAAAACTTGCTTGCTCTATTTCATTTGATATTTTTATTAATCTTCTTCTTATATATGCATTTTTTACTATTTCTATATAAGATTCTATTTTTGATGATGTAAATACCGTATTAGATATTTTTGCTAAATATTCTATACCGCCTATTTTTTCTATTACGCCCATTTGATTTAATTTATCACCTATAGTTATTGCATCTACGGGGCTGTTACTATTATACAAAGCTTTCATAGCTTCAAATAATACTTTGCTATTTGGCTTGTAAAACTCTTCTGCATTTATGTTCTCTATACCTTTTGCTAGACCCTCTTTATCAAATAGCATACACCCAAGTATTGCTTCTTCTGCATTTATATCGCGTGGAGGAACTTTTAAAATCTCTTTTTCTTCCATTTATTTAGCTTCATCCACTCTTATTTCTAATGTTGCTATTACTTTTGGGTGTAATTTTAATTCTACTGAAAAATTTCCTATTGCTTTTATCGGGTTTTTAACAGTTATTTTTTTCTTATCTACTTCTAATTTTAATTGTTCTTTTATACCTTTTGATATTTCTTTATTTGTTAAACTACTAAATGCTTTACCATTACTTCCTATTTTCATCTTAAAGCTTAATTTTTTTTCTTCTAATTTATTTTTTAATTCTCTTGCATTATTTAATATTTCTTCTTTATCTCTTTCTATTTTTTCTGTTTTTTTACTTTGAACTTTTACATTTCCATCTGTCGCTTCTATAGCAATGCCTTTTGGTAGTAAATAATTTCTTGCATATCCATCTGATGCTGTTATTATATCGCCTTTTTTTCCTAATGTTTTTATATCCTTTGTTAATATAACTTTCATTTGCTATCCCTCCATTATTTTTAAATAAGATAATATCATTTGCTTAACTTCCTCTAACGTTTTATCTAAAACGATTCCTGCCGCCATAGTTCTATGACCGCCACCGCCTAAGTTCTCTAATATTTTTTGTACATTTGTTTTACCTAAACTTCTTGCGCTTACTAATACACCTTTTGAGGTTTTCGTCAATACAAATGATACATTTATTTCTGCTAAATTTAATAACTCATCTGCGGCTTGTGCTATTAATAACTTTGGATTTTCCATCTCCCCAACATAAGTACTTATTGCTATGTCTCCATATAGCACTGCCGTATTAACTATATCTGTTTTAATTTTATATTCCTTAATACCACTTTGTAATAAATTTTGTACTCTTGACGTTTCTGCACCAGCTACATTTACATAACTAGCATTTTCAAAGGTTTTTGACGATGTCTTAAAACTAAAATTTTTCGTATCTACTACCATTCCTGCTAACAATGCATCGGCTTCTACTTTTTCAAGCTTTATATTTTCTTTGTAATATTTTATTAAATCTATTACTAGTTCCGATGTTGATGATGCTGATGATACGTGATATGACAATATAGTATCCTTTATACTTTCTATGTCTTTTCTATGATGATCTATTAATACCGTTTTTTCACTTGCCTCTAATAATTTAGGGTATTCAACTAATACACCTTTATTTACATCTACTATTATTAGCAATGTATTTTTTGTTATTTCTTTTAATGCCTTTTCGCCCGTTATAAATACATCATTATCAAATTTATCATCTTCTACTAACCTATCATGCAATAATTTTATACTACTTGTTACTTCTCCTATTATTATGTTGCATTGCTTACCTAATGCTACAGCTAGTTTGTTTACACCTATTGATGCACCTAATGAATCTAAATCTGGGTTTTTATGTCCCATAACTATAATTTTATCTGCTCTTACCATTAATTTTTTTAATATTTGGGCTTTTACTCTTCCTCGTACTGCACTTCTCGATACTGTTTCTTCTGTTTCACCGCCAAAAATTTCGTATTTATCTCCATTTTTTAATACTACTTGATCTCCACCTCTACCTAATGCAAGTTCTAATGCTGTTTTTGCATATTCTTTATTACTATATAAATTTGTTTTACTCATACCAAACCCTATACTTATAGTTATTTGCATATCATCATTTATCTTTATTTTTTTTATACTTTCTAAAATAGAAAAATTATCACTTTTAAGTTTTAAATATTCCTCATACCTTAAAATAATTAAATACCTATCAACTTCTATTTTTTCAATTATATACGATGGCTTATTTGCCATTTCATTTATTTTTCTATCTACTAATGCTTCCACTATTCCTTTTTTAGACATTTCTAGTTTAGCAATAGTTTCTTCATAATTATCTATAATTACATAGCCTATCATGTTTTTATTAATATCTTTTAACTCTATATTTCTTGTTGCATCTATAAATACCGCTGTTATTACGTCATTTGTTTTTTTTGATATATACACATCATACGTATTATTAGTAGTTTCTATTATGTTTCTGCTTGACTTTAAATCTAATTTTTTTATTATTTCATCTACAGATTCATTATTTACAATATTAAAACACATCTTAAACATGTCATTATAATATATTTTACCTTTATTTATTATCATCGTTGCCATTGGTAAATTTAGTTCCTTTAAACATTTTTCCTTTTCATGATTTTTTATAACTCTCATAATTACCTCCATATTACTTCTATTATAACAAATTATATATAATATTGTAAAATTTTTTTATTGTTTATAGTGTATCTATTGCACGTAATGCAATACATGTATATAATTAATTGTACATATTGTATTACTTAGGGGGAAATCATGAGATCTACTATTAACAAAAGTTATGAACTTATTTTTTCATATTATTTTTATGCAATACTAATACCTGTTATATTTGTAATTTTAAAAATTAACGGTACATATTTTTCTATTCCAGAAACTATTACAACTTATTTTATTGTATTTTATTTCTATTATAGAAAAAACAAAACTAATTTAAATTCTTTTCCAATTGTAAAAAATCTATCACTAAAATCTTATTTTTTTATTTTTATTTTAGTATTTTTGTTTTTGCCTTCTATTTATTTTTCAAGTACTTTGGCATCTGCATTTTTTCATAATCCTATACCAGACGTTATAGACGATTTTAAAATAGATTCATTTTTTACTATTTTTATAGCAATAGCTCTTTTGCCAGCTGTTTTCGAAGAGTTTTTAATGCGTTGTTTCTTTTTATCTAACTTTGAAAAAGTACCTGTTAAAACTAAAGCTATAATTAATGGTTTCTTCTTTGCACTACTACACGGCAACTTACATCAATTTATTTATTCTTTTTTTATAGGTATTATACTTACATATTTAGTTATTTACACAGGATCTATTTTTTCATCTATTTTATTTCACCTAGTTTTTAATTCAATTGGTGTATTGACCATATTTTTCGATAAAGAATATAGCACTTTACTAGATGTTCCAGATTTATCGGAAATAATCAATGAACTAGCTATATTATTTTTAATATCTCTTATATGTATTAAACCTATATTATATTTTTTAAATAAACTTAAATTAGAAAATAATTATAAACCAATTGTCATTGATGATTTTAAATTATCTACAATATTTACAAAATTATTTTTTGTCACTATTACGTTCATGTTCGGATTAATGATACTAACAATATATATAACTGGAAATATGTAACGTTATGCTATTTTTAAAACATAATAAAAACCATGAAACTAATACACTATTCTCAAGTGTTTAATTTCATGGTTTTTTATTTGTACTTTTTTTACTATCTAATTTTTTTTGCCACTATATTACCAAGTATTCCACCTGCAACTAATACAACAAAGAATACCCAACCTGCTAAAGAAAAGTTAGCTATTGGTGTATATAAAGCTCCTACATTACAACCATTAGATAATCTTGTTCCGAATCCCATTAATAATCCACCCATTGCATATAATAATCCTTGCTTTGGTGTTATTTTAATTTCTGTTGTAACTGTACTTTTAAAAGTACCTGCTAATAATAAACAAATAATTGTTCCTAATAAAATACCAAAGTTTTGAGTATTTACAGGATTAGAGAAAAATGGATTTGAGTAAGATTCTGCTGGAAAATTAGTAAATGATCCTAATGATTCTGCTGATACTCCAAATACCATTAATAATTTTCCAAACCACCAACCATATGGTGTAGATGCTCCCCATCCACTTTTAGTTACACCTGTTAAAATTATAAATAATACTGATATTACACTTGCACCTATAGTCATTGACCATGGTTTAACAAAAAGTCTAACATATGTTTCTTCGCTAAAAAGTTTAAACTCTTCAACATTTTTATCACAATCTGATAGTACTACACATTGTGCTATTTCTGAAGGAACACCTATAAAAGTACCTTTGTTTCTTCTACCTTTTTCATATTTTTTTGATAAGTATATTACAACTCCACATAATAATGTAGTTAATAATACTGCACCTAAATATCCTTGTAGCCCATCATTTTTAAATAAGTCTGGAAAATATACACCATTTTCAAAACTTTCCGTTGAAAACCATGATTTTTTTATCCAATCATTTGATATCCCTGCATCTTTCGTCCACTGTGCCCCTCTTTGGAATGGGAATCCTAAAAATACACCCATGCCAAAAAATAATAAAGTTATTAGTCCTCTTGAAACACCCGTTACTAAATCTGTTAAAACACCAGATGCACAACAAACTGAAAATGTCATACCAAATCCAAATAATATACCACCTATAATTAATCCTGTATTTATAGGATTAACCCATAAACCGTATGTAGATATATCTGCATTATATAAAAATGACACCATTAATATTGATGTTATTAAAAACATATATGCTAATATTTGCATCAATTTTGTAGAGCCTGCATCATATGCTCTATTTATAGAACCTGCAAATCCCATAAATGCTCTTGTTAATGCATATCCAAATCCCATACCTATTAATAATCTAAAAAACAACATTGAACTTCCTAATAATTTTTCACCTGTAACAAGAACAAGTAGTCCTAATATTATCCCTATTATAGCTTCATTTTTTTCCATCTTTAAACCAACTTGACCTACTTCCATAATTACCTCCGTTTATATTTGTATACCTATTGTTATATGTAAAAACGGGTGGTTTCACACCTAGTTTTTTAGTTTTTGCAACAACCTACAGAACAATCCCCTACCATAATATTTTCTCTTTCTGGATTGTTGTAACATGATACTTCTTCATAAGTTTTAATAAATTCATAACTACCTGCTATATTTTTAACATCGAAACCTTTAGATTGAAGCATTAATGTCATATTGTATGATCTCTCACCTGTTCTACAGTGAACATAAACAGGTTTTGATTTATCTATTTCATCTAATCTATTTCTCATTACACTCATAGGTATATTTACCGTACCTTTTATATGTCCTGATTCATATTCATTCACTTCTCTTACGTCTATTACTTGTGCTTTTTCTTTTAGTAAGTCATATACTTTCATAAATGTTACTTGTTTATAACTATCTTCTTTTAAATTTGATGCTATATAACCTATTTTATTAACTACGTCTTTACCTGTTCCAAATGATGGTGCATACGTTAATTCTAAATCTGATAAATCTTCAACTGTCATACCTGCTTTAATTGCTGTAGCTATAACATCTGCTCTTTTGTCCGCTGAACCTGTAGTTGCAAACTGTGCACCTAATACTTTACCTGTTTTCTTTTCAAATATTAATTTAGAAAAAACTAAATGTGCCTTTGGCATAATACCTACAATTCCTGGAGGTGCTGCATATGCTACTCTATAATCAATTCCCGTACCTAATAATAGTTTTTCTGATACTCCTGTTGTGCCTATATGAAGATCAAATAATTTAACTACTCCTGAACCAATGTAACCTTTATTAACTATTTTTCTACCATTAATTTTATCTGCTACAAGTCTTCCTTGTTTGTTAGCTGGTCCTGCCATTGATAATGGCATTAATTTACCTGTTATTTTATTTTTAATTAAAATTGCATCACCTACAGCATAAACATCTTTAGCTGTAGTTTCATAATTATCATTAGTAACTATAAAACCTCTATCTGTTAACTCTATTCCAGAGTCTTTTAAAAATCCTGTTGATGGTCTTACTCCTATTCCTAATATTACACCATCAGTATTTATTTCTTTTCCTGATTTTAATAATACTTTTCCTGTATCAAATCCTTCTACTAAATCTTCTAATATTATTTCTACACCGTGATTTATCATTTCTTTTTGACCAAAATATGATATTTCTCTATCTACAAACGGTATTATTTGATTAGTACCTTCTACTAAAGTAACTTCTATTCCTCTTTCTCTTAAATTTTCTGCTGCTTCTAATCCTATAAATCCACCACCTACAACTGTAATATGTTTAGGATCTTTTTCACTTATAAATTTCATTATTTTAGAAACATCTGGTACTGTTTTTAATACAAATGAATCTATTTTATCTAACCCTTTAAAAGGTGGAACTATTGCGTCCGCCCCTGGCGAGATTACTAAAGAATCATATTTTTCTGTAACTACCTCTTTAGTTAATGTATTTTCTACATCTATTGTTTTAGCATCTGTATTTACAGCTACCACATTGCTATTTACCTTTGCATCTATGTTGTACTGACCTTTAAACTTTTCTGGTGTCATTAAAATTAATGTTTCTTCTTTTTCTACTACGCCAGAGATATGGTATGGTAAACAACAATTTGAAAATGATACTACTGGTCCTCTTTCAAACATTATTATTTCTGCATCTTCGTCTAATCTTCTACATCGCGCCGCTGCTGATGCTCCACCTGCTACTCCACCTACAATTAATATTCTTTTTTTCATATTTCCTCCTATTCTATACTTATTACATTTATAACCAAATTCGAATAATAACCAAATTCGAATAATTTAGTATATCACTTTTTATTCCGTTATTCAATATTTTTTGTCCCATCTTTTATAGCACTATTTATAATATCTAATATTTGTTTTATATTTTCACTTCCTTCATCACCTAGTTCTATCTCCGTACTTTGAATTTCTAATATTTGTTTTGCTAATTCTCTTAATAATTCTCTTACCTCTTCATTTTTAATACCTTCAAATGTAATGTTGTCTATGTAATCTTTTCCTAACTCTACTTTTATATACACAATTTCATCATCTATGTAAAACTCTTTCACATATTCTCCTGCCTTAAACTTATACTGTTCATCTACATTTTTACTAAGTCCCTTCCCCAATAAAATTAAACCTATTAATATACATAATCCTATCACACCAACTTTTATTACACTTTTTAACGATATTACTATTATTTTTGCACCCATCTTATTATCCTCCATTTTTCATTATAATTTATTCTATTCCCAAATAAAAAAAGTATGATAATAAAATTATCATACTTTTATATGTCGTCGCATCGTTTCCAATACTTTTTTTTCTATTCTAGATATTTGTACCTGTGATACCCCAACTTCATATGCTACCTCTGTTTGTGTTTTATCTTGAAAATATCTTAATTTTATTATTTCACGCTCTTTTGGTTTTAGCTTGTCCAATATTTCATTTAATGTTAAATTTTCAATTATTACATCTTCCTCCGACCCTTGACTACTTATTTTATCTATTAAATATATAGAATTTCCATCACCTTGATAAACTACAGAATACAAAGACTCAATATCTTTACACGCCTCCATCGATAACAATAACTCTTCAATATTTACATTTAGTCTCTTTGCCATCTCACTTATTTTAGGTTCTTCACCTGTCTCTTTTAACATAGTATCATGTAAATATTTAACTTTTACATGCAATTCTTTTAGCGGTCTTGAAATTTTTATCATTCCATCGTCTCTTAAAAATCTTTTTATCTCCCCTATTATCATAGGTACTGCATAGGTTGAAAATTTTACATCATATTCTAAATTAAATTTGTTTATACACTTTATTAATCCTATCGCCCCTATCTGAAATAAGTCATCCGCATCATGACCTCTATTTGTAAATTTCTTTACTACACTCCATATTAAACCTATATTATTTTCAACAATCTCTTCCGTCGCCCTTTTATCACCTGCTTGTGCCTTTGATATTAATTCATATATATCTTCCATTATACCAACCCCTATTCAGAGGTGTTACATAATGTTTTATGCATTCTAATAATTGTACCACTCTCTTTATTTGATATTATTTCTAGATCATCCATAAATGTTTCCATTATTGTAAATCCCATTCCCGAACGTTCTAATTGTGGCTTACTCGTATACATCGGTGTTGTGGCTTGCTCTATATTTTCTATCCCTACACCTTTATCCTTTATCTCTATGTATACTTTTCTCCCTTCTATTCTACATTTTAAAATTACTTCTCCCTCTTTTTGCTCGTAACCATGTATAATTGCATTTGTTACACCTTCGGATAAAGCCGTTTTTATATCATTTAACTCCTCTATCGTTGGATCTAATTTCATCAAAAATCCCGATATGCACATTCTTGCTAATCCCTCATTTTCTGACTTACAGCTTAATATTAATGTTATTTCATTTGTATACATTTTATCCCCCTTAACTTTCTGTTTTTTTGCATTGTTCCACTGTATCATAATGCTTTATTAATCTAAATAATCCTGATATATCAAATATTCTATACAATTCCTTAGATAAGTTAGTTGCGTATATTTCACCTTTTAAATTTTTCATTATTTTATATCGTCCTATAATCAGTCCTATTCCTGAACTATCCATAAAACTAACATCTTCAAAATTTAATATTAATTTTTTTTTATCTGTTTCACTTATTTTTTTATCTAATTCTAATCTTATTTTACTAGCATTATGGTGATCTATTTCACCTTCTAGATTAACTACTAAAAAGCTTTGTTCTGTTTTTACTTTTATGCTCATATTCTCCTCCATCCTTAATCTTTTATACTAATATTGTAATTAATCATGCTTGTCTATTCAACTAATAAAAAAGACAACAATATAGCATATAGCTACATTGTTGTCCTTATATCAACACCTTTATAATAATACTTTAATATTTCTTCATATTTCTTGCCTTCCATAGCCATTTGCTTAACACCATTTTGACTCATTCCAACTCCATGACCATTTCCACCACCACTTATTTTAAATTGTACTTTTCCATCGTCTACTGTTTCATCGTCTATTATAAAAAATCCACTAGGTAATAAACTATAATTTTTTAATGTATCCCCTTTCCTATTTAGTACTATATCTTTTTTACTATCGTCTGCTTTTTTCGGTGCTAATAATAATCTTATGTTATATTCACCTTTTATTTCTATATCTTTTTCTTCATCTGATATTAATAGTTTTCTTATTATTCCTCCATCACCTCTATCTAATATTTCTATGTTTATTATACTTTTAACTTCTATATTATCATCTACTTCTATTTTGTTACCTTCTTTATTAGTAAATTTAAACATGTGTTGATTTACTTTATATCTAGAATTTATACTTTTATTTATACTATCTCTTATTTCCTCACTCGTCATAGTAACGTCCCATCTAAACCATCTACTATGAGCGTCATAACTTTCAATATTTTGATCTAATATGTAATTTCTCATATTGGATTCTTCTTTTAAGTCTCCATAGTCTTTTCCTTCATATAATTTGTTTGACTTTAGATACTCTTTTGTTGACGTTGGAAATTTTTTATTTTTACTATTAAACCATACATCTCCACTATTTGCTGAGTTTCCTGATGATGTAGAATAAAAATTCGCACTTATAACTTTACCTCCACTTTCTAAATAAATACCTTTTGTTTTATCAACTGCTTCTACTCCTAATGTTTGTTCTTCTATATTATTATACACTTGGCTTATTACAGAATCATCTACATTAGCACCGTATTCTTTAAACCTATTTCTAAATATCTGGTTATATGCATAACTTCTTGCCGTAATACTTTGTACTTTTAATGCCTCTAACCCAAAACTCATAGGCATTTCACTAGGTATTATAGCATATAAATACTCCTCTAAATCTAACTCATTAACAATAACTATACTTTTATCTCTATATTGCAATTCTATTATTCCGCGATATTCTGGTGATTTATCATCTACATAGTTTCTTTTTATACTATTAATTTTTATTCTACTATTTTTATCTTCTGGCAGTACATATATTCTTTTTTCACCATATTTGTTTTTATCCTCTATACCTATTTTGAATATATGTCCCTTATTATGACTTTCTTCTTCATTTCCATAAATGATTTTATAATCACCATCAACTTCTAATTCTACTTCTTCATGAATTTCATTTTTAAATGCTGTATCTTTTATTAATACCCTTATATTTTTAGGTTCTATTTCTCCAAATACAACCGATGCTATTATTTTCTCGTCTTTAATAAAGTGTCTTACATCCCCATAACCTACTACTACATCATTAAACCCTTTATAGCTCATCATATCATTATTTATATAGTACACTTCATAATCTTCCTCTAATTCCATATTTCCTTTGTTTTGCAATTCCATAATATTTTTATTATATTTCATAACTTTATCTACATAACCTTCTTCATATATTGTTAAACGCGATACTATTCCTTCTTTAATGTTAATATCACATATACTCCCGCTATAATTTTCTTCAATTCCGCTTATTAATACGTATTCCCTTTCCACTCCACCTGAAAATATTATTATTGATGTAGATGTATTCGATACTATATAAGCATTTTTTATTGTAGGCTCTACCGTTAATATATTCATTACACCTATAATTTCACCATTTTTAAGTATTACTTCTAATTCATTATCTATATATTTTGTTAAATCAATTACTCCTACTTTTCTTGAACCTTTATTCGTTATCACATAATTTTCTGGTATTTTTTTATTTTTATTATTTGTTGCTAATATTATTATATTTTCTTTTTCTAAGTTATACTTCTTATATAAATTTTCCCCTTCTGACATATCCTCTAAAGTTTTTATAAATAATTCTGTCCATAATTCTCTCGATATAGGATTATTTGCATTTTTTTCGTCTATATAAATATTATATTTATTTTTTTCATTTATTTTTTCTAATAAGTACACCGCTTCTTTTGTTGTTAAGTTATCATCTCCTCTAAATTCTTCATTATCTCCTGACATGATTTTTAAATTGGATACTAATGTTATATATATTGATTCTTCTTTGCTATAATCTACATCTTTATATGTTATCTCTCTTTCAATATCATTTATTTCATCATCATTTGCAAATGTTAAACCTAACATTCTAGCTACTTCAACTCTTTTTATGCTTTCGTTATCATTTTTTGCTTCATCACTATTAACTACATTGGACTTTTTAATATCTAGTATGTTTAACTCTTTCTTAGCATCTTCTTTGTTGACACACCCAGCCATCATAAAAATTATAACCATAGTTAATATTATCCTTAATTTTATAATTACTACTTTCATAATTACCTCCTTGTGTTATATACCTATGTACTTGTCCTATGTTTTATTACTATATGTTTGTCATTTAATGTACTTATTTTATTGGTCAATTATTTATATATGTACTTAATATATATATTCAATATTTTCTTCTATATAACAAAAAAACACTAGAAATTATGATTCTAATGTTTTTGAATGAGTCACCCGGGGTTCGAACCCGGGACAACTGGATTAAAAGTCCAGTGCTCTACCAACTGAGCTAGTGACCCTTGCTTTTTTATATTACTTTTTAATTAATTCAATAAAAAAATCTCCAAAGAGATTTTAAATGAGTCACCCGGGGTTCGAACCCGGGACAACTGGATTAAAAGTCCAGTGCTCTACCAACTGAGCTAGTGACCCTTATAAAAGGGTGGATGATGGGATTTGAACCCACGACAACCAGAACCACAATCTGGCGCTCTACCCCTGAACTACACCCACCATATAAAAAACGTACCTGAAGGGATTCGAACCCCTGACCTACGGCTTAGAAGGCCGTTGCTCTATCCAGCTGAGCTACAGATACATATAAAAGAAAAATATCGGGGTGACAGGATTTGAACCTGCGACCTCCTGAACCCAAATCAGGCGCGCTAGCCAAGCTACGCTACACCCCGACATTGAATCTGGCAACCACTTACTCTCCCAGGCAGTCGCCCACCAAGTACCATCAGCCGTCTTAGGCTTAACCATCGTGTTCGGTATGGGAACGGGTGTTTCCCTAAGACGCATCATTACCAGAAAATTTTTAAGTGACCCGTACGGGATTCGAACCCGTGATACCGCCGTGAAAGGGCGGTGTCTTAACCACTTGACCAACGGGCCTTAGTAAAAACTCCCCGAGTAGGTTTCGAACCTACGACCCTCCGGTTAACAGCCGAATGCTCTACCGCTGAGCTATCGAGGATTATTTTTAGTGTAATACACTGAAAACTAAATATAGAAAAGATTACTTGAAAAAAGAATTATCAAGGCTTATCCGTATACAATCATATACTTTTTTTGAATAAGCCCTCGACCTATTAGTATGAGTCAGCTGAACACATTGCTGTGCTTAC
>CAMZNU010000008.1 GCA_947313885.1 uncultured Clostridia bacterium | reverse complement strand
TTTACTATTATTGTAGCTATTGAAGTTTTTGTTTCTAAAGACTCTATTAGTAAAAAATTAGGAGCTGGTTCTGGCTTTTCTGGAAATGTCTATTCTCTACTATTAGGTAGTTTATCAGCTGGTCCAATTTATGCCGCTTTTCCTATTTGTAAAATGCTATTAAATAAAGGAGCTAGCATTACTAACATAGTTATTATTTTAAGCTCATGGGCTGTTGTTAAAGTTCCTATGTTAGCTAATGAAGTTAAATTTCTTGGCTTTGAATTTATGTACACACGTTGGATTCTTACAGTTACATCTATTATTGCTATGAGTTACTTAATTAACTCTATAGTTAAACATGAGGACATACCTTTAGATACTAATGAAGATTTATTATCTGTTTCTAAAAATGCTTGTGTAGGTTGTGGCTTATGTGTGAAATTATTACCTACTTATTTTGAAATGGTTGACAAAAAAGCGGTAGTTAAAACTTTGGATATTAAAAATTACGATATATCAACGTTAATTGATACATCTACTAAATGTCCTGTTAACGCTATCGTTATTAAAGATTAATTTTTATAATTTAATCTTTATATTTACTACTAAATCTCCTATAATATATATTGTACTTTTAATATATATTATAGGAGATTTAGTATGCATTCATACGATAAACAATATTTAGAACTCATTGAAGAAATATTAACAAAAGGATATTATGACACAAATAGAACAGGTATGAATACTTACAAACTTCCACACAAAATAATGGAGTTTGATTTATCTAAAGAGTTTCCTATCTTAACTACAAAATCTGTAGCTTTTAAAACAGCTGTAAAAGAACTTTTATGGATTTTTAAATCTCAATCTAATTCTATAGAAGAGTTACATAAAGAAAACGTACACATATGGGATGAATGGGCTTTAGATGATGGAACTATCGGCACGTCTTACGGTTTCATAGTAGATAAGTTTAATCAAATTGATAACCTTATACACAACCTAAAAAACGATCCACAAAACAGACGTATGCTTATAGACCTTTGGCAAATACCATATTTAGATACAGGCGCTTTATATCCTTGTTGTTTTTTAACTATGTGGGACGTTACAGATGGACGTCTTAATTGTATGTTAGTTCAACGTAGTGGCGATTTAGGGCTTGGTGTTCCTTTTAACACTACTCAATATTCTGTTCTTGTTCACCTTATAGCTCAAGTTACTGGCTTAGAAGTAGGTATGTTCACCCACGTAATCAATAATGCTCATATTTATGAAAATCATGTTGATGCATTAAAAGAACAAATAACTCGAAAAGAAAAAATTTTACCAACACCAACTTTATGGATTAATAAAGACATAACAAATTTTTATGACTTTACTATTGATGATATTAAATTAATAGACTACAAACATTTAGGTAAATTAAAAATGGACGTTTCTATATAAAAAAAGTAAGTACAATTAAACTTAATTGTACTTACTTTTTTTATATTACTCTTTTACTTCCTACGTAATTATCTATGTAATATTTTGAATTTATATCCGATACTACTACTTGTCCTCTTGAACTTGATGCATGTACCATTTTATTATCGCCTATGTATATTCCTATATGTGATACTTCACTACTATTATAATATCTGAAAAATATTAAATCTCCTGGTTTTAAATCGCTTTTGTTTATCGATATACCTTGCATGTACTGTGCACTTGCTACTCTATTTAATTTAATATCAAAATTTCTATATATTGTTTGAACAAATCCCGAACAATCAACTCCCGTTTCTAAATTTGTTCCTCCATACACGTATTTTACGCCGATAAAAGTTAAAGCATTATCTACTATTTCTTTCCCTTTATCTCTTTTAGATAAACTTAATTTTAAAATACTTTCTTCACTCTCTAACATAGTATTTACAAAGTCTTTATGTACGTATCCTTCTACTCCTGATACTAATATTTTATACCAATCTCCTGACTCATCTAAAACTTCACCGCTCTCATTTATTTGCAACTTTCTTATTATGTTATTTTCTATCTTTGGTAATTTCCTAAAATTTAAATTACTTGCCGTTACTCGTGCTATTAATTTTTCATTTTTTGATTCATCTTCTATTATTAAATTTTCATCAACTTCACTAGCTTTTAAAGGTGTCGATTGTAATATTATTACACCTGTTGTTACAAGTAATATTTTTTTTAGTTTATCTTTTTTCATTTTATCCCCCTCTGTAAAATCTTTTCTTTTCTTTTCTTTCATATTTTATTATTTTTTTTACATTTTGTCAATATCTTTGTAATAACTCCGTAATATTTATATATATATTTGTCATATTTTATATTTTATACACTTATAGCCTATCAAACTTCTTAATATGTATATATTGACATTTAAAACTATTTATCCGAACATAGTTTGCCATCTATATTAAATCACTTATTTCCCCCTACTTACAAAATAGAACATAAAAAAACAAGTTATAATTAAAATATTATAACTTATTTTTTTATGTTCTATTCAACTTTTGCTTATCGTTACATATCTTCTATTTGTAACTGCTCTACTTTTTCTACTACTATGCCATTTTTTATTCCTATTATTATTATTGTTTTATTGTTTTTTTTAGCATATTTTAATGTATTTTGTGTACCTGATTTTTTACCATTCCACACCCCTATTACATATTCACTATTATTTACCATGTATTCATTTCTTTTTTGCATTGCACCTCTTCTATAATTACTACTTACATAGGTTATTTTATCGCTACTATTTAATAAATTATTATATTTTTCTTTCCAAAATTGACTATACCCATTTTCTTGCCCCTTATACGGTATTGCACATTCTAGTTTTATGTACGGGTAAAATTCTTTTAAACTATTTATTATTTCACCGCACCATATATCTACGCCTTTTGCCATACCTGTTATAAAATACTCTACGCCTTTTTCTAATAAATATTCTATTTCATTTGCTAGCTTTATTTTTAAAAATATTTCTTCTTTTTCCCCTAATTTTAATATTTCTGGTCTATGTCCTGTAAAGCATGCTATTTTTTTCAATTTATTCCCCCCATTTCTATTAATATTATAGGTTTTTTTACACCATTCCTCAATACTTTAATAAAAAAAAGACTTACTTAAGTCTTTTTTCATATTTTATGTATTTATATCAATCCTAAACTAATTAGTAAGCCCTTATCAACTTTTTTCATTAAATTGTCATCTAGTTTACATATTTTTTCTCTTAATCTCCTTTTATCTATTGTTCGTACTTGTTCTAACAATACTACAGAGTTTTTTACTAACAATTTTGCACTTTCAATTTCTATATGTGTCGGCAATTTAGCTTTGTTAATTTGAGATGTTATCGCAGCACATATTATCGTTGGGCTATGTTTATTTCCTATATTGTTTTGAATTATTAAAATTGGTCTTACTCCTCCTTGCTCAGAACCAACTACAGGACTTAAATCGGCATAAAATATATCTCCTCTTTTTGCATACATCTAATCACTCTCCGTACTTATTTTATTTTGTTTTATAGTTAGATGATTTCCAAAACTAGTAAATTATATACCTAATTTACAACTTTAAACTCTTCTTCACTAAATCCTTTGTTATATTCAAATGTTTCATACGTAACTATTATTAATTCTTTATCTTCTCCATTTAAAATTATTAGTTGTTCTGGCTCTTGAGTTTTGCTATTTACTATTAACTTTTGCTTTACAAAATGCTCACTATTCCCCGGTATAGTAGTTTCAAATATTGTATTGTTTTTGCCATTAAAATTACTTACAACTGCTACCGCTGATTCCATCGATGTCATGTAATTTTTTGCAAAATCTGTTAAAAATAATGCACTCCTCTCAATTGTATCTTCTGTACTCATATATACATTACCGTTATTTCTCGTATTGTATTGGTATATTACTTCCCCGTCATATATAGTAGTCGTTCCTAATCCATCATTGTCATCTACTATTTCTATTTTGTATTCACCTGTAGACTTTGCCTTTTGTGTTGTTAAGTATACGTTTTCACTTTTATTTGATATGTATTTTATTGTTGCTAATGCCTCATAACTTTCCAAATTTATTAACATGTCATGTGCATTTTCATACAACCCCTTTTCCTTTGATTCTTTTCCTAAAGTCCAACTATTCCCTCCTATTTCATCCACTACGTTCCCTTTTTTGCTTTTGCCTAACAACATCATAACTCCTAATATCCCTATTATTATCGCAACAAAAAAAGGCTTTAAAAAATTTTTCATAAATATACCTCCTAATAATTTATCTGTATATTTATATTTACACTTTTTAATGCCTTTTTATGATTTTATTTTATTTTTTTTTGTAATTTATTTCTTAATCGTTGTAATGCATTGTCTATTGCTTTAACATCTTTATTTAAAATATTACTAATTTCACTATATGTTTTTCCTTCTAAATAATATGTCATTACTTTTTTTTCTAACGTTGTTAACTCATTATCCATTGTTTTTTTTATATATGTTATAGTCTCTCTACTTATGTACTGTTCCTCTGGTGTTTGAATTTTAGACTCTAATAATTCTATATTTTCTGTATCGTTGTATTCTAACTTATTTTTATTTGTTATATTTAACGAATATGAATTATTTAGCACTTTATATTTTTGACTGTTCTCTCTTCTTATAGCCGTTAATACTTGTCTTAATATACACATCTTTGCAAATGTACTAAATGATGCACCTTTTTTTTTGTCATAATCTCTTATACTTTTTACTAATCCTATCATTCCTTCTTGGACTAAATCTTTATTTTCTCCACCTATTAAAAAATAAGGTCTTGCTGTTATTTCTACCATCTTACTATATCGTTTTATTAACTCAACTTCCGCTTCTTCACAATTTTTTTTACACAATTTAACTAATTCTATATCTTCTAGGCTTTCATACTCCACCGCTAATCCCACCCTTTCCCTAATCTAATTGCGTTTAATATTTTCGCCGTCTCGTCATCTACGTTATTTATCAAAAAATTTTTTTTTTCTTTTTTATTATCTCTTCTAAAAGTTTTTTTATACCCCTTTATATCTGCCTCTAACTCACGTGCTGTTACTCTTAATGCTCCTTTACTCATAACAATCGTTTGTTCTAATCCATCTGAAGTAGCCACTTTTACAGAATATTTACCACCTTTTTCTATTAATCTTTTTATTTGCATCTCTATGTACAGATCCGCACTTTCTTTCTCCTTCGTATACACTACTTTAATATTTTTATAATTTGCCTTGTTTGCTCTTCTATTTTTAACATAATGTGCATCAAATACTACCGTTAACTCAATTCCCTTGTACCCTGCATAATCACAAAGCATGTCCATAAGTTCAATTCTTGCATCTTCTACATTTATTTTTGCAATCTTTTTTAATGTTTCCCATTCAAATATCATATTATATCCATCTACTAACAAATATTTATCTGCCATATCTATTTAAATTTTCTTTGTCGTAATGCTTCATATAATACAACTCCTGTCGCTACTGATGCATTTAATGAATCTACATTTCCATACATCGGTATTGATAATGAAAAATCACATTTTTCTTTTACTAACTTACTAATTCCATCTCCTTCGCTCCCTATTACTAATGCTAATGGACCTGTTAAATTACTTTTGTACATGACTTCTCCATCTAATTCTGTACTGCCTACCCAAACTCCTTTTTCTTTTAACTCCTCTATCGTTCTACTTATATTAACTACTTTCGCAACTTTCACATATTCTATTGCTCCTGCTGATACTTTTCCTACTATTCCTGTAAGTCCTGCTGCTCTTCTTTTCGGTATTATTATACCGTGTACTCCTGTTATATCTGCTGACCTTATTATAGCACCTAAATTATACGTGTCTGTTATACCATCTAATATTAATATAAATGGGTCTTCACCTTTTTCTTTTGCATAGTCTAATATTTCATCTACTTCCGCATAATCTTGTGCTGGACATATCGCTATTACACCTTGGTGATTATGTGTTTTTGCCATCTCATCTAAATTTCTCTTAGCTGTTTCTTGTACTACTATCCCTCTATCTAATGCCTTACCTCTTATTATTTTTAACGTTCCTTCTACTTCATTTTTTTTGAATATTATTTTATCTATCGTTCTTCCTGAGCTTAATGCCTCTAATACGGAATTTCTTCCTTCTAATTGTAATATTTCTTCCTGTTCTACGTCTTCTACTACTTCTCTTCTTTGACTTTTATACACTTTTTTTGTCACTTCTTTTTCTCTTCTTACGTTTTTATTCGTTGAATATGTACTTTTTTCTGATTTAGTACTACCATTTACTCTTTTATATTTATTGTCTTTTCCCATTTTACTTTCACTTATTCTTTTGTTGCTTCGTTTTGTGCTATCTTCTTCTCTTTTCATTATGTTTTCTCCTATTTCAATATAAGCTCAAAAATTTCATCTAATCTACTTTTATTATTTGTTAAATACAAATACCCTATTAATGTTTCCACTCCTGTTGCATGTCTATATGCCGACTTTGTTGCATTTTTTGCCGAAGAATGCGATGTTGCATTTCTTCCACGTTTTAATATTCTTATCTCCTCATCTGTCGCTACTTCTAATATTTTATGGTACATTTCACTTTGTGCCGTGGCACTTACATATTGGCACGTCTTTTTATTCATTTCGTTTACTGTTGCTTTAAATTCTATTACTACTTTTGTTCTTGCATATATTTCAAAAACTGCATCTCCTATATATGCAAGATTTAATGCTGAATATTCTCGTACATCTACTTTATCTCTAATAATTCCTGCTATAATGCTATTTTTTAATTTATCCATTTATAAAACTCCATTTTACGCCATCTCTTTTGTCTTCTAAAACTATTCCTTTTTCTAATAGTTTGCTTCTTATTTCATCCGCCTTCTTAAAATCTTTATTTTTTTTTGCCACTTTTCTTTCTTCTATTAATTTTTCTATTTTTTTAACGTCTACTTCTTTCATTTCATTTTTTCCTAAGTCGAGTCCTAAAACTTCTAATAACTCTTCTATTAAATTTATATTATATACTATTATTTTTTTACTACTTTTCCCTATTATTTCAACATTACTATATTTTATCAAATCATATATTACTGCTATTGCATTTGCTGTATTAAAATCATCATCCATTGCCAAAATAAATTTTTCTCTGAATTTATTTAACCTATCTATTTTAATTGCATCCTTTTTATCATCTTCACTATCTTTGCTATTATTTTCCTCATACTTTAAACTTTCTAAACATTTTTTTATTCTATCTAATCCATTTTTTGATGCTATTAATAACTCTTCATCAAAATTTAAAGGACTTCTATATTGAACACTTAATATAAAAAATCTTACTACATCATAATCAAATTTTTCACCTATTTCCCGTAGAGTAAAAAAATTACCTTTTGATTTTGACATCTTTTCATTGTTAACATTTATAAATCCATTGTGTAACCAATAATTTGCTAACGGTTTACCATTGCTAGCTTCACTTTGTGCTACTTCATTTTCGTGATGTGGAAACGCTAAATCAGCACCACCACAATGTATGTCTATTGTATCTCCTAAATATTTTTTGCACATAGCTGAACATTCTATATGCCACCCAGGTCGCCCTTTTCCATATGGTGATTCCCAACTTGGTTCATCTTTTTTAGCTTTTTTCCATAATATAAAATCTGTACTATTTTTTTTGTCATTATTTTTTTCCACTCTTGCTCCATCTAACAAATCTTCTAGTCTTCTATTTGTTAATCTACCATATTTTTTATACTTTTTTGTATTAAAGTACACTACTCCATTTACTTCATATGCATACCCCTTCTTTTCTAAGTCTTCTATCATACATATGATTTCTTTTATTTCTTTTGTAACTCTTGGGTACTCTTTTGCTTTTAGGATATTTAATTTATCACTATCATACATAAATTCCTTTATATATTTTTCTGACACTTCTTCATAATTTACTGATAACTCCTTACTTACATTTATTATTTTATCATCTATATCTGTAAAGTTTTGTACATACTCTACTTCATACCCTCTATATTCTAAATATCTTCTCACAGTATCAAATACTACTACAGGTCTCGCATTTCCTATGTGAATATAGTTATATACTGTAGGTCCGCATACGTACATTTTAACCTTTTTGTTTTCTATGGTTATTAACTTCTCTTTACTTCTTGTTAATGTATTATATACTCTCATTTATTGCTCCTTCTTAGATACTAAAAGACATACCGAATAACTTTTAATCCCTTCACCATTTCCCGTAAACCCTAATTTTTCTTCTGTAGTTCCTTTAATGTTTATATTTTTTTCTTCTGTTTTTAATGCTATGCTTATTTTTTTTTTCATTTCATTTATATATTCTGATATTTTAGGATTTTCAGCTACTACGGTTGCATCTATATTTCCTATATTATATTTCTCTTCTTTCATAATGTTGCATACTTTTTCTAATAATATAATGCTACTAATATCTTTAAACTCTTTTTTACTATCTGGAAATATTTTGCCGATATCTCCTTTTCCTAATGCTCCTAGTATACTATCTATTATACTGTGTATTAATACATCAGCATCTGAATGTCCTTGTAACCCTTTTTTATACGGTATTTTAACTCCTCCTAATATTAAATCTCTTCCTTCCTCTAATCTATGAACATCGTACCCATTGCCTATTTTTATCTTCATATACCACCTTTTATCTTCTTATAAAAAAGTTGTCGCTATTAACGACAACTTTTTTAATTTATAATTTTTTAATAAATTCATGATTTTTTACAGGTTTTGAGTAATAATAACCTTGTGCATTTACTAATCCTATTCCTCTTAAGAATTCTACTTGTTCTATAGTCTCAACACCTTCTATTATTATTCCTAGTCCCATTTTTTCTGCAAAACTTTTTATTGATAATATTAACTCTGTTGTAACTTCATTTACTCCTGAATCTAATAATCCTTTATCTAGTTTTATCGTATCTATTGGCATCGTTGATAATCTTGTAATGTTCGAATTTCCTGCACTAAAATCATCTAACGATATACTTACTCCAAGCTTCGATACATCTTCTAATTTTCTAATTACATCTTCCATATTGTCCGACACTGCTGTTTCTGTTACTTCTAGTTCTAAATGTTTATATGCTATACCTTGTTCTTTGTGAACATTTTTTATGATTTCTAATATATCATTTTTTTCTATAGATATTATACTAAAGTTAAATGACATTCTAAAATTTTCTGTTATTAATCCACTTTTCTGCCATCCTACAAAATCTTTACTTGCTTGTTTTAGCATGTACACATCTAATAAATCTATTTTATTTATTTTTTCTAATATCGGTATAAACTCATCAGGATACACTAATCCTAAACTGTCATGGTTCATTCTCGCTAATGTTTCTACACCTATCATTTCATTGGTATTCATGTTGTATTTTGGTTGGTAAAACGGTACTACTTGTTTTTCTACAAATTCATTACTCAAATCTTGCTCTAAATATCTTTGTCGGAAAAACTCTTTAAATTTTTTATTTGTTGCTATTCCATAGTATTCCGTTTTATTTTTTTTCACAATATTTGCAACTACATTTGCTTTATTTATTACTTTTTCAATTTTTTCATTTTCCTTACCTATTGATACGCCTATAGCAACTTTCACTATATGTTCCTCACCATTAACAACTAGAGGATTTTTGAAAACTTCTATAATACCTTTTGCTACTTCTATACACCATTCTTCTGTTTTAATATCATCTGAAACAATTCCAAATTCATCGTTTTCTATTCGAAACACTTCTAAATGGTCACTTTTTCTATTTGAATTATTATTTTCTAGTTTTTTTGCAACTTCTCTTAATACAGCATCTCCTACCTTAATTCCATATTGATTATTAAAGCGTGAGAAGTTTATTATATTTAGTACTAACACTGTGTTTTTTTTACTTTTTTTCGAATATAGAGCTACTCTATTTTTTAACCCTGTAATTTTATCTATATACATTACACGTTCTAAACTAGTTAAAGCCTCTTTTAAGCCCACTTTTGATCTATATATATATATATAATTTAAAACTATCACCGTTACTGTCATTAAGACACCCATTATTGTGTATATTAAATTTGTGCTAATTATTTCTATATCTACATAGTCTTTATAATGTTTTGAATATATTTTTTCTTCATTAATATGTATTAATGTTTTTTCTATAATACTTTTTAGTTCCTCATACCCCTCTTTTTCTGTAGATAACGCAATTTTGAATGACAAATTAAACGGTAATTTATGTTGTTCTTTTAAATAGTAATTTTTATTATTAAAAAACACCTCTTTAAACTGATAATCATTTAATGCTATTAAGTCTATTTCACCCTTTTCAAGAGCGTTTATGCCATTTTCTACCGTAGAATATGAATCATTTACTTTTAACCCGAAGTAATTAACTTTTATTAATTCGATTGCTTCTCGTCCTTCTATTCCACCTACTACATAGTTGTATATATTACTATCATTATACTCTCTTTTATCTTTGTTTAGCGAATATAAAGACACTCCTGAAAATAACTCATTTCCCACAAATATTATGCCATCCATATCATCTTTATTTTGCGGTAAAAGCATGCTCGCATGTCCAGATGTTACATCACTCTCTGATAATTTTTTCCGTATTCCCTCTATCGTATTGGATACATCGGTGCTAAATTCTATATTTAAGCCACTTATCTCTACTATTTTATCCCATATGCTAGGTTGTGCACCTAGCCATTTATTTGTACTCACATCGTAAAATTGCGACGGTGAGTTATAATCATAATTAACTATTATCACTGGGTTTTTTTTACTATTTTCAATATACTCTTTTTCTGCTTCTGTAAAAAAATATTTTTCTTTAATCTTTAAACCTATTTCTAGATCTCTATACGCTCTTAAATTTTTTTTAAAATTATTAGAATTTAAAATTTTATTTACAATAGCAAACATTTCTTTATCAGAATCTTTATTATAGTAACCTTCTATGCTCTTTCCTTGAATAAACGTATCTCTTAACGATATAAAATATCCATCTTTTATTTTATTCGTATTTAAAAAATCTAGAAAATACTTTAACTCTCCTCTTTCCATCTTTTCTTCTATTTCCGCTTTGTTTTTAAAAATTTCAAGTTCTATAGATTTTTCTCTTGGATTTAGTACTCCTTTAAAAATTTCTTCGTAAAATAATTCTAATATTCCTACTTTTTCTTTATTTAAATCTTTATAACCCATTTTACTATCCACTTCTTTTGAATAATAATACAAAGGTTCAGTGTAATAGTTTAGTGTTTTTACGTAATCGTTAAGTAATCCACTAGTGCTACTTATAGCAATTAATACTTCTGGTGCAAGTAAATATAAATCAACATCATTTTTTTTGCTTAGTCCATAAGTATTTTTTATTTCAACTATCTCTACATTTATACCTACTTTTTCAAAATAATCGATGATAAACTGATTAATGCCTATCGGCTTATCTTGTTCCGTATTGTAAAGTTTACTATAGTAATATTCTTGAACATATACCCCTATCTTCAAAGGCTCATCCTTTGTCCTGTTTATTATTTCTTTTTCTTTTTTTGTTATCTCTATTTCTATTTTTTCTATAAGAGCATCTACTTTGTTTTCAAAATCAAAATGATTTTGACTACTCATACTTACATTACTTATTCCCCTTTCATAGCCTGTATACATAATAACTATGAATATTATTAAACCTATTATTTTTTTCATTTGCCACCTACTCATCCTATTATTTTCATATTACAATTCTTTGAACTCTATCTTATAATATTTTTGCACTTTTGTCATTGATTTTTTTTATTTTTTACTATAACATATTTTTGAAAGGAGGTGTTAACATGGCGTACGTAATTAACGACACATGTATTTCTTGTGGTGCTTGCCAATCTGAATGTCCTGTAGACTGTATTACAGACGGTAGCCCATATGTGATAGATGCTGAGAAATGTATTTCTTGTGGTGCTTGTGAAGCTGTTTGTCCAGTTGGTGCAATCTCTGAATAAATAAAAAAAAACGATATTGAGTTATCGTTTTTTTTGTTAACAACTTTATCCACATTATCCACATTTTATTTTACATCTCTTATTTTATAAGGTTTATCTCCTGTGCATATTTATTCTTTTTTGTGGATATTAATTATATTTTAACTTTTTTTGTTTTATATTGTTTAAATTTATTAAAATTGATATTTTTAATATTTTCAAATTGATATACGTCACCTGTCGTGAAAAATTCTATTTTCCCATCTTTTTTTTCTCCATTATCTTTTTTTATCTGCATAACTTTTTTTACATGTCTAGCAACTTTATCACCTTGATGTATTACTGTGATATTTTCTAAATATTCACTAATCTCTTTTTCTAGAAATGGAAAATGTGTACACCCTAAAAAAGCTACTTCAATATTTTTATGGTTTTTTAAAACTCTTTCAACTGCTATACGCCTTTTCTCTTTACTAACTATACCCTTTTCTATCGTTTCTACTAACCCTACACCTTCAATATTTACAATTTTCATATTTGGATTTTCTTTTAGTAACTTTTCTTTATATTTATTAGTTTCTATAGTTTTTTTCGTAGCTATAATGCCGACTTTGCTTTTATTCGTATCTAGTATACTTTCTACTCCTTTATCTATTATCCCTATTATAGGAATATTACTTCTCTTCTTTAATTCATCATACGCAACTACACATATAGTATTGCAAGCTATAACACATACATCTACTTTTTTCTCTAACATAAAGTCTAAAATTCTATTGCTATTTTTTAATATCGTAATATCATCAGACTCTCCATACGGAGCATTGATATTATCTCCTAAATATATATATTCTTCTTCTGGCATTAACTCGTGCATAGATTTTAATATACTCAATCCACCAACTCCTGAATCAAATATTCCTATCTTTTGTTTTCTCATATTTTACCCTTCTTATGCTTTATTTATCATTCTCCATCCCTATCTCTATTAATTTATCAAGTAGTATATTATATTTAACTCCACTATCTTCTAAAAGCATAGGATACATACTTATATTTGTGAATCCTGGCATCGTATTTATTTCATTAAAATATACTTTTTTTGTTTTTTCTTCTAAAAAGAAATCCACTCTTGATAACCCTACACACCCTAATGCATCAAAAATCTTTTTTGAACTCTCTTTTATATATTCTATTGCCTCTATTTCTATGTCGTCTGGTATTATCGTTTTTGAATTTACATCATTATACTTTTCTTCATAACCATAAAATTCACCTTCAACTATAATTTCACCTATACTAGAAACTATTTTTTCATTTTTATCTCCTAATATAGCGCATTCTAATTCTCTTCCTATAATACCTTCTTCTATTATTACTTTGTTATCTATTTTGTTCGCAATCTTTATTCCCGCTTTTAATTCTTCCTTATTCATAACTTTACTTATTCCTTGCGATGAACCAGAATTTGACGGTTTGACGAACATAGGATATTTTAAAGTTTGTTCTATCTTTTCTATCTTATTTTCCACATCCTCTAAATTTATTATTAATTCCGACTTTGTTTGCCTTATATTTAAATCTTCAACTATTATTTTTGTAATACTTTTATCAAATGCCATCGATGATGCTAAAACCCCACATCCTATGTATGGTATTTTACTTATAGATAATAATCCTTGAATAGACCCATCCTCCCCATTTTTACCATGAATGATCGGTATTGCTATATCTATTGTCATAACTTTATAACTTCCATCTAAAAATTTTATTAATCCTCTATCTGTACTGTCCGGACTTATTATTCCTTTATAACTAACTTTTTCAAGATTTACATTTAACATATTACTTATTTTACCATCATATATATACCATCCTCCTCTCTTGCTTATATAAACAGGTATTATGTTATATTTTTCTACATCTAAAGTACACATAATATTATATGCCGATTTCATCGATACTTCATGCTCATTAGAATCTCCACCAAAAATTACTGCTACGTTTAATTTTGTCATAATATCCTCCATTCTCTTTTTTTAATTATATTACTTACAATCATTTTTATCAACTTACCATTACTTTTACATTTACTTTTTCTATCATTAATGATAAAATTTTTATAAGGATGTGATTTTTTTGATTAAATTTAAATTATTTTTGATTTCCCTTTTATACGGTAGTACCACTTACTATTTTAAAGTAACTAATATATCTATTCTTTATTTACTTCTATTATATTTAGTCTACTCTACCGCTTTACTTTTTATGATAAAAAAAGAAATTTTAGCTACCATTGCTAATTTATATTTTTCACAAGGTTTTACGGAGAAAGCTGTTCCTTTTTTTGAAAAAGCAACTTCTTTAAACTCTAAAAATTCTACTTTATATCTTAATTACTCTATTTATTTATTGAATAATTATGAATATAAAAAAGGATTAGATATTTTATTATTAACTGAAAATTTGAAAGCTTCACCTATTACTAAAAAAAATATTCGAATTACTAAAGCTTCTTGCTTTTGGCTAAACGGTAATGTCGATGATGGTATTGCTACACTACTAAGTGTTATAAACGACTATGATTATATTAATCCTACCACTTATACTACTCTTGGCTACTTTTATATTTTAAAAGAAGATTTTTCTAACGCTACTCTTTTTACTAACAAGGCTTTAAAATGTGACCCTTCTTATTTTTTAGCATATGATAATTTTGGACAAATTGATTTTATTCAAAATAATTTTCAAGACGCTTTAAAACATTTCCATAAAGTAATTGAAAATTATCATTTCGTTGATAGCTATTATTATTTAGCTACAATTTACAAACAACTAGGCGATTTACCTAATTATGAAAAATTTAAATCCCTTGCCCTTTCATCTAACATTAATGGGATGAACTCCATCTCTTTAGATCAATTGCACAATTTGTAAATCTCACTATTGATTTTTACCTATTACTTATTTATAATTTTTTATATATTTAAAAACTATAAAAAAAGACTAGTACTTTTTATTGGTATTTTAGAGAAGGAGCGGTTGCTGAAAGCTCCCATATCTAATAATTACGAACCTACTTTTTTTGTTTATAGGCCAATAACCTATACGGGTAAACTCCGTTATAAGTTAAAAAATGAATACACGTAGTGTATTAATTTAGAGTGGTTAACCGTACATGTACAGGTCTCTTCTTAATTGAAGAACTGTACTTTTTTTATTTAAGGAGGGCATTATGTCAAAAAAAACAGTAACTTCTATTACTAATCGTGAAATCGATTTTTCGCAGTGGTACACTGATATCGTAAAAAAAGCCGAACTTATCGAATACTCTAACGTTAAAGGTTGTATCTATTTTAAACCTAACGGCTACGGAATATGGGAGAACATTCAAAAAATTGTGGATTCTAAATTTAAAAACTTGGGTCATGAAAATGTCTACTTACCTATGTTTATTCCAGAAAGTTTATTACAAAAAGAAGCTGATCATATTGAAGGCTTTGCACCAGAAGTTGCTTATGTTACTCAAGTTGGTAATGAAGTTTTAGAAGAACGTCTCGTTGTTCGTCCAACTTCTGAAGTTCTTTTTTGTGAACTTTATAAATCGGTTCTCGAATCACACAGAGATTTACCAAAACTTTATAACCAATGGTGTAGCGTCGTACGATGGGAAAAAACTACTAGACCTTTTTTAAGAACATCAGAATTTTTATGGCAAGAAGGTCATACCGTTCACGACTCGGCCAAAGAAGCTAAAGCACATACTTTAACTATGCTTGACGTTTATGTTGATTTGTTTGAAAACTACCTCGCTGTACCTGTAATAAAAGGTATTAAAACAGAAAAAGAAAAATTTGCAGGTGCTAATAGCACATACACTATTGAAGCTCTTATGTTTGATGGTAAAGCTTTGCAGTGTGGTACTAGTCATTTTCTTGGCAACAGTTTTGCAAAAGCTTTTGACGTTACTTACACAGATAAAAACAATAAACTTAAAAGCCCATACCAAACTTCATATGGTATTAGTACTAGAAGTATTGGTAGCATAATTATGGTTCATGGTGATAACAACGGGCTTGTATTACCACCAAAAATTGCACCTACCCAAATAATTATAGTTCCCATTCGACAAAATAAAGAAATTGTTCAAGAAAAATCATTACAAATTAAAGAAGTTCTTAGTAAACTGTTTTCTGTTAAATTAGATTTGTCGGATAAAACTCCTGGATGGAAATTCAATGAATATGAAATGAAAGGTATTCCTTTAAGAATTGAAATCGGACCTAAAGACATAGAAAATAACAGTTGCATACTTGCAAGACGTGATACAGGTGAAAAAACTACTGTTTCTCTAGACAATATAGAAAACACTGTTTCTAACATGCTTGATTCTATTCAAAAAAATATGTTCGAAACAGCACGTAAAAGACGTGATGAAAATATTAGAGAAGCACACACTTTTGATGAATTTACTAATATTATAGAAACAAAACAAGGTTTTGTTAAAGCTATGTGGTGTGGCGATGTAGCTTGCGAAGAGAAAATAAAAGAAATTACTACAGCATCATCTAGATGTATACCTTTTGGTTCTTCTAAAATAAATGATAAATGTGTTTGCTGTGGCAAAGATGCTACTAAAGCTGTTATATGGGGTAAGGCTTATTAAATATAATTTCACATAAAAAAAACGACCTGTCGATCGGTCGTTTTTTCATAAATATAAGGTATTGTATAGGTATACATGAATACTTTAGGGGGTAGTATACTATGTATCGGTAATTAACTAAATTAATTACCGATACAAGTATATCTTTATTTATCTATTATTTCAAGTACAAATAAAATAATATTAATGATTTTTTTAATCTACTAATACTTATTTTTTTTGCTTTTCTATTTTTTTTTAGTTATATTGCATATTTTATATATACTATTTATTATAGTTTGTACACTTTAAAACTTTTTTGATTTATTTGGCAATATATTTTAAACAACTTGTTATGTTTCGTAATCTTCTAATATTTTGAATAGTGAATACTCATCTTCAACGTTTATCCCATTTTCTAGCATTATTTGATCGTTTTCGTGTAATGTACTAATTGGTGTTTCCGTTACCTGCATTAAATTTTTTTCACCGTTCTCTATTTTATATATTGCTACAAAATTATTTTCAATACCTACAATGTACTCATTTTTTGTTTTTCTAAATTCTTTTGTTAGTGTTATATTTTCCTTATCATATTTTAAAACATCCCATGATGCAAATATATTATCTATCTCATCTATGGTTTTTCCTACCATAAATCCACTTACTCTTTGTTCTGTTTTTTCTTTCTTTCCCTCATCTACATAATCATATATAAATCTTAATTTCATATTTTCACTCACTAAAAACTCTTCTTCTTTTTCACTTTTGTCATCTATTTCATCTGTATAATTCAAATCATATTTCGATTCATTTGACGTGTTTTTTTTTCCTTTCTCTATACTACTTATATTTGTTTTTAAATTACTTCTTTCTTTTTTTGTCATAGTTTTAAAACTCAATATACCTACCAATAATAATATTCCTGTTAATAAAAAAATACTTGGTGTCTTCTTTAGCCATTCCATAATAAAACCTCCTTCATTTTATTAAGTATTAACTAAATTTATACCAAGTATACTTTTTTATATTTTATTATTTCTTTTAAGTATTTTTATTATTCTGTCACTTTTTGGAAACATTAATAAATCTTCTTCTTTTATACTTTTTGTTAACAGTAACATAACTACGTAAATTATTATACTTACTAATACAGATACAAGGACACTTGTTATATTACTCGTCGTCACAACTATTGATAACTTATAACTATAGTATGTAACGATTCCCATCACTACACTGCTTATTAATGGCTTCACTACACAACCTTTTATATCAAAATTTATTTTCACTACATTTCTTAAATAGTAGTAATTTAAAGTAGCCATTATAAATGATGCTATTGTACTTGCTATTATAGCACCGTTTATGCCCATAAACATTACTAAATAATATAGTATTGGTATTTTTAATGATAAACCTATAAATGCACTTATTACAGGTATTCTCTCTTTCCCCACACCTTGTAATATCGCTGTAAATACTGTGCTTAATGTCATAAATACAATACTAATAGATCCCACTCTTAATAAATTTCCACCTTCCACTTCGCTTACGAATAATACTCTTATTATTTCAT
Organism: uncultured Clostridia bacterium; assembly: GCA_947313885.1. Taxonomy (GTDB): domain Bacteria; phylum Bacillota; class Clostridia; order Lachnospirales; family CAMZNU01; genus CAMZNU01. The sequence continues at coordinate 96,340 of CAMZNU010000008.1, read as the reverse complement.
TACTAAGCACATAAATTCCTACAGCCGATGGTATGCTTATTAACATCGATATTCTAAAAACTGAATTAACTTTATCATCTAATTGTATTCTATTTTTCATACTAGATATTATCGGTATGCTAACTGTTGCAAATGTCCCGCTTATTCCAATAGGTAAATTAGCAATTACTAAATATTTAACAGCATATTGTCCGTATAACACCATAGTTTCTAATTCTGTATAACCATTTTGTATTAATCCTGTCACTATTAATTTATTATCAATTATATTGCTTATACTAAAAGCTACCGTTCCTACAACTATCGGTATTATTGTTGCGAGCATCCTTTTTAATAAAATTTTATTTTTTTCAACTTCCTCTCCATCACTTTTAATATTTTTTATTATGTGCGGTTTTGCTTTTTTATAAATATACAGTAATACCAATAATCCTGCTATAGCTCCTACTAAAGTTCCTACTGTTCCACCTGTAGCACCTTTTTGGTTTTTTAATAATACATCACTTTCCATATTAATTAATACATATGCAAAAACTAAACTTCCCACCGCATTTATCCCTTGTTCTACAGTTTGTGATATGCTAGTCGGAACAAAATTTTTCATCCCTTGAAAATATCCCCTATACACACCCATTATGCTAACAACTAATACTGTAGGTGCTAATACTTTTATACCACTTCCGCTACCTTTTACACCTGTTAGATATTTTTCTAACATATCTGCACCAAAAAATAAAGTTACGCTACTAACCGTCCCAACTAATATAGCTAACATCATACTTATTTTAAATATTTTATGTGCATTTAAATATCTACCTTTACTTATTTCTGCTGATACCAATCTAGATATCGCCACTGGTAATCCCGTTACAGACACTAATACAAATAATACATATATATTAAAACTTGCACTATATATAGCATTCCCCTCATCACCTATAAGGTTTGTGAGGGGAATTCTATATATAAAGCCTATTATTTTAACTATAAAAAGTGTTAGTGCTAACATCGCTCCTTGCTTCAAAATATTATCTGAAGTTTTCAACTTGTCACCTACTTATTAAACTTTATATTTTATTTTATCTAATTTCTATTCGAACGCATTCTTTTTGTACTATCTAATATCGTTTTACGTACTCTTATGTTCTCTGGTGTTACTTCTACTAATTCATCTTCACTTATAAACTCTAATGCTTCTTCTAAAGTTAACGTTTTAGGTGCAGCTAATTTTAATGAATCATCTGACCCTGATGCTCTTGTATTTGTAAGTTGTTTTTTCTTACAAACATTTATTACCATATCATCCGCTCTTGCATTTATACCTACACACATACCTTGATATAGTTTTACTCCTGCACCAATAAATAACGTACCTCTATCTTTAGCATTAAATAATCCATATGCTGTACTTTCTCCTGTTTCAAATGACACTATCGAACCTTGCTTACGTGCTTGTATATCACCTTTATACTTTTCATATCCTTCAAATACAGAGTTCATTACACCGTTACCTTTTGTATCAGTCATAAATTGCCCTCTATACCCTATTAACCCTCTTGCTGGTATTTTAAATTCTAATCTCGCTGTTCCTGTATCTGAAATTGACATGTTTGTCATTTCACCTTTACGTGATCCTAGTTTTTCTATAACAGCACCTGAAAATTCTTCTGGTACATCTACTGTTAATATTTCTATCGGCTCACATTTAACCCCGTCTATTTCTTTAAATCTTACTTGTGGCTTCGCTACTTGGAATTCATATCCTTCTCTTCTCATATTTTCTATTAATATTGATAAATGAAGTTCCCCACGTCCCGATACTTTGAAACTTTCTGTCGAATCTGTATCTTCTATTTTTAAACTTACATCTGTTTGCAACTCTTTATATAATCTTTCTCTTAAGTGTCTACTAGTTACATATTTACCTTCTAGCCCTGCAAAAGGACTATCATTTACCGAAAATGTCATTGTTAATGTAGGTTCTGATATTTTGTTAAATTCAATTGGCTCATCTAAGTCGCTTCCTAATACTGTATCACCTATATTTATATCTTCTATACCTGTTATAGCTACTATTGATCCAAATCTTGATTCTTTTACCGCAACTCTTTCAAGACCATCATATTCATATAATGTTGTTATTTTACATTTTTTATTTATAGTCGGATCATTAAAGTTTTTAAGCGTTACAATGTCATTTACTTTTATTGTTCCTAGATCAACTTTACCAATACCTATTCTTCCTGTGTATTCTGAAAAATCTATTGTTGATATTAATAATTTACACGGATCTGTGTCGTTTCCTTGTGGTGGCTCTATATGTTTTATTATTGTTTCAAATAATGGTGTTAAATCTTTATTTTCATCATCCATCTCAAATTTAGCATAACCATTTCTAGCACTTGCATATATAAACGGTGAATCTAATTGTTTATCATTTGCTCCCAAATCTAAAAATAATTCTAATATTTCATCTTCAACTTCCTCAACTCTAGCTTCTTCTCTATCAATTTTATTTATACATATAACTACTGATAATCCTAATCTTAATGCATTTCTTAATACAAATTTAGTCTGTGGCATAGCTCCCTCAAAAGCATCAACTACTAATATAACACCATTAACCATTTTTAATACTCTCTCGACTTCTCCACCAAAATCGGCATGTCCTGGAGTATCTACTATGTTAATTTTTGTTCCTTTATACGTAATAGATGTGTTTTTTGATAATATTGTTATTCCTCTTTCTTTTTCAATATCATTGCTATCCATTACTCTTGTCCCTACATCTTGATTAGCTCTAAATGCCCCACTTTGTTTTAATAACTCATCTACTAATGTTGTTTTTCCATGATCAACATGGGCTATTATTGCTACGTTTCTTATGTCTTCTCTTTGATTTTTCAATTTTTTTCCTCTTCCTCTCACTATCTAAATATTATCTTCTAACGATTTTAACACGTTAAACACTTCAATACAATTTATTTATATTTTTATTTGGTTTTTTATTTATTTTTTTATTTCTATTATCTTACTTACTTGTACTGTAACTTACGGCAAGGACACTAAAAAAAATATTTTTAACTTACTAAACTCTTTTAAAATAATAATATCTTTCATTTGACTAAAAAAATATCATTGGAACATTATCTTAACAATTTCTTCATTTTACATAGACTTGGATATTTCTTTTGGTTTAAGTCGGTTTTTAAATACAGGACTAGTTTAATTAATACCTTGTTATGAATAAATAAACCATTCCTATCCTAATCTAAATTTTCATTGTCAAGTTTTTTATAGTTTTTATTTCTAGTTCAAGTTTTAAATTATCTAAAATATCATTAGTTGAAACTATCTTTAATAATAGATTTCCATAAAGCAAATGTGTTTTATCTATTTGGATCAACTTTTTAATTATTTCTTATTTGAATTTTTTCATACCATATAACTTGCCCTTAGTTCTTTCTTTATAAACTTTTTCTTTGATTCTGACAAGTATTTAATTGATTTCGAATAAACTTTTTTATTAAGTTTTTTTTATTTTTTCATTAAACGTCATTTAAACATATAAGATACCTTCTTTATTTTTATTTTAAGCATACAAAAAACCTATAAACTAGACACACTTTTTTATATGTCTAGTTTATAGGTCTACATACTACTTCTTTATTTTAAAATAAATTTACTTAGATTCTAAAAAATCATTTATTTTTTTTACTAATTCATCAGAATCTTCACCATGAACAAATCCTGCTTCTCCTAATGTTTCTGATTGTGCTGATGGACATCCAACACAATGCATTCCTGCTTCTAATAAAATTTTTACAATTTCTTTGTCTACTGCTATTATTTCACTTATCGTCATATCTTTGTTTATTTTCACCATGTTATACCATCCTTTAGTTTGTTTAACTTTTACTTTTACTTTTTCAGTATATATACTTTTTTTAAACTTTTCAATATTAAGTTATACTTTTTATTCCTATTTGATATTTAAATTTTACTTTTCCCTCTATATTTTCATAAGGTACAAACCGTTCAACATTTTCCCACACTCTAGAATCATCTGACCAATTTCTATTATCCCCCATCATGAAGTAGTGCCTCTCAGGAACATAATATGGTCCAAAACTCCCTACTGCCTTTTCATTTAAATATTTTTCTACTAATATCTCATTATTAATAAATACTTGTCCATTAATTATATCTATTTTATCCCCTCCTATTCCTATAATTCTTTTTACAAATAAACTATCGTCAACCGTTGAGTTAAATATCACTATATCGCCTCTTTTAGGTTCGTTTTTTATATAGCTTAATTTCCATGCTAATACTCTATCCCCCGTCATTATTGTAGATTCCATAGAACCTGAAACAACATTAGCATTCACAATTATAAAGTTTTTCATTATTAGTGCTATAGCAACAGCTACAACTATAGTTTTGATCCATTCATAAATCTCTTTTAATATTTCTTTTTTCTGCATCTCACAATACCCTTTCTTTATTTTAAATCATTTGTCAATATTTATTTTTTCATATTCTTGTCTATTATATATTTATTACTTCTCTTTTTTATCTTAGTTGACATAGATGTTGCTCCATTTGATACTTTTTCTAAAGTTGATATCGTTGCTTTTTCTATTACAGGTATTAGCCTACCTTTTAAATATTTTGTTCCTACTACTGTGTTATCTTTTAGTTTTTTAGTTTTATCCATTACTTCTTTACTTATATTCTCTACTTTTTCTATTGTTTTTTCTCTCTCACTATTATTTTTTACAAATATAACTTTAGCTTCACTATTTTCTTCTATCTTATCTAATGCTTTTTTAGCTTCTTCTAAATTTATAGTTTTTTCATCTACCATTTTTAATAGTTTACTTATTTTATCTTTTTTCATAATTTCCATATTTTCTCCTCCTACTCATCTATACCTTTAACATATTATATATTATTTACTTTGTTTTTGAAAGACTTTTAAATTATCTTCTCTACTTTATTTTATAATATTCCATCTTTTATTTTCAAAACAAAAATAACTTAAACAACAAGACTTTTAATCGTCTATTGTTTAAGTCATTTTTATACAAATCATTTATTTTTTTAATTCTATTCTTACTAACGCTCTTTTAAGTGCTATTTCTGCTCTTTTAATATCTGTACTTTCTTTTTTATCTGCTATTCTTTTTTCCGCTCTTTTTTTTGCTTCAATAGCTCTTTCTACATCTATATCTTCATATAATTCCGCACTGTCTGTTAATATAGATACTCCTTCTTTAGAAACTTCTGCAAATCCACCTAATAATGCAATTTTTTGCTCTTTATCACCTTCTATTATTCTTAATATTCCTAAATCTAATACCGTTGATAAATTTTCATGACCTTTTAATACTCCTAAGTCACCTGTTTTTGTTCGCATTATTACAAGGTCTGCTTCACCTTCATATATCTTTTTCGTTGGTGCTACTATTTTCACTTTAATTTTTTTATCCATATAATCACCTTAGTTGTCTTTGTTTTTATATCTTGCAACTACGTCATCTATGCTACCTGCATTTAAAAACATACCTTCTGGTATACTATCATGTTTACCTTCTAATATTTCTTTAAAACTTCTTACTGTTTCTGATACTGGTACATATGTCCCTGGTGTTGATGTGAATTTTTCCGCAACGAAAAATGGTTGACCTAAAAATCTTTGTATTTTTCTAGCTCTATTTACTATTGTCTTGTCATCTTCTGATAACTCATCCATACCTAATATAGCTATTATATCTTGTAACTCTTTTAATCTTTGTAGCATACTTTGTACACTTCTCGCTACATCATAATGTTCATCACCTATAATTTGTGGATCTAATACTCTTGAACTTGATTCCAATGGATCTATTGCTGGATATATACCAAGTTCTACTATTTGTCTCGATAATACCGTTGTCGCATCTAAATGCGTAAACGTTGTCGCTGGTGCTGGATCCGTTAAATCATCTGCTGGTACATATACTGCTTGAACTGATGTTATTGATCCTTTATTTGTTGATGCTATACGTTCTTGCAATGCACCTACTTCATTTGCTAGTGTTGGTTGATATCCAACCGCCGATGGCATACGTCCTAATAATGCTGATACTTCTGAACCAGCTTGCACAAATCTAAATATATTATCAACAAATAATAATACATCTTGCCCAGCTACATCTCTAAAGTATTCCGCCATAGTAAGTCCTGTAAGCGCTATTCTCATTCTAGCTCCTGGTGGCTCGTTCATTTGACCAAACACTAATGCCGTTTTTCCTATAACTCCCGACTCTATCATTTCATAATATAAGTCATTTCCTTCTCTTGTTCTTTCTCCAACTCCTGCGAATACTGAAAATCCACCATGCTCTGTTGCTATATTTCTTATTAGCTCCATTATTAAAACAGTTTTACCAACTCCTGCACCACCAAATAAACCTATTTTCCCACCTTTTAAGTATGGACATAATAAATCTATCGCTTTTATTCCTGTTTCTAATATTTCTGATGTAGACGTTTGCTCATCAAATGTTGGTGGCTTTCTATGAATTGACCATCTCTCTTTTGTTGTTACTTGCTCTTTGTTATCTATAGGATCTCCTAATACGTTAAACATTCTTCCTAACGTACTTTCTCCTACTGGTACTGATATTGGCGCTCCTGTATCTATACACTCCATACCTCTTACTAGTCCATCCGTACTAGCCATAGATATACATCTTACTACGTCATCTCCTAATTGCTTTGATACTTCTACTACTATTTTTTCATTACCTTTTATTACATCAATAGCATTATACAATTTCGGAACGTTTCCATTCTCGAATTTTATATCTAAAACAGCACCTATTATTTGTACTATTTTTCCTTTATTGTTGTCTGACATTTTTTCACTCCTTCATCTTCTTTACTCTAATGCACTAGCACCTGAAACTATTTCATTTATTTCTTGTGTTATAGCTCCTTGCCTTGCTCTATTGTATACAAGATTTAATTTACCAATCATCCCATCAGCATTTTCTGTAGCACTATCCATACTCGTCATTCTAGCCGCCTGCTCGCATGTAGCCGATTCTACTAACGCACCAAAAATTATAGTATTTATATATTTTGGTATTAAATAGTTTAATACTTCTTCTTCCCCTGGCTCATAACGCATTAAATTTAATTTTTCTTCCTCGTCAACTTCTATACCATCTGTATCAACTGGTAACAGCCTATTTATTTTTGGTATATGTGATATCGTAGTTTCAAATTCTGTATACGCTATATAAACTTCGTCTATTTCATTTTTTGTATATAGATCTAGCACCAACTGACCTATTTTACTAGCATCTTCATAGGTAGGCTTCTCCGCTATACCTGTTATGCTTTCTATAATATTTTTTTGTCTTCTATTGAAATAGTCTCTGCCTTTCGTTCCAACAATTATTAACGATGTTTCTTCTTTACTATTTATAAAATTTAACGTTTCTTTTGATATGTTAGAATTATAACCACCGCATAAACCTCTATCTGATGTTAACATTATAACCGCTACTCTTTTATCTCCTCGCTTATTTAAATACGGGTGTTTTATACCTTTTGAATTTGATACTACACTCCCTATTACTTTTTGCGTTTGTAAAAAATATTCTCTCGTTTCTATTTGTTTCGTTTTTGCTCTTTGTAATTTACTAGCTGCCACTAAATTCATAGCTTTAGTAATTTTTTTGGTGCTACCTACACTTTTGATTCTACGTTTTATATCTCTCATAGAAGCCATTTAGTATCACCTCTTTTATTTTATTTTTAATAAAAATTCCTCTATTGTCTTAATTATTAACTTCTCTGTTTCTTTCGTTATTTCTTTTTCTTTTTTTATACTCTCAAATATTTCTTTTGCTGTACCTTTTATATGTTCTATTAAACCTTTTTCAAATTCTTCTATCTTATCTAACTCTATTTCTTTTAAATATCTATTTGTTAATGCATACATTATTACTACTTGATGTTCTACTGGCATTGGTTTATATTGTTCTTGTTTTAATATTTCCATAACTCTTTTACCATGCTCTAGTCTCTCTAATGTATCCTTATCTAAATCTGAACCGAATTGTGTAAATGCTTCTAACTCTCTATATTGTGCAAGCTCAACTCTTATTGGTCCTGATATTTTCTTGATCGCTTTAATTTGTGCCGATCCTCCAACTCTAGATACAGAAAATCCTGCATTTATCGCTGGTCTGAATCCCGCATTAAATAACTCAGATTCTAAAAATATTTGTCCATCTGTTATTGATATAACATTCGTCGGTATGTACGCCGATATGTCTCCCGCTTGTGTTTCAATTATCGGTAACGCCGTAATTGAACCGCCTCCGAATTCTTCTGTTACTCTACACGCTCTTTCTAATAATCTTGAATGTAAATAAAATACATCACCTGGATACGCTTCTCTTCCTGGTGGTCTTTTTAATAATAATGACATAGTTCTATATGCAACTGCATGCTTACTTAAATCATCATATATTATTAATACATCTTGACCGTTCTCCATCCACTCTTCACCTATTGTTACTCCTGCATATGGTGATAAGTATTGTAACGATGCACTATCTGATGCTGATGATGACACTACAGTTGTGTAGTCCATAGCTCCAAATGTCTCTAATTTTTTTACGATACCAGCTACTGTAGACGCTTTTTGTCCAATAGCTACATATATACATTTTACATCTTGACCCTTTTGGTTAATTATAGTATCTATACATACAGCCGTCTTACCTGTTTGTCTATCTCCTATTATTAACTCTCTTTGCCCTCTACCAATTGGTACCATGGCATCTATTGATTTTATTCCTGTTTGTAACGGAACATTTACTTCCTTACGTGCTATAACTCCTGGAGCTACTCTTTCTATCGGTCTTGACTTTTCCGTCTTTATAGGTCCTTTACCGTCTATAGGCTCTCCTAACGCATTTACTACTCTTCCTAACATAGCATCTCCTACAGGTACTTCTGTTACTTTACCTGTACGTTTCACTATGCCTCCTTCTTTTATTGTATCATCTGGTCCTAAAATAACGACCCCTACATTGTCTTCCTCTAAGTTTAGCGCCATACCAAAAACATTGTCTCCAAAATCAAGTAACTCTCCACTTATAGCATTTTCTAATCCGTGTACTCTTGCTATACCATCTCCTACTTGTATTACAGTTCCAACTTCTGATACGTCTAACTTTGATGTGAATCCTTTGATTTGTTCTTTTATTACTGCACTTATTTCTTCTGGTCTAAGATTCATAACGAAATTACACTCCTTTACGTAAGCTTAAGATTTACAAGATCGTTGTTTAATAGCCCGCTTCTTATGTCTTCTAGTCTTTTCTTAATCGTACCGTCAATTATTCTACCATCAACTCTGATTAATAAACCTCCTATTAAACTCTCGTCTATTTCAACCTCAACTTGCACTTCTTTATTTAAATTATTTGATAATTTATCTTTTATCTGTTCTATTCTTTCTTCGCTTAACTTTACACTAGATACTACTTTCGCATCAATTATATTGTTATGCTTCTTTACTAATTCATTGTACATCTCTAACGTGTTTATTATTTCTCCACTACGCCCTTTTTTAATTAATATACTTATTAACCCTTTTAAAGTTTCGTGTAGTTCATTGTTAAACACTTTGTTTATTAATTCTTCTTTTTCTTTATTAGAAATCCTCGGATGTTTTATAATATCTTCAAACTCCTCGTTCCCTTTAAGTGATTTTATTACTAAATCACTATTTTCTTTTATACTTTCTATTTGTCCCTCTTCTAATGCTAAACTATACAACGCATTAGAGTACCTTCTTCCTACTACGCTTGCCATTTAGCTTCCCCCAAACTTGAAATTACTTCGTCTAGTAATTTGTTCTGAGTTTCTTCATCTATAGTTTTTTCTACATATTTTTTAGCTAACTCTGATGATAACTCTATTATTTGTGTTCTCATCTCATCTTTTGCTCTTTCTTTTTCTCTCTCTATATCTTTCATTGCTCTTTCTTTTATAGCTTTTGCTTCATTTTTTGCTTCTTGGATAATTTCAAACTCTGTATCTTTACCTCTTTTTCTTGCATCTTCTAATATTTCCGTTCTCTCTATTTCTATTTTACCTAATTTTTTCTCATAGTCATTTTTTAATACTTTTGCATTTTCTTCTGATTTTTTAGCTGTTTCTAGTTGTGCTTTAATTCCTTCACTTCTTTTTTTCATGAAGTCTTTTACTGGATTGTACAGAACCTTTGCTAATATCAATGCTAATACAATTGTACTTATACTTTGTAATATCATCTGACTTATTAATTGTTGATCTAAACTTAATAAATAATCCACTTTTTATTGCCTCCTTTCCCTCTTTGTATCAACGAGTACTAGTTACCTAAGTTTTGATACGCTGAAAGTAATGGATTTGCATATAATAATATCATCGCAACAACTAAACCATATATACCTGTTGTTTCTGCAACTGCTGCCCCTAATAACATTGTTCCTGTTATATCACCTTTAGCTTCTGGTTGACGTCCTACCGCCTCTGCACCTTTACCAGCCGCAAAACCTTGACCTATACCTGCTCCTATACCTGCTATCATTGCTGTTCCTGCTCCTAATGCTGACATACCTAATATAAATGCTTCTGAAGTAATATTTTCCATAATCTTTCTCCTCCTAAATAAATTGAATTTGTAATTTTTTTTAATCTGGTAATTTTGATCTTATAAATGTCATACTAAGTACAACAAATATAAACGATTGTAACGATCCTGAAAATACATCAAAGTATCCATGTAATACCGCTGGCAACCCTATTTTAAGATAAATCGGGAATAATTCATATACCATGCTCATTATTATAAGACCACCTAACATATTTCCAAATAAACGAAAGCTAAGTGATATAGGTATAGCTAGCTCACCTATAATATTTAAAGGTAAAAATGCTGGTAATGGTTCTAAATATCCCTTAAAGTACTCACCTTTCCCCTTTTTAATTCCTAAGAAATGAATCAAAAAGAACGTCATAAAGGCTAATGCAAATGTTGTAGCAATGTCTGCCGTTGGAGGTCGTAATCCTACTAGTCCTGATAAATTAGATACTAATATAAATACCATTATCCCGAAAAACCATCCTCCATACGATGAATATTTTTCATCCATTGTAGATGTTACAAAATTGTCCATTGCTTCTACTATAGCCTCTACAAAGTTTTGAAACCCTTTTGGTACGTTTTGAAAGTTTTTTAATGCCATTCTTGTGAATAATGCAAATGCTATTAAAAATATTCCTACTATCCACGTATTAATTACTGTTGTCGTAATCCAAAACTCCCTACCAAACAAATTAAAAGTTTCATAAACCTTAATGTTGAAGTCCATACTATTTCCTCCTTTCTTAAAATTACAACTTTTATATGAAAGCGTCTCATTTTATACAATATAAAAATTTACGCTATAGTTGTTGCTTTTATTTCATTTGATTACTTGTAATAGTTAAAAATTGGTACTTTCATAACATACGCTGACATTTGCAAACTTACTAATCCTACAACTGTCCCAAATAAATCTATATTATTATTAGTTGCTGATATAAATAACACAATACCTGTTAAAAAATATCTAGTCATAAATGTTACACGCATGTAACCCTCAGCACCTTTTGGTCCATATGTTAATGCTTTATTTATACTACTCTCAAGTAAAAATACTTTCACAACGCTAAATAAACCGCCATAGATAATTCCAAATAATATAGGTATTTTAAAATCTATATTATTTAATGTCGTTGCTGTAAAAAAATATAAACTACATACTATTATTGTATATAAAATTACATTAATTATTAATGTTTTAGCTGTATTTGAGATTTTCATTGGAGTTCTCCTTATTTCCTTTTTATTTCATAGCGCCCATTGACATAACATAAAGATTTCTAAAAGCTGATAAAATTCCTAAAATTAAAAAAATTATCATAAAAATAGGTTCTGTTCCAAACTTGACATCTATAAGCCTTCCTACAAAAAAACATCCAAATATAATGACTACCATATTTAACCCAAGTCCTAAAACTAAAGAATACGCTGATGCTATATTTTTTTTATCTTTTTTAGATAATTTTTTCTTATACATTTTCAACCCCCCCTATTTCTCATACTATTATAAAACTTTTAAATATTTTTGTCTATTGATTTATAAAATTTTTTTTATACTTTTATTTATTATTTATATAAATTTATTCCTTACTACTTACTATTTCATAACCTTTCCTTTAATTTTAATTTTATATTTGCAACTTTATGCTATGATTTTGTAAATAGTTTTATATTTAACTTATATTTTTTTCATGACATTTTTTTATAAATTTGCGTATTTTTTTTTTATATGTTAATATATTTAGTTGAATATACGTAAAGAATCTGGAGGTTATTATGAAGTTATATGAAACTTGGTTACAAAGTGCATACAATCAAAAAGGCGAAAGTTTAAATGAATTTTGGGACATTTATATTCCTTTAGAACAAAAGGTTTATGAATATTTATTGAAAAATAACGTTACAAATTTAAAAGGTTCTCTAAAAGAACTGTCTAGTACTTATAATTTACAACTTGAATATTTTGTCGGTTTTTTAGATGGCTTAACAGAAGTTTTTAATGAAGATATAAATTTAGAGGAAATTACAGAAGATACTATATTGAATCTAACTTTTGACTTTGAAGTCATGTTTAAAAAAATGGTGGAGTATAAAGCCGAACATCTTTATAATCTTCCTGAGTGGACTTCTGTGTTCTCTCAAGAGCAACTACAAGATTTTTACAAAGCTCAAAAAAAATCAACTACTATCGTTAAAGACAATAAAATTGGAAGAAATGAACCATGCCCATGCGGTAGCGGTAAAAAATTTAAAAAATGTTGCGGTAATAAATAATGCATACTCTAGTCGTTAAAGTTACTGGTGATACTCTATCTTTTAATAATGATTTATTAAAATGCGCTTCTATTATTAAAAATGGTGGCATCGGCGCTTTTCCTACTGAAACAGTTTACGGACTTGGTGCTAACGCTTTAAATGAAAGTGCTGTTAATAAAATTTTTATTGCTAAAGGTAGACCTTCTGATAATCCTCTCATCGTTCACATATCTAATTTAAATATGTTACATGATTGTGTTACACATGTTGATCAAAATGCTAAAGCTCTTATTGACGCTTTTTGGCCTGGTCCTTTAACTATAGTTTTTAACAAGCATTGTTCTATACCTAACATAACTAGCGGTGGATTATCTACAATAGGCATCCGTTTTCCTAGCAATAATACCGCTTTAGAATTAATTACTTTATGTGATTGTCCTATTGCCGCACCTAGTGCTAATATTTCTGGAAAACCTAGCCCCACTAGATTATCTCACGTTGAATTTGATCTTATGAATAAAGTTGATTTTATTATCGATGGAGAAAAAAGTCTTTATGGTCTCGAATCAACTATTATTGATTGTTCGAAAACAGTACCAACTTTATTACGTCCTGGTTCTATAACTGTTTCTATGATCGAAAAAGTTATAGAACATATAGATATAGATCCTTCTCTTATTAATCTTACATGTTCAAAACCTTTAGCTCCTGGTATGAAATATAAGCACTATTCACCTATCGCTAAAGTTATTTTGTTCACTAGTAGTACATCACTTTTAAAAGAAGCTAATAACTACATTAAACGTAATGTCTCTATCGCTATAATTACAGAAAATTCATTACAATATTCTTCTTTAAATGTTCTTGTCCTTAATATTAATAACGGGAAAAATCTTTATCATAATTTTAGAAAATGTGATTTTCTAAAATTAAATGTGATTTTAGTAGAACAACCTACGAACTCACCTGATAACCTAGCTATTATTAACAGACTTTCAAAGTCTGCAGATTCAATTATATAAATGGAGGATTTTATGTTGGCTTTAGGATGTGACCACGGTGGTTACGAATTAATGCAAGAAATTATTAAATATTTGGACAAAAAAAATATACCTTACAAAAATTTTGGCACTCACGGAACTGATAGTGTTGATTATCCTATATATGCAAAAAAAGTTACTACCTCTATTCAAGATGGTTGTTGCGATTTAGGATTACTTATTTGTGGGACAGGCATTGGCATTTCTGTAGCGGCCAACAAAGAAAATGGTATTATATGCGCTTTATGTACTAACACCTTCATGGCTAAAGCTACTAAAGAACATAATAATGCTAATATATTAGCACTTGGCGGTAGAGTCACTTCTACAGCTGATGCAATAAATATTTTTGAAACTTTTTACAACACACCTTTCTCTAACGAAAAAAGACACATAAATAGAATAAATCTATTTAATTCTTAATCTTACATTAGGAGGACACTTATGAAAAATTTACACATTATGACTCATCCACTTATTACACACAAAGTCTCTATGCTTCGAAATATAGATACAGGCACTAAGGACTTCAGAGAAATCGTTGAAGAATTAGCTACTTTGCTATTTTATGAAGCAACTCGTGACGTACCTCTAGAAGAAACTTCTATTGATACTCCTAACGGAACTTTCCCTTGTAAAGTTTCTAGCGTTAAATTTGGTATCGTACCTATTCTACGTGCTGGTATCGGTATGGTTAATGGTATTCATAATATGATGCCTAACGCTAAAGTTGGTCACATAGGTTTTTACCGTGATGAAAAAACTTTAGAAGCTGTTGAATATTTCTGCAAATTACCTTTAGATGTAAAAGAATTAGATGTATTTTTAATTGACCCTATGTTAGCTACTGGCGGTACTGCAATTGGTGCTGTTGACTTACTTAAAAAACGTGGTGTTAAAAATATTAAATTTTTATGTCTTATTTCTTGTCCAGAAGGTTTCGAAAATTTACAAAAAGTACACCCAGATGTTGAAGTATATACAACATCACATGATGAATATTTAAACAAGGCTGGTTATATTATTCCTGGTCTCGGTGATGCTGGCGATAGAATGTTTGGTACTAAATAGGAGGTCTTAAAATATGGAAAATATATGACTAGTAGTAGCTTCCTCTTTTCTTCTTGCATTTATTATTACGCTATCTAGTGTGTCCTATGTTATTAAGCTTGCATTTAAAATAAATGCTGTAGATCACCCTAAAAAACGTGGGCTTCATAATAAAACTATGCCTCTTATGGGCGGATTATCTATTTATTTAGGATTTACAGTTTCTATTGTTATTATCGCTTTTTTAAATAGACATATTTTAAACACGCAATTCATAGGTTTTATTGTAGCCTCTACTATTATTATTGTGGGAGGCATACTAGATGATATTAAAGATCTTCGAGCCTATCAAAAACTAGCTTTCCAAATAATAGCTTCTTTAATTGTTATAGGTTCTGGTACAAGTATAGACAGCATTTTATATCCTGTTTATTTTGACTTAAATATTTATTTAAATTATTTATTAACTATTTTTTGGATAGTTGGGTTTACTAATGCCGTAAACCTTGTTGATGGTGTTGACGGATTAGCGGCTGGTATTTCTACAATTAGTTCATTTTTTTTAATGATACTTTGTATTTTAACAGGAGATACTTTATTATCCATATTATTTACTTCTGCATTGGCTGGTAGTTGTCTTGGTTTTTTACCGCGTAACTTTAGCCCTGCTGAAATATTTATGGGTGATACTGGTTCTACTTTTTTAGGTTTTGTTCTTTCGGTTACTTCTATAATGGGAGTTTTTAAAAGCTATGCTTTAGTTTCTATAGCTATTATTTCTCTTGCTATTGCACTTCCTGTTTTTGATACCCTTTTCGCTATTGTGCGACGTGGATTAACAGGTAAGCCTATTATGAAAGCTGATCGTGGACATTTACATCACAAATTATTAGATAGTGGATTATCGCATAAATCTACCGTCCTTATTCTTTATGGACTTAGTTTTTTAGGTGGACTTATGTCATTAACTATCGCTTTTAAAAATATTGTCGCATTTATTTTAATTTTAATACTAATACTAGTAGCAACCATTATGGTTTATACTTATAACAAGCGTACAAAATAAAACGAGATAGTTAGAATAATTCTAACTATCTCGTTTTATTTTTTATATTTATTTATATTTATTTATATTAATGGTATACTAATAGTGTATAAACATTTTTCTATAAAAGGAGGTATAATTATGATTATGGAAGCTATTAATATGAATAAATATTCAGTTTTAACACAAGTTAATATTTCTTTAATGAACAAGCAAATGGATCAAATGGAATTACAAAGCAAACAATTAACCGAAATGTCAAAAACTACTAATGTCGTTTCAAATACAAAATTAGACGTTTCTTTGTAGTTTTATTTCTACTTATTGCTTAGAGGAGTAAATAATTATGAAAGATAACGTAAATACAAAATTGTATTCTACTGATATCAATAAGGATCGAATTATTATGATCGCTGTAGAAACTAATAAAAGTTTAAATAAAGTAGATTCTTTAAAAGAACTTAAACTTTTAATTGATACTACTGGTAATGTAGTTGTTGGGCAACTAACTCAAAACTTATCAGAAGTAAATAGACGGCATTACGTCGGAAAAGGTAAATTAGAAGAAATAAAAAGTTTAATCGATTTGCATAATGCTAACTGCGTTGTGGCTGATGACGAACTATCTAGTAACCAAATAAAAATTTTAGAAGAAACTTTAGAATTGAAAGTAATCGATCGGACTTTAGTTATTTTAGATATTTTTGCAAACCGTGCTGTTACTCATGAAGGTAAAGTTCAAGTAGAATTAGCACAATTAAAGTATAGATTAAATCATGTTGTTGGTAGTTATGAACATTTATCCGGGCAAGGTAGTGGTATCGGTTCTAAAGGTCCTGGTGAAACAAAATTAGAAACAGATAAACGTTTGATTCGCGATAAGATTATTCTTCTTAATAAAGATTTGGACGAAATTGAAAAACACAGAAATTTACAACGTGAACAAAAAAAGAAAAATCCAACACCTGTAGTTTCTATAGTTGGTTATACTAACGCAGGTAAATCTACTTTATTAAATTTACTTACTAATTCGAATATTTTATCTGAAGATAAGTTATTTGCTACTCTTGATACTACCACTAGAAAATTTAAACTTCCTAGTGGTAGTAATATTTTATTGGTAGATACTGTTGGGTTTATTCAAAATTTACCACACCAACTCATTAAATCTTTTAATTCAACTTTAAATGAAGCACGTGATGCTGACATACTTATTCATTTAGTAGATGCATCCTCGCCTATAAGACAAACATATATGGAAACCGTTTATAATACTTTAAAAGAAATTGATTGTATTGATAAACCCATTTTAACAGTTTTTAATAAAATTGATATGGATATTAAACTTCCAATCCCTAATGATGCTAAGGCTATTAGTACTGTTTGTGTGTCTGCAACTACAGGGAATGGTATTGATGATTTTACTAATATATTAGAAGATATAGTTTTAAGCTTGAAAACTGAAATGACTATTTTATTACCATACAATAAAGCACACTTAACTAGTTACATATATAGTAATTGCGATGTGATTACAGAAAAACATACAAGTAATGGGTATATGTTTTTTTTATACGGTTCTAATAAAGACCTTAGTATTTTAAAAGATTTTATGATTAAATAAATTTTTTTATCGTGTGTATTTTTCCTTTATTTTCCTATTCATGTATGCTATGCTACATGTATAAATATATATGTAGCATAGGGGGAGAGGTATTATGAAAGAAATTTTTAGACAAGCAAACACTATCAATAGCGAAAATATCGAGATAGATTATCATCTAACTTACAATATTGTTGGTAATTACAAAACATATGGTATTACTATTAAATTGTATAAATTAGTTGATACTATTGCATATCTTGATAGTATTGAAACTATTTCTAATATAACTTATTCATATAAAGAATGTCGGCGCATAGTTACCCTGCTTTGTAAAAATTTAGTTACACCTTGTACTTTATTAGAAATATTAGATGACTTAGATATTTTACTGCAACCAAAGGGTACTGTTGATGATCATTTTGATATAGTCGCTTAAAATTAAAAAAGATGATTATTATTCTCTAATCATCTTTTTTAATTTTAAACCTATATTTTTTTAAAAATATTTCACATTGATTGCTTCCTAAGTTTTTATAATGATATAATTAGCTATATTATCATTATTGGAGGGTTTATGAATTATATTAATGAATATAAAACAATAGAAAGCTATATGCGTACTGAGTTAGTCGTTAAAAAATCAAAATTTATAACTTCTGTATGTCCTGTGCAAAATGAAGAAGAAGCTATCTGTTTTATAAATAAAATAAAAAAAGAATTTTATGATGCACGTCATAATGTTTTTGCCTATCAAATAGGTCTGAAAAATGAAATACAAAGATGTACTGATGACGGCGAACCTAGTGGCACTTCTGGTGCACCTACTCTTGACGTTTTGAAAAAAAATAATATTACCAACGCTATCATTGTAACTACAAGATATTTTGGCGGTACTTTACTTGGTACTGGCGGTTTAGTTCGTGCTTATGGTCAAAGTGCCTCCAAATGCATCGATGCAAGCAATGTTATCCACCGAAAACTTTTTACTAAAATACATTTATCTTTAAATTATGTATTTTCTGGTAAAATTGGATACATTCTAAAACAAAACAATGTTACCGTAGAAGATATTTTATATACAGATGTTGTTACGTACGTTCTATTAGTTGATAAAACTAATTTTTCGTTATTTGAACACACTATTATCGAAGCTACTAATTCCAATGTTGACATCAAAATTATTGGCGATACTTTTTACACTATTTAATTTTACTTAAGGGAGAATTACTATGATTAAAAATTTTATATTTATTACTTTATTTACCTTCACTATATCGGTTTCTGTGTTAGCTAATGAAAATATTTCATTAGAATCTGAAGAAACGAGCTTGAATGTTACTAACTTTAATTCTAATGATAATATATCTTCCAATTTTGATAACGATTCTTTGTTATCGCCAACTACAACAAATAATTCTTTTGATTTTATTGATAATCCATCGATTTTTATCAATAATGAACTACTTGTAGTTAAAAACAAAGTTATAAATTTAAACGGTAGAATCTTCTACCCAATGCGTGAAGTAAGTTATAATTTGGGAGCAACTGTTACATGGGATTACTCTTCTAAAACAGCCATGGCAACTTTGTATGACAATAGTGTATCATTTCCTATCGACGAAGATTATTATTTGCACAATGATAGCCGTATACCTTATAAAAATAATACAGATAGACCATTTATATATGATGACTTAACTTACGTTCCTATAAGATACTTGTCGGAAAGCTTAGGTTTTTTGGTAACTTGGGACGATGTGGCTAAAACTGTATCTATCCTTAGTACGCAACACCTTGTTGATACTTTAACTGTTTTGAATTTACAAAAAATAAGTGATACATATATATTAAAATATTATTTACAAAATTTAGATACAATTAATGTAATTTTAGATTTTGCTGTATCCTCTAATTTAGAATCTGAAAAATTATTATATGCAAATGCAGCTATTGATTATATCACTCTTTTAAATGAAGATACTTTAAAACCATCTGATGATTTTTTAATATATTATTATGCATTTATCGAACTTATAAACAATATTTCTAATTTATGTGTTGATAGTATTGTTCAAAATAATTACGACGGTTTGGTTAAAGCAAATAATATGCTAAATGATATATTGCTTTTAGATATAATAAGTGAAATATTAGAGACGGAGGTGTTTTAAATTTTAGTTAAACAACCTATAACCTATGAACAACAATTAGAAGTTTTGAAAAATAAAGGTTTAATTATCAATAATGAAAAAGAAGCTTTATGCACTCTTAAAAATTTGAACTATTATACATTTGCAGGGTATCTTAAAGAATTCATTATTGATGATGACCATTATGAAGAAAATATAACCTTTGAACATATTTATCATATTATGGAATTTGATAGAAAACTTCGCGGAATGCTTTATTTAACCATCGAACCCATCGAACACGTATTAAGAACAAAGATTTCCTACTTCTTAGCACATAAATATGGTTCTCTTGGATATTTAGATAAAAAAAATTTCAACAACCCTAAACAACATAATATGACTCTACATAGTTTTAGCCAAAACTTAAAAAAAAATAAACATCTAGGTTACGTAATCCATCATAATCAAAAATATGATGGCAATTTCCCTATATGGGTTGCTATTAATTTGTTTTCATTAGGTATGATCTCAAATTTATACAGTAATCTAATGCCTACCGATAAAGAAGTTATATCCAATGATTTTAATACTTCTCCTGAAATTTTAGAAAACTGGATTGATAATATCGCTTATATTAGAAATATTAATGCTCATTATATGCGTCTTTATAATCAAACACTAAAAAAATCACCTCTTATTTGCCAACGTAACCATTTATATAGCATTAATAGTTATAAAATTTTTGATACATTTTATGTCATGAAGTTTTTAACTGTAAATAAAGATGAATGGAATTTACATACAAACCAATTAAAATCTTTGTTTGATACTTACGATGAGTATATTGATCTAAAAAGAATAGGCTTTCCAGATAATTGGTTTGACCTATTTATAAAAAAATAAAAAATAAAAAGATGAAAATATATTTTCATCTTTTTATTTTTTATTTTTTTATATTTTACTTAATTTTTTAATAGCATCTTTTTTTATTACTATTTTTCCATGCTCCTCAAAAAAGTTTTCTTTTATTTTTATCGATCCTTCTAAAGACCCAAATTCGTTAAATATATTAAATATTTTTTCTTTATCTACTTTTATTTTATTGCTATTTAAATCTAATGATAAATAATAATCATCTTCATATTTATACAATTTACTTTTACCATTAAAATATTTAACAGCTCTTATAGTACTGTTACATAAATTATCTATATTTTCAATTTTTATCATTAAAATTTCTTGTCTCTCACATAAATCCGCTTTTTTGATATCTTCTCTTTCCCCTCTTTTATTACGCATTTCTTTACGCTTGCTTTCTATACTCTTAATTATATCTTTTTTTAACTTAACACTTTCTTCTTCTCCTGTTACTTTACTTATTATAACTTCTAACGTATTTTCTGACATTGGTGTAACTTCTACCAATAAATCATAGTTATCTACTTTAAAGTCACATTTATGAAACCCTTCCACTAGCATCTCATTAAACAAGTTTGTAATATTTGTCTTTCCATAAGCTAAATCTTGTATAGCTATGTTTCTTTCTATTAAATCAATTTCTGTTATTTCTACTTTCATTACAAATTCATTTATTTTTTCAAATCTCATTTAACCACATCCTCAATGTTACAATAATGTTTTATATTTTACAATTATACTATATTCAATTATTTTTGTAAAGAAAATATACTTTATATCCTTTTATATTATTTCTTCTACTTTATTCTACCCTTTTATTTGTTTTTTACTCCTACCCTATTTTCTATATATCACCTTTTTTATTTCTTTTATTTCATAAATTATTAAAATATATTACATTATACTATTTGGTGCAAAAAAGTTGACTTATTTTATAATAAATTATACTATTATTGTACAATGCATTTTTGAACATAATGTTTGGGGAGGTTTTACATGAATAAAAAAAATAAAAATTCACATATATACAATGATAATATGGCTACCGATGCTGTTACTTCTCTTTATCAAAAAGCCAATTTAAATATGAACAACTCACGTGCTAAAAAATCTTTTGATACTTTACCTGATATGAAAAACAAGGATTCGCACAATACTTCAAAACCTAATTTAGATCTTTGTACAGGAAATATGATATCCAATAATAGTATTCAATCAAAAAAATATACTAATACTACTAACGATGATTTTTTTTCATCTATACAAGCCGAACGATTACGTTTATACGATACTAGTCTAGATTATAAAAATTTACCTTATAGCAAAAAATATGTAACTCATAAAAATTCTGAATATTCTGCATTTGCAAAAACTCCACAAAGTGAAAATGATAATAATGATAAATATTTTGATGATTCATATCATATAGATATAGATAAGAGGATAAATGCACTGTATAACTATCACACTTTAAATAGTAGTTCTAAACAAACATCTGTTGAAAATTTAGAACATGCTTTATTAGTTGGTGAAAATACAACGAAACCTAAAAGGAATATTAAAAAATCTAGTTTACAAAAAAAGACTATTGCAACTATTAGAATATTAAGCTTATTTTTCATAATTGCACTTTCTGGCTTAACCTCTTACTTTGCTTCTAAAACTTTTTCACTAAAAAAAGAACTTGTCAATTTTGAAGATACTATCAAAAGTCTAGAGCTTGCTAATAATGCTAATTTAAAACTTACTTTAAGAATTGAAGCATTAGAAGAAGAACTCTTATCTCTAATGAATGTAGATATAGATAATAATGAAGAAATTACAGAGATTCCCGAAATTGAACATAGTATTGATGATAATATTGATGATGTAAATGACACAGTCGTAGAAGTTCCGAAATTTATTTTTCCCATTAACTATGTAGTTCAAAGTGGGGATACGTTAGTTAAAATAAGTGAAAAATTTTATGATGATCCTAATAAATATCAAAAAATTTATGATACTAATAATCTTGCAACTTATACTTTATTAGTAGGACAAAAACTAACAATACCAGCACAAGACTAAAAGGAGATTAATTTGGAAACTAACCTAAACAATTTAACTTTATTACAACTTAAAGAAAAAGCAACAGCATTAGAAATAGAAACTATTTCTAATGCTGAAAAATCGGAATTAATAAAAGCTATCCAAGGAAAAAATAAAGAATTCGAAAAATCTAAAAAAAATGTTTTAAATTATACTAAATATACAACGACTATTGAAAAAGGAATTTTAGAAGTTATTTTTCCTGATGGATACGGATTTTTAAGAATGCATAATTTTCTACCTAGCGATGATGACATTTACGTATCACCTGCTCAAGTTAAAAATTTACGTCTTAGAACTGGTGATTTGATTTGCGGAAAAGTTAAGGTTATTGCTAATAGCGAAAAGTTTAGACCTTTGTTATTTATCGATACCGTTAACGACCTACCTACCGAGGAACTGTTTAGACGCTCAACCTTTGAAGATTTAATCCCGATATTTCCTAACGAAAAACTTACTTTAGAAACTTCTACAGATAAAATAAGTACACGTATTTTAGATTTATATGCACCTATTGGAAAAGGACAACGCGGACTCATTGTCGCACCACCTAAAACCGGCAAAACCGTTCTGCTTAAAGAAATTGCAAATGCTATAACTACAAATTATAAAGACATTCATCTTATAGTCCTTTTAATAGACGAACGTCCAGAAGAAGTTACCGATATTCAACGTAGTATAACAGGTGACAACGTTGAAATTGTATACTCCACTTTCGATGAAGTATATGAAAAGCATAAACGTGTTGCTGAAATGGTCTTAGAACGTTCTAAAAGGTTAGTAGAACACGGAAAAGATTTAGTTATATTGTTAGATAGCATTACTAGATTAGCACGTGCTTACAATTTAATTATACCTTCTAGCGGAAAAACTTTATCTGGTGGACTTGATCCGTTAGCTCTTTATGCACCTAAAAAGTTTTTTGGCGCAGCACGAAATATTGACGGCGGTGGCTCTCTTACTATTTTAGGTACTGCCCTTGTAGATACAGGTAGTAAAATGGATGATGTTATATATGAAGAATTTAAAGGTACTGGAAATATGGAACTAGTTTTAGATAAAAAACTTTCTGAAAAAAGAATTTTTCCTAGTATTAATATTATGAAATCTGGTACACGTCGCGAAGATCTACTTTTAACAAAAGATGAATTAGCTATGACTCATAATATTAAAAGAAACTACTCTAATAACCCAATTACATTAACTGATTCTATTATTGAAAGTATAAAAACAAATAAGACTAATGATCTACTTATAAAAAATTATAAAAGTATATAGTATAAATATTGTATTATTATTATAAACATGCTATACTTAACAAGGTAAAAAATACGGGAATGCCAAAAAGTATCCCAAAACTGTCAGAGAGGTGAAATAAAATGAAAAAAGATACTCATCCAGAATATTTTGATGCTAAAATTACTTGTAACTGTGGACGTGAATTCATAGCAGGGTCAACTAATGAAGCTATTAAAGTTGAGGTATGTTCAAAATGTCATCCATTCTATACAGGAAGTCAAAAACTTCTATTAGAAGCAGGCGGACGTGTTGATAAGTTTAAGAAAAAATACAAAATGAAATAAATATTGAACATGTAGTTCAATATAGGTGAAACCAAAACTTTAGTTGCCTTGGATGAAACTTAGTTTTATCCAAAATAACTAAAGTTTAGTTTCACCTTTTTAATTTAAAAATAACTTAAAAGGAAGTGATTATATGAGCAAAATAACTTCTATAGGCGGGCAAGCTGTTATCGAAGGTGTCATGATGCGTAATAAAAATAAATATGCTTTAGCCGTTCGAAATTCTAAGGGTAAAATAGAGATTGAAACTCACGTAGTAAATTCTATGTTTAATTCAAAATTTTTTTCTCTTCCTATTATAAGAGGTATTGTAGCTTTTGTAGATTCTCTTGTATTAGGTACAAAATTAATAACCCGCTCAGCAGAATTAGCTGGTCTAGATGATGAACAACCTTCTAAATTTGAAGTGTTCTTAACAGAAAAAATTGGACTTGGTGATAAATTAAATAATATTTTAATATTTTTTAGTGTTTTCTTGGCAATGCTTTTGGGAACTTTTTTATTTATGATAGCCCCTGTTGCTATTGCTGGATTTATCGGCACACTATTCCCTATTCCACAACTTTTAATAAGCACTCTAGAAGGAGTTGTTCGATTATTAATATTTTTATGCTACATTTTTTTAATTTCCAAAAATAAAGACATTCAACGTGTTTTCATGTATCACGGTGCAGAGCATAAAACTATAAATTGTTTTGAAGCTAACGAAGCCCTAACTGTTGAAAATGTAAAAAAACATTCCACTTTACACAAACGTTGTGGAACTAGCTTTTTACTAATAGTTATGGTTATTAGTTCAATATTTTTCATGTTTTTAAAAACAGATGATGTTCTCATGAGAATTGTTAATAGAATAATTTTTTTACCTATTGTAGCTGGTATTTCTTACGAATTTTTAAAATTCACAGGTAAAAGTAATAATAAGTTTATTAATGCTCTAATATTACCTGGCTTAAAACTTCAAAATTTGACTACCCGCGAACCTGATAATTCACAAATAGAAGTCGCTATAAAATCTACAGAGGCTATTTTATAATTATGAATACTATTAAAAATGTTTTAATTATAGGCAAAAACTATTTAAAAGAAAATAATATCGAGTGTTATTGTTTGGATGCTGAAATTATTCTTATGTACGTTCTTAAAATTGATAAAATTAAATTACTTACTACATTAGACACTATTAGTTTAGATGATGAAAAATATTTTTTTGAACTTTTAAAAATACGTACAACTAATAAACCTATTAGTTACATTACTAATCATATAAATTTTATGGGTTATGGATTTTATGTAAATGAAAACGTTTTGATCCCGCGACCTGATACAGAGATTTTAGTCGAAATAGCTATTAATGTAATTAAGAAAAATAATTTTTCTACCTTATTAGACGTTTGCACTGGTAGTGGTGTGATTCCTATATCAATTGCTCTAGAGACTAATATAAAAGCTTTAGCTATTGATATTAGTAAAGATGCTCTAGACGTTGCAAATATTAACAATGCTAATCATTGTACAACATCTTTAATTAATTTTATTTGTAGCGATCTTTTTTCTAATGTACCTAACATTAAATTTGATGTTATAACTTCTAATCCGCCTTATATAAGTAAAGATGATATGGAAAATTTAATGTCTGATGTTAAAGACTTTGAACCTAACATAGCTTTATACGGCGGTGAGGATGGTCTTTATTTTTATCGTGAAATTATAAAAAATAGTTTCTCTTATTTAAATAATAAAGGGTTCTTAATTTTAGAAATAGGATATAACCAAGGAGTTGATGTTAAAAATTTATTGAATATTAACGGTTTTGTTGATATTCAAATAATAAAAGATTATAATAACTTAGATAGAGTAGTATATGGACAGTTTATTGAAAAGAGGTGTAATTATGTTTACTAAATTAGGTGATATTGAAGTTCGTTTTAACGAATTAGAACAATTAATAAATGATCCATCTGTTATTTCCGATCAAAATAGATGGCGTAAGCTTATGAAAGAACATAGTGATTTAAGCGAAATTGTCGAATTTTATTTTAAATATAAAGCAACTAATGAAGCTATTGAAGAAGGTAAAGAAATGTTAAAAGAAAAACTTGATGATGACTTTCTTTCCCTTGTTAAAGAAGAGCTTAAAGAAAATAATAACGAACTCGAAATTATAAAAGAAACTTTAAAATCATTACTACTTCCAAAAGATCCTAATGATTCTAAAAATGTTATTGTAGAAGTTCGTGGCGGTGCTGGTGGTGACGAAGCCAACCTTTTCTGTGGTGATTTATTTAGAATGTATACACGTCTTGCCGAACGTTCTGGTTTTAAAACTGAAATTATGAGTAGTAACCCTAGTGATGTCGGTGGCTTTAAAGAAATTTCTTTTCTTATAAAAGGTGATGGTGCATACTCAAAACTTAAATATGAAAGCGGTGTACATCGTGTTCAACGTATACCTACTACAGATTCTGGCGGTAGAATTCATACATCTACAGTTACCGTTGCCGTACTTCCTGAAGTTGAAGAAGTCGACGTTGAACTTAATATGAACGATATTCGTGTTGACGTATTTAGATCATCTGGTAATGGTGGACAATCTGTTAATACTACAGATTCGGCTGTGCGAATTACCCATGAACCATCTGGTATAGTTATTTCTTGTCAAGATGGTAAGTCGCAACTTAAAAATAAAGAAAAAGCACTTAAAATATTACGTGCAAGGCTTTATGATGCCGAACTTGAAAAACAACATAGTGAACAATCTGCTGAAAGAAAAAGTCAAGTTGGTACTGGTGATAGAAGTGAACGTATCCGTACTTATAACTTCCCACAAAGTAGGGTTACTGACCACCGTGTTGGGTTAACGTTACATAAACTTGACCAAATTTTAGACGGCGAACTTACAGAAATTATAGATACATTAATTGTTGCGGATCAATCTGAAAAAATTAAAAATTCAAACTTATAATATTAAACAACAAAAAAATGCCACCGTATATTACAGTGGCATTTTTTTGTTGTTATACAAATACATATACATGGACGCTACTAATATTACAAAATATCCTGTTAAACTTAAACTGTTAGGCACTTGTGCAAATACAAAATACCCCCAAATAGAGCTAAATATCATCTGTGAATAATCAT
Source organism: uncultured Clostridia bacterium (assembly GCA_947313885.1). Classification (GTDB taxonomy): domain Bacteria; phylum Bacillota; class Clostridia; order Lachnospirales; family CAMZNU01; genus CAMZNU01. The sequence goes on along the minus strand of CAMZNU010000008.1, from coordinate 68,776 downwards.
ATATAGAAATTTCTTTACTAGGTGCTAAACTATATGCTTTAGTTAATGCAAATTGTCCAAAAGATGCAAACAACCCTGATAATATCAATAACATAAATTGAAATTTGTTAAGTGGTACATATACAAAATATAAAACTGGTGATAATATAATTATTGTAGTTAGTGAAAAATAAAAAATTATTATTGATGACCTCTCACCTTTTGACGACAAATAACGGACGCATGTATAAGCAAGTCCTGCAAATAATCCTGATAACATACCTATTATATACGGTATTACTTCTATGCTAAATGTAGGTCTAATAACTAACATAGCTCCTAAAAACGCTATTATTAGTGCTATTATTTGTGGTTTATATATTTTTTCCTTCAAAAATATATATGAAAATAATATCATAAAAAATGGTGATAACTTATTTAACATCGTCGCATCTGTTAAATCTATTCTATCAATAGATATATATAAAAATGCCAATCCTAATGTTCCTGCTATTGAACGTATTAGTAATATTTTTTCATTACCCTTATTCGGTAAAAAATGCCTCTTTGGTTTATCTTCTGTTTTTTCTTTATTTACTTTTGTTTTTACTAAAATTATAAATGTAAATAATAATGCTACAGCATTTCTAAACATTGCTTTTTCTATACTAGGTACATCTTCTACAAATTTTACCAATGTATTCATTACGGAAAAATTAAAAGCTGATAATATTATTAATATTATTCCTTTTTGCTTATTTGTAATTTTTTTTATTTTATCCATTGCACCCTCTTCCCTTTTTAATATTATTAAATAAATAGGTATACTTAAGTAATTTTAAAATTCTTAAGTATACCTATTTATTTTGTGTTTCTTAAACTTTTTTCAATCTTGATAAAATTCCCATAAATTTTTTCTCGCCTTTACTTCCAAAATCTACAGTAACTTCAAAATCTGCACCTGCTGGTTTGATTTCTGTTACTACACCTTTTCCGTATCGCATTTGTTTTATAGTATCACCTACTTCGAATCCTAATTCTTTATCTTGAGGTGCTGAAAATATATGCGCATTTTCACTACTACGCATAAACTGTTTTGTTCTTTCAACAGAATGTGCATAATCCATTTTTGGTAATTTTGAAATTCTACTTTGTATTTTTGGTTTTTTTATCGGACTTACGTCATCAATATCCGTTAATATTAATTCATCAAAAAATCTTGATACTTTATTATTATTAACTCTACCATGTAACATTCTACTAGTTGCTGATGTTAATAATATACTTTCCTCTGCTCTCGTTAGTGCTACATAGCATAATCTTCTTTCTTCTTCTAATTCACCTTCATCATCTGAACTTACACTTCTATAGCTTGGGAATATATTTTCTTCAAATCCTATTATAGATACATTTTTAAATTCTAAACCTTTTGACGAATGCATCGTCATTAACGATACGCATTTTGTATTTTCATCGTATGCATCTATATCCGCTACTAATGATATTTCTTCTAAGAAAGTTTCTAACGTATTGTTTTCATTTTTTGCCGATTCTGTAGCTTTATTTATAAACTCATAAATATTATCTATTCTTGTATTTGCTTCATCTGTTTTTTCTTCTTTTAATTCTTCTATATATCCCGTTAATTCTACAACCTCTTTTATTAATTCATCTATTTCAACTTCTTTACTTTTATCTTTTAGACTCATTAATAAATCATAAAACTTTTTAATGTTTTTACTTCTTGATCCTATAGTTTCTATTTGTTCTACATTAGATAATGCTCTTAATGCACTTATACCGTTTTCATTTGCATACTCATATACTTTCTCTATAGTACCATTTCCTATACCTCTTTTAGGTACGTTTATTATTCGCATTAATGATATTTCATCATCCATATTAAATATTAATCTTAAATATGCTAATATGTCTTTAATTTCTTTTCTTTCATAAAATTTAACACCGCCATATAGAACATATGGTATATTATTTTTTACTAAATTATCTTCTATTTGTCTTGACTGTGTGTTAGTTCTGTAGAGTATTGCAAATTCATCATATTCCTTACCATCTTCTTCTACCATTTTTTCTATATTATTTATTACATATACCGCCTCGTCTTGCTCGTTATACCCTTTGTAATATTTAAAATTTACACCTTCTTCATTGTCTGTCCATAGCTCTTTTACTTTTCTTTTTGTATTGTTTGAAATTACACTATTTGCCGACGCTAATATTTTTTTTGTAGATCTATAATTTTGCTCTAATTTAATTACCTTTGCATTTTCATAATCTTTTTCAAAATTTAAAATATTATCTATAGTAGCTCCACGCCATCCATAAATACTTTGATCGTCATCTCCTACTACACATAAGTTTTTATATTTACCTGCTAACATCTTTACAAGTTTGTATTGTGGTATATTTGTATCTTGATACTCATCCACTAATATATATTCAAATCTTGATTGGTATTTTTCTAATACTTCTTCATTAGATTCTAATAATAATACTGTTTTATATATTAAATCATCAAAATCTAAAGCATTATTTTTTTCTAACTTACTCTCATATAAAGTGTATATATCACTTATAGATTGTTCTCTAGAATCTTTTTCTTCTCTTTTTGCATATTCCTCTGCACTTACTAACTCATTTTTAAACTTACTTATTATACTTTTCATATTTTTAGGTTTAAAATGTTTATCTGATAAATTTAAATCTGTTAAACAGTTTTTAATTACTTTTTCACTATCTGTTGAATCAAATATACTAAAACTTTTATCATACCCTATTTTATCTATATGTTGTCTTAATATTCTTACACCCATAGAATGAAACGTACTTACCCATACTTTATCCCCTTGTTCTGCTATTTTGCATACTCTTTCTTTCATTTCTTTTGCCGCTTTATTTGTAAAAGTAATAGCTACTATATTATATGGATTCGTACCCTTCTCTATAATGTTTGCTACTCTTCTTGTTAATACTGTTGTTTTTCCAGACCCTGCCCCTGCTAATAATAATAATGGTCCTTCTGTATATTCCACCGCCTCTTTTTGCATTTCATTTAAACCTTTTAAAATATCCATTTGTACTCCCTTCTATAAGTCTATTTCCATAAACTTATTAAAACGTTTCATATCCAAATTCAATATTAGTTTTTCATCTATTTTTGATTCTTTTACTAATTCTAACGCCCTATCTACTTTACCTATATTTTCACAATAATGACTATCTGATGCAATTACTACGCTTACTCCTTTTTCATTACACATTTTTATTAATTTTAAATAATCTTCTTTATTATACCTTTTCATATTTGGATCTAATGATGCATTATTTATTTCTATAGCTACCCCTTCTTTTTTAGCCATGTTTAAAACTTCTTCCATATCAAAAGGTAATCTTGGATCACATAGGTGACCTATTATTTTAACTTTTTTATGTTTCATAGCATTTGTTATAGCTTTTGTTATTTTCGATTTTTCTCTTATAATAATACAATCTAAATGTAAACTAGCTATCCCATAGTCTACACTTTTTAAAAATCTTCCCCCTAAATCTATATTCCCCTCTTCGTCTAATATATTTAATTCAACACCTCTATATATTGTTATACCATTACTTTTTCTAGGTAACGCTTTTTGGTTTAAAAAATATAATTTGTTAGCTCCGCCTATCATCGCTGGTCCATGATCTGTTACTCCTATTCCCTTTAAACCCATTTCTTTAGCATGGTCTATATTTTCTTTTAAAGTACTAAATGCGTGTCCGCTAGATACTGTATGGGTATGTGTGTCTATTAAAATTTTCATCTTTTCTCCTCTGAATAACATTTATTTATGCGGTTATAATATTATAGACGGTATTTAATAACTTACTTTTACTTTCATTTTTCACAATAAAATATTATAATTACTTATTATAATATTAATAAATTAGGAGGTGCTTTCATTTGGAAAACACTACAACCTTATCTCAAAATATTTTTTGTAATAAATGTGGCACTGTTATTAATAAAAGCCACCTCAATTATTACAATGATTTTTTAATTATTAAAAAACGTTGGAATTACCATTCTATTTTCGATAACGAAGAACATTCTTTTTTTGTATGCGAAAAATGTTATTTAGAATTTATAAATTCTTTTAAAATAAAAATAAAGTGAGACGTTATCATGTTATATTGATAATAGTCTTATTTTTTTATTTCTATTTCTTTTTCTCCTTTTGATAAGTCCACACTTAATGTTAACTTCCCTGATTCACTTGTTCTAAACTCCCCTAAGTCTATTTTGTTTTTCTTTATGTTATACGACATATCTCCATCTAATTTAATTGTAACTTGTGTACTTTTTATTCCTAATAGTTTTAAAGTAACACCGTCATCTCCTTGAATAAAACTTGTAACTTTTACGCCTGGTACTGCTTCAAATATCATTTCACCATTTTTAATTAGTTTTGTAGATTCTGAATAAGAATTTATGTCGTATATGTCTTCGTTTTTTTTGAAACCTTTTAATTTTTGTTTCGTTTCTGACTTAAAATCCCCAAAATTTAATGAATCTCTTTCTACTTCAATTAACTTTCTCATATTATATCTCCTCTTTAGCATCTATGTATATAATGTTTACTTTGTTTCTATTATAACATATTTGTTGTATTTTTCATATATTTTTATATTCCTATTTTTTTCACTTTGTTTTATTTTTCAACAAATTATTTATATGCATTTTTACAATAAAAAACTAAAAGAAAATTTCTTTTAGTTTTTTTTATTAATCACTTCCTTATTGTTTATGTTATTTTGTACTTAAACAGTTTTTTATTCATATTTTGTATCAATTATTAGCTCTACTCCTTTTCTAAAATACTCATTTCCTGATTTATCTGTTCTTATAATATCACCTATTCCTACTATATATAACTTTTTTAATGGGTATTCTGGAAGATCCCATAACATAAACTCTTTATATTTTGTATATTCATCTTGATCTTTTATTTTTACATACTTTGATAAAGTATTTTCTATTTGTGCCGTTTCTCCTGTACCACTTACTTCTATTATTGCACCCATTTCTATAACTATTTCATCTTCTATGTACTCATCATTTTTTTCTATGTATTTTTCACCCGTTGTTTTAAATACTTTTTCAATTTTTCTATATTCTTTATTTTTCCCATCACCTATTAATTCTATTATTTCTATAATATCCATGTTTTCATTTTCTTTAAGGTGATTTACTATTTCATCATATGTTATTTCATTTATCGTTTCCACCGCATTTACTATCATATTAGATCTTTCTTTTGATTCCTTTAATTTCTTTTGTATAATTTCTTCCCTTGTAGGCTCTTTTACAACTTTTTCTTTTTCCCCTCTTCCACAACTTGCAAATACTACTAAACTTAAAAATATTACTAATTTTATTTTCATTTTATTATACTCCTAAACTCATATATTACAGGTAATTTTCACATCTTTTTATAAGTTATTTCTGCCTGTAAATCCGTATACTGAATAACCTAAGCTCATTAACTTTATTTTTATTTTTTTTATTTTTTCTACAAATTCATTTGTCTTATCTTCTATTGCTTTTTATCATTTGATATTTCTTCTGGCTCTTTATTAAATTATTGAACTTTTTTCTCTTCTTCTGTTACATATTCTAATTCCATTCTATCTGGTACTTTTTTAAATTGGACTAATGCCATTTTTTGTTACACTTCATATAATTTTACATTTCACCCATCGGTACTAATTCCACTACTTAATTGATTTCTTTTCATAATAAAACCCTCATATACACAATAATTCTCCTTATAGATAAATTATAAACATATTTTTCGCATGTTTGGTTTGTGTATAAAAAAAGAGCTTACAGCTCTTTTTTTATAATTCTTTTAATTTATCTATTGCTATCTCACTTGCTTCTTGATTTTCTTTTTGTATCAAGTCATATATTTCTTTACGATGTACCGTAATTTCCCTCGGTGCTATTATGCCTACTTTTACTTGTTCTTTACCTATCGATGTTATAACTACCTCTATATTATCTGCAATTATTATACTTTCCCCTATTTTTCTCGATAATGATAACATATGACTATGACCTCCTATTTTTTTAATAATTCATATATATAGTGTTTAACTTTATATTCTTTATTTTCCACTATAACTTGTACTCCTTTATTAGTACTTAAATTTATTACTATCGGTGCTACTAAATTTACTCGTATATCTTTTATATTCTCTGGTATAACTACTACGTTATACACTAATAAATTATTTTTTATTTCACCTAGTTCTTCTATCATTTCTTTTTTAATTTTAGGATCATATTCCGTCATTATATTTTTCATGTCCAATAGTGCTATCGATATATCTCCATCTTCTATTGATTGTAACCAAGTAAAAATTTTATTATTCTCATCTTCTATCAAGATAAATTTTTTTAATGCTGAAAATCCTGGTATACCGTTTTTGAAAGTTATTATATTTTCTTCTAATACCTCTATATCTTTAAAGTTCTTTGTTTTAATTTTCATAGCACCCTCCTAGTTAACTTTCTACTACCTATATAATATCCATTGTTTTCTTTATTTAAACCATTCTATCTCACAAAGTCTAATAATGTTAATCTTGATAATGATGCTCCTGTTTGTAATGATGCTTGATATATTGACTGTGCCGTCATTAAATTCATCGTTAATTCCATATAATCTACATCTTCATTTTCTGATAATAAATCTGTATATGTTAACCCATTTTCCGCAAGTCTACTATCTATTAACTCCAATCTCCCCATTCTACTTCCTAAGTCCGTATGTTCTGTTGATACTAAACTTATCTTATTATCTAAAATTTCTAACATATTACTAAATTTATTTTGAGTTACAGTAGATATTTGGCTTTTTTCTAATTTTATTTGTGCTTCTATTTTTTTCTCTAAATCCTCATCTATATATCCTTCACTTAAATATTTCTCTCTTAAACTTGATTCTCTTGATAAAGTTACTCCCATTATTGTATCTACTAAACTATCTATATCTGCAAATAATTTATCTGTAAATATATTTTTACCTAAAGAATTTACATCTATAGATACTCCAACCCCTACCTCATATATCATCTTATGAGTGTCTATTTCAAATACTCTCCCAAATTCCTTAGATGTTGGTTTTATATCCTCACATTCAAAATATATCGTCGGATTTAATTCACCTTTAAAAAAACCTTTTTTCTCATATTCTATTTCTAGATCATTATCCATCAATTCATTTTTTATGTTTTTACCTAATACTATTTCTCCTGTTTCTTTTATATATACAATTTCATCATCTGCTGGCTCATATGCATCAACATCTGCTAAACTTCTCTCGACTACTGTCTTTCCATTACCATTTATCGTAACTTCTACATTTTCACTATTTTTATATGGTAATTTAATTATATCTGCATTTGTCATCTTTCCACTATCACTTTTATCAAATTTCTGGTACGCTTCTACATTTTCTAACTCATCAAATGTAAATTTTTGTTTTATTTTATATTCTGACTCATTATCTTTTGTAAATATTGCCTCTCTATCTGTTCTGTATCCTGAAAAAATATATCTACCTGCATACGTTGAATTCATTTCTGTCCCTAGCTGTTCTCTTAACGAACTTATTTCATTCGCTATTTTCTCTCTATCACTTACTTCTAATGTATCATTTGCCCCTGTTACACTTAGTTCTCTCATTCTTTTTAATATATCTAACGTATTATTAAATGCCTGCTCTGATACATCCATCCATGAACTAGCTTGTAACACGTTTCTTTGATACTGTTCATTTTCATCTAAGTTACTTCTAAATCTTAATATTCTACTTGCTCTTATTGGATCTTGTGACGGAAGCGATATTTCTTTACCTGACGCCTGTTGTTCATATAATCCAAACATTTTTCTTGAATTTTTATTTATATTTAACATCATCATATTTTGTGTCATAGAATTTGTTATTCTCATCTAATTACCTCCCTATAGAATTTATTAACGTATCATAAATACCATCTATTATATTTATTAGCTTTGCCGACGCTTGATATTGTTGTTGATATTGCATCATTAGCATCATCTCTTCATTTAAATCTACACCCGATACTGATAATCTTTGATTTTCTGTAACTTCTACATTGTCTGTATACAAACTTTCAAATTTTGTTGCTTGTTCCACACTTATACCTATTTCTATCGTTACTCCATTTGCATAATTCTCTATTGATCCCTCTGCAAACAGTTCTCTGTTTTTTTGCATATCTAAAAAGCCTATTATTACATTAGCATTACTCTCATCACTATATTCACTTTCTGATGCTGAAAATAATCTTGGATCTCTTAACATATCCGTATTCATAGAAAATGTTTTATAAGTCATTTTGCTATAATCCATATCTGATACCGATGATACTTTGTTTAGTGCTACTCCATTTTCTGTATACGTAAATAATGTGTTGCCTTTCTCATTATAAAGATCATATCCATCTATATGTCCTATAACTCCGTCTAGTTTATTACCTTCATAGTCTACACCCTCGTTAAATCCTCTTGATAGAACTCTTATAAATTCATTTAATTTATCCATATAGTGCGGAATGCCTTTGTACTCTGTAGTATCTTTAAATATTTCACCATAACTATTTATACCATCTGTATAATTCATATGCTTATTATTATTTCCATCTCTTGCATCTATTAACCCTTTTAAACTTCCCGTTAACGAATTACTATAAATATTAAAATTTTGCGAACTTTTTTCAAATACTATATCGTATAATCCATCTATGTCATTTGGATTCATTTTATCAACTTCTTCTCTTTCTACTGTTTTTAGCGTATTTACTGTATCGCCTTGAACAAACGTATACCCATTTATTTGTACTATAAATTCTTTTCTGCTTAATCCTTTTGATATGTCGTTTGGATCAAAATTCGTATTTTTTTCTTCTTCTCTTATTTTAACATTTACATATCCCGATAACTCATCTACTAACAATTCTCTTTGGTCTCTTAAATCGTTAGCTTTATCTCCATTTAACTCGTAAAGTTTTATTTGTTCATTTAATGAGCTTATTTGTTTTCCTAGCCCGTTTATTCGCTCTACCGTAAATTTTATTTCATTATTTATTTCACTTTGTTGCTTCTCTAATGCACCACCTATAGAAGTTATTAACTCTGTAAACGTCACTCCTTTTGTTAAAAAGTTATTTCGCACCGTTAAATCTCCTGGATTTAATGAAAGTTCCTGTAATTCATTAAATATTTCTGTTATTTTACTATTTAACCCATTACCCTCTAAATCATTAAATGCCTTTTCAACTAAGTTCATCTGTGACACCTTACTAGAATGTTCTCCCAATGTTCCCGTTAAATTTCGATATTTTTCGTCTAAATGTTTATTTCGTATTTGATCTATTCCATAAAGTTCTGAACCCGTTCCATACATACCACGTCCATCCCTATAACTTATAGGTATTGTAGCTCTTTGTTTTGCATATTGTCTCGTATATCCTTTTGTTCCCGCATTTGCTATGTTATGTGATGTTACTTGCAATTTTCCTTGTGCTGAAAATAATCCCGATGTTGCTACTCTATATTCAAAAAACGAAGATTTTATCATTCTTTTCCTCCTATGCCCCTAACTTATTTATTATAGTATCTATCATACTATCTATTGTCGTTATCAACCTTGCTGATGCATTGTATGAATGTTGATATTGCATCATATTTACCATTTCCTCATCTAATGATACATCACTCATGCTTGCCCTTCTGTTCTCTAATTGCAATACTATTATATTTTGTTGGTCTAAGTAATTATAAGATTCATTAGTGTCTCCTGCCATATCTGTAAGTATATATTGATACGAATCTGTTATACTCATTTTTTCTTTTGAACCTTGAAATTTTATAGACGGTGCATCCCATTTTGATAACATATCTAATATTAATGTCGTATCTGATGGATCTCCTGAATTTGAAAATGCAATTTTGTCATATCCATCTACATTCATTAATAATTCGTTTACTTCAACGTTTCCTATCGTATATTGTGAGTATCTATAATCTGGATCTTCTGTTATGTAATTATCTCCGCTATCATATCTGTCGTTGTACGGTTCTGTTTTTCGCTTAAATACTTCTAAAAATTGACTACCATCTAAACCATACGGTGCATCACCTGTTTTGTCTTTAGGTGATACTGAATCATTTATTAACGTTACTACCCTATTAAATATCTTATCCAACGCTTTCATTGCTTTTGGAATTATAGCTTCTTCAATATTAAATTTATCCTTTTCATATTGCTCATATGCTCTTATATATGCTGGATTTCTTAAGTCTCCTCCAAAATCATTTACATCTGGCTTTATCGCCTCACTTAAATGTGTTATTGGTTTATACCCTCTACTATACAGTAATGCTTTTAATTCACCTTTATCTGTTCCTGTAATTGCATTTATATTACCTTTCATTTTAAACAACGATGTGTACTGTGTCTCGTCTACTGATATAACGTCGTCTCTATTCGTAAAAACTGGTTCTACATACGAATACTCACTTGTCGTATATCTTAACCCTACTTTAAATATTATATTATTACTTATTAATGGGTTACCCTCACACAATATGTCAACCTCTCCATTAGGTTGCTCTATATATGTTACGGGAATTATTTCACTTAATTCATCTATCGCTACATTTCTTATATCTCTAAAATCATTTGCATTATCACCAGATACTTCTACACCTTTTATTTTTGTATTCATATCATCTATTATTTTTACTAAATTATTTATTTCTGTTACTTTACTTCTTATTTGCTTATCTATATTATTTTGTTCCTCTGTTAATTGATCATATATATTCGTAAATTTTTCTACCATAATTATTGACGTTGATACAAAATTACCTCTACTTGCTATATTGTCTGGATTTATCGTTAGTTCATTTAATGCTTTTCGCATGTCATGTAATACACTTTGCGTCGTATATTCTGATTCTAACTCCCCTACTATGTTTTCTATCATTTCACCCGTCAACACTTTTCTACTATAAAATCCCGCTTTTCCCGTTTCTGCTCTGTAATTTATATCTAAAAACTTGTCTCTTATTTGTCTTATCGTTTGCATATCTGTACCTAACCCTACTTGGTTTGTACCTGTACTAAAACTACCTAAGTTTTTATAATAAAAATCTGTTTGTAACCCTTGTTGTCTTGTATATCCTTTTGTTCCTATATTTGATAAATTGTGTCCCGTTATCGCTAAATGCGTTTGTGCCGCATATAATCCACTTCTTGCTACATTGAATGTTCCAAAGTTCCCCATATTTTCCTCCTCCTAAATATAAAAATAAGACAACCTTATTTATGTCGTCTTATTGTGTTTTATCAAAAGTAGACCCCGACTCTAAATACGATTTATTTTTTTCTGGTTGGTAATTATCTACCTGCTCTCCTGAAACACTTTTGATTAAATTTAAATTTACATCTACATATTTTAAAGCACTATCAATAAGTTCTTTATTATTTTTGTTTCTATCTTGTAATTTTATCAATGTGCTTTTTATTTTTTTACTAACTTCTTCTAATCTTTGTTTTTCTTCACTATCTTTTATTAACTCAACTATGTCTTTAATTAAAAGATTTTTACTGCTTTTACCAAACACTATTCCTACATCTTCTATGTGTTCTAGTCTTTTAATCTCTAACTTTTGTATTTTACTTGCTATTATACCTTCTGCTGAATTAAACCTTTTTAACATTTCTAAATCATTTTCTATTATTATTTTTCTTTTTTCTATAGCTATTAAATATAATTCTTCATATAGTACACTCTCGTTTTCTAATACTTCTACTAATTCTTCCAGTATACTAGCCATTTAACAATTCTCCTATAGTTTGTTCATTATGTTATCCGCTATTTTTGATATGTTTATTTCATAATTTCCGCTTTTTACCTTTTCGCGTAATTCCTCTACTAAACCTTCTCTTACTTCTGGTATTTTTTTTATTTCATTCATGGCAAAGCTATAATCTTTTCCTATACTAGAAAATTTAACATCATCCTTTTTTTCTTTTCCTATTTTAGTAACGTCCTTTTTCTGACTCATAATTTTTTTTTCTATTTTATTTAAATTGTTATCGCTATTAAGTTGAATTTTCATTTTGACCACCACCCTTTCTACTCTTATTTTTTATATCGTCTTTTTTATAATTTTCTTTAGTTTTCTTATTACTTTTTTTACTACCTTTTTCTATAATAGTATAGTATTAGTATTATCACTATTTATTTTTTTATTACATTTTATTCTTTTATAAAAAAAAAGAGCTTGTATAATCTCTTTTTTTAAGTAACTTTATTTATTTTTCCTTTAGCTATTACGTAGGTTAAGCTATATATTTTATTAGCCCCTTCCTCTTTTAAAACTCTTCCGCATTCTATTATTGTCGTACCTGACGTATACACATCATCTACTATTAATATATTTTTTCCCTCTATGTTATATTTACTAACATATTTAAACGCCCCTTTTAAATTTTCTTTCCTACCTTTTATGTTTAACTTACTTTGATTTGTTGTAGCTCTATCTCTTTTTAACATTCCTATCACTATCTTTTTTTTTATATGTTTCCCAACTATTTTACTTAATATTATGCTTTGATTAAATCCTCTTTTTCTTTCTTTTTTATAATACATCGGCACATCTATTACAAAATCTACATCTACATAAAAATTTTCCTTGTCTAAAAAAAAATTTATGTATTCTCCTATACCTTCACCTACTAATTTATCACCATATAATTTAAATTTATATATATTAACATTATGAGGTTCTTCATAATTATAAACTGAATAATTACTTTCCAATATATCTATATCCTCATTTTCTTTACATAGATTGCACATTGTCCCCTTAACTGCAATTTCTCTCCCGCATTTTTTACAACCCCTTTCTATATATTCGTTCTCCTCCATGCATCTCTCACATATATATCTATTCTTACTTACTATATTTATTATTTCTTTACACTGTATACATTTTTTTGGATAGCACATGTCTATAATATATCTCAATATCTTAATCATATTATTCATCTTCCTTTAAATATCTATACAATTCTATTAACGTATCTTTTAATCCCGTATATCTTAACCTCTCACTATTATTATCTATCATTTTTTTCATCGCACTCTCAACTCCTACTAATACCGCTAGTTCCTTACTTCTTGTTACTCCTGTATACAATAAATTTCTATTCATTAACATCGGTGGACCAAAATACATTGGCATCACTACTATCTTATACTCGCTTCCTTGTGCTTTATGTATCGTTGTCGCATAAGATAAATCTAATTCCTCTAATTGGTTAAATTCATAATCAACCACTTTCTCATCATTAAATACAACTCTTACTACTTCACTTTTTTCATTTATATATTCTATTATTCCTTCTTCACCATTAAAAACTCCCATTCCGCTATCTTTCTTATTTTCATCTTCTGATAAAATTTTCCACTGCATATTATAATTATTTTTTATATGCATAACTTTATCACCTTCTCTAAAAATAAAATTCTTAAATATTTTTTCTTTTTTGTCTTCGTTTTTCGGATTTAATCTTTCCTGTAACACTTTATTTAAATTATTTACTCCAACTTCTGTTTTTCTAACTGGCGTTAATACTTGTATGTCTCGTATAGGATCACAATTTTTAAATTTTGGTAATCTTTTTGCTACTAACTCCTCTATCGTTTTTAATATTTCTCCTGTACTGTTTTGGTGAGAAAAAAAGAAATCTTTTTCTTTATCATTTAACGTAGGATACTCCCCATTATTTATTTTATGCGCGTTCATTATTATTGCACTTTCTTTTGCTTGTCTAAATATTTCATCTAGCTTTACTACTTTTATAACTCCACTATTAATTATATCTTTTAATACGTTACCTGCACCTACTGACGGTAATTGATCAACGTCACCTAACATTATTATTCTTGTTCCTATCTCTACCGCCTTTAAAAAACTACTCATTAACATTATATCTATCATAGACGTTTCATCTACGATTATTACATCCGCTTCTATTGGATTGTCTTCATTTTTGTCAAAAGTTTGTATTTTTTTATCTCCGTCTCCAAATGCTACTCCTAATAATCTATGTATTGTTTTAGCTTCTCTATTTGTAGTTTCACTCATTCTTTTTGATGCACGTCCTATTGGCGCTGCTAACAATATTTCATATCCATCATCTTCTAATATGTTTAATAACGTATTTATCGTTGTCGTTTTTCCCGTCCCTGGACCTCCTGTAATTACAAGTACACCTTGACTAAGCCCTTCTTCTACTGCTAATCTTTGATTATCTGCTAACTTTATTCCTACTCTCTTTTCCATCTTATCTATTTTTTTACTTACATTTTTTTCTCTCTTTAAAAATGTTTTTGATAATTCTACTAGTTTTTTTGATACATAATTTTCTGCATAGTGATAACTATTTAAATATACATGCTCTTCTTCATCACTTTTTTTAATCACTATTCCACGATTTATTCTAAGTTCTGTCAACTGATCTTCTATCAACTCTGCATTACAATTTAATAAATCATTAGTTTTTTTTATTAATATTTCTTTTGGTAAATATACATTACCATTTCCCGTTTCTAGTACCAAAATATATTTTATACCCGCTCTTATTCTATCTTGAGAATCATACGGAACTCCTGATTTTAGTGCTATTTCATCCGCTAACTTAAACCCTATACCAACTATTTCTTCTGCTAATACATAAGGATTGTTTTGTATTATAAATAAACTATTCGTTTTATATTTTTTAAATATTTTTAATGCCATTGCATTTGTAATGTTATATTTTTGTAAATTTATTATAGTATCTCTTAATTCTAGTTGTTCATGAAAAATATTACCTATGTTTCTTGCTTTATCTAGCGTTATTCCTTTTATATCCGCTAATTTTTCGGGTTCTTGCTCTATAACGTCAAATGTGTGTATTCCAAATTTTTTTATTATTCTTTTCGCTAACGTAGGTCCTATGCCTTTTACTATTCCTGACTTTAAATATCGTTCCATTCCTTTTTCTGTGGATGGTGTTGACTTTTCATAAGCTTCTATTTTAAATTGCTCACCATATGACGGATGTTCAACTCGCACACCTGTCACCTTTATATGTTCTCCCTCATTTAATTCTAAAATGTTCCCTACACATACTATTTCATTATTACTTTCATCTTCTATCAATTCAAACACACTATACCCATTATCTTTATTGTAATATACAATATGTTCAACAACGCCATCATAAGTTATATTTTCCACTTTATCTCCCTTCTCTAATTATTTCAAAACTTTCGTTTATAACATTGTAACTGTATCCTCTTCTTTGTAAAAAATTATATATTTTCCTTTTTTCTTTAATGTCTAAACTTTCTAATGTTCTAAATCTTAGTTTTTTATTTATTAAAGTTATCACCTTTTCAATTTCTATACATTCGGTATCTACTAATAACTCATCTATAATTTCAATTTCTATCCCCTTCTGTTTTAACTCACTTTTAATTCTGTATTTTCCATAACCTTTAATTTCCAATTTATCTTTTATAAATTTTTTCGCATACTCTGCATCGTTTAAATAATTATATTTCATTAACATTTCTATTACTTGGTTTATTACATCATCACTAAATTCCTTTTCTAATAATTTTTTTTTCATTTCTTTTACTGTTCTATTTTTAAAACTTAAAAAATTAAATGCTTTATCTTTTGCTGACGTTAAAATTTTATTCCTTATAATAGAATTATATTTTTCTTGTGTTATTTCTTCATTTTCCACTAAATTATAAAACAGCACATCAGCATAGAGTAGCCCAAAAGCAAATTCACCATCAATAAATACAGATCTTCTATTTTCATCTTTTTTTTGTACTTCAATACTACTTATTATCATTTTTATCAGTCCTTTGCTTTTAATTTTAACCTTTTATAATTTAATTGTAAACTAGTGAATATTATATTGTATTTTGTAAAATAATATTATTGAAATATTTTTTGTTGTATAATGTGTTTACAATTAAATTTATTTTTTTACAAAGGAGATTCTCAATGATTAGAAATTTACAATTTAAGGATTTACCTAAAGTTGCCGAAATTTTTCAAGACCTTTTTTCTAAAAATGAATGGAATTTCACATGGCTTACATATGATAAAACTTTAGGATATTTTATGGATATTTATAATACCCCGAAATTTAAAGGTTATATTTATGAAATGGATAACGAAATTATTGGTTGTACCCTTGGTGCTGTTAATGATTATTTTCAGTTTCCACAATTCGAAATTAAAGAAATCTTTATTGAACAAAGTTTTAGACATCAAGGTATAGGTTCTATCTTTTTAGACTATATAGAAAATGATTTAAAAAATTTGGGAGTTCAAATAGTTACTTTACACACTCAAAGATCTATACAAGCCTTTGATTTTTATAACAAAAAAAATTACTTACAATCTACGGACTCGGTTCATATGGTTAAAATTCTTAATTAATTTTATGATTTTATACTAAATTTTATTAGTTTTATACCGATATAATTTAATATAAAATTTATGTATAAACAATGGAGTGATAAAAATGGGAGATAAAATAAGATTTACAGGAATGTCGGGTATAGATACCCAAAGTATGATAGAACAATTAATGAAAGCAGAATCTATGCGTAAAAATGCACTTTTTAGAAATAGAACTTCTTTAGATTGGCGTCAAGAAGCATATAGAAATACTGGAAATGCTATTAAAAATTTTCAAAATTCTTTTTTAAGTTTCACTAGCACTAACTCTATAGTTAATATGCGTTCTTCTAATGCATTTAGTTCAAATGAAACTAAAGCTAAAACATCAACGGGTGAAGAAGCTACAGGTTTTAAATTTAGAGTACCTTCTGATGTTGAAGAAGGAACATACAAATTTAAAGTTGATTCTATTGCTACTAATGAAATTCGTATTGGCTCTGGTAATATTTTTGATGATTCACGTAAAATTACACTTACTAATATTTCAGATTCAACTCTAACTAATGATGATTCTATCGATTTAAATTTTAATGGTAAAAATTATACCCTTGAATTTTCTGGAAATGGAACTAACAAACAACAATTAGAAGAGGCTATTAGAAAAGTTAAGCTTGATAATCTTGTAACTGTTACTGATGAGGGTATTACAGTAGATCGAGGTGATACAGTGCGAATTAGCGAAGGTGCGTTGACTGTTAGACCACCAGCAATCGGTGGCATTTTACCTGATGATTTTTCTGTAAATAGCAATAGATTTGAATCTGCTGTTACATTAAAAGATACTGAAAATACTGCTAAGCACACATTTAAAATAACTGTTGCTGGTGGTGACGAAAAAGAAATTATTATCGATGCTACAGATTTAACTAAAGAAGAATATTTAAATGCTCTAAATACTGAACTCGCTGGTTCTACTGTTTCTGCATCTTTATCGAGTGATAATAAAGTCATTTTTACTACTACTAATAACGATACTGTTATAACAGATGCTAATAATAGAGAAATTAAAATGTCTGAAGTTAAAACATTTACAGCTGGTGGTGAAACTATTAATGTCACTGTTACAGATGGTATGACTAAAGAGCAATATGTTGCTCAAATAAATCGATCATTAAGATCATCTGAAGTATCGGAAGTTACAGCCTCTATTAATAATGATGGTAATCTAGAATTTAATACTTCTTCTTCGTTTGGAACAGACTTTGTTCTTGAAGGATTAGATTCGTTAGGTTTTACAAATTCAACGCATACATTTAATAGAACATCTGCTATTTCTGCTTTAGGTGGTAAAAATAACGCTACAACATCTATAAATCTTAGTAATATTAAATTTAGCGATGTTGTGTCATCACCAAAAACATCTGTTACTGTTAATGGTGTTGATATTGACTACACACAGGATACGACAATACAAGAGTTTATGGATAAATTAAATTCATCAGGTGCCGGTGTTAAGCTTTCTTATAGTTCTACATTAGGTTCGTTTACTTTAGAAGGTACAGAAAAAAGTGATCTAGCCGAAATACAAATTTCATCATCAGGTCCTGGTTCTTCTTTTTTAGACGAATTGGGAGTCGGCTCAAACAACTCAATAAAACAAAATGCTTCAAGTGCCAAAATAACGTATTACGGTAAATCTGGTACCGAAAATATTACTCTTACAAGAAATGATAATACTTTTTTAGTAGATGGTATTACTATAGAGTTAAAAGATTCTGTCGCTATAGGTGAAGAGATCGCTATTGAAGTTAATAAAGATACAACAGCTACTAAAGATAATATTATGAAATTTATAGCTGGATATAATGATATGCTCGATTCTGTACAGGGTGAACTTTCTGCAAGACGTCCAAAGTCTGGTACTTACACTTACTACGAACCTCTTTTAGATGAAGAACGTAATACCATGTCTGATCGTGAAATTGAACTTTGGGAAGAAAATGGTAAAATTGGATTACTGTATGGTGATTCTCTTATAAGACGTTTTACAAATGATGTTCGTTCAATTACTTACAATACTGTGACTACAGATGATGGTACTAAAATTTCATTACAATCTCTTGGCATAACTACTGGTAACTACTTTGACGGTGGTAAATTAATTATAGATGAAGATAAATTAACAGAAGCAATTAATAGTTTTGGCGGTGATAATATATATGAATTATTTACAAAATCAGATGAAGGTGTTGCTGATTTATTAAATAGCTCTATTGAATCTGCTGTAGGTACAACTGGATATATTTCTAATAAAGCAGGTTTTGAAAATACTTTATCAGAGATTAAAAATTCATTGTCAGAAGAAATGAGAAAAAATGATGAAAGATTAATAGAACTAGAAAAACAATTAAGAGCCAAAGAAGATTACTATTATCTGATGTTTTCTAGAATGGAACAGGCGATAATGGAATCTAATAACCAAATGTCTTATATGATGTCATTTTAAAGGTAATGCATATGGATAATATCGATATACTATTAAAAAAAAAAGAAGAACAATTTAAAATTATTTTATCATTAACTAAAGATTTTATTTTTGTTGATAATATGGATACTAATGTTTCAAATTTGAATAAATTATATAATGTGCGTAAAGTAAATTTTGATATTTTAAAAAAAATTGATAATAATATTAAAAATATTAACGATAGCCATTGTTTAAATAATAGTAAAATTTCATTACTTAAAAATGAACTTATTGCCCTTGATAAATATATATTAGCAGAAATGAACTCTTTGTTTGATCTTAGTAAAAGAGAACTTAAAAAAACGCGTTCTACTAAAAAAATTAATAACCACTACAAGATAGATATTTTTTCTAATAGTGGTTACAATTTTTCTAACGAAGCATAAAGGAGGTATTAAATATTATGGACTTATCTAAAATAAACACGGCTGTTGATTTCACGTCATATATGTCACCACCTAGCCACCAAGCTAATGACCTTTTAGTAAATACAAATTCACAGGTTGAAAAATTGACAAGTACAAATTCACAAGTTAATAACAATGTTGAAATTAAAAATGATGTTACTACTTATGACAACAAGGATAGTGAAAAACTAGATGGTGTTTTTAAGGACATTAACGAAAAAATTTTTAATACGAATAAAAGCTTAACTTATTCTATTCATAAAAGAACTAAGCTAATTTTGGTGAAACTCATTGATAAAACAACTAACGAAGTTCTTAAAGAATTTCCACCTGAAAACAATCTAGATTTTTTAGCCAATATTTTAGAACGTAATGGTATCATTGTAGATGAAAAAAAATAACAGGAGAGCTTAAATATGTCTAAAAACCCTTATGCAACTTATGCAGCTAATTCTATTAATACTGCGTCTCGAGAAGAACTAGTATTAATGTTATATGAAGGTAGTATTAAATATTTAAATCAAAGTATTATCGCCTTAGAGAGAAACGATTATTTAAAAACTAATGAGCATGTTAAACGTGTTCAAGATATCGTTAGAGAGTTACAATCGACTTTAAATTATGATTACGCTGTTTCTAAAGATTTTTTCGATTTGTATGATTATATAAACCGAAAATTGGTATCTGGTAACATTACTAAAAATATTGATGATTTTAATGAAGCATTATTATTACTTAGAGATTTTAGAGATATGTGGAAAGATGCTATGCATAAAGCTAAAACAGAAAAATAATAAGATATTGTAAAAAAAAGAGCCTTTCGGCTCTTTTTTTTTATTTTATAAGCTCTCTTATTATATAGGAAGAAACTCTTTTCCTTTTTAATATTAGAACCATATTTAAATATTATCATTAAAATTTTCTATATTTATTTCGTATTCCTTTTTTATGCTATGAGTTATATTTTATATATCCCAATTAAAAGGAGGTGACACATATGACAGAGGAAAATTTAAAAGCAACAGCTATTGCTTATTACCACAACAATACCGCTTTTTCTTTAACAAATTTAAAACCTGAAATTAGCGCTGATAGTTGTAAGTTACTTTTAACAAAAATGAACAATATTAAAAATGCAGATTCTTACAAGATGTGTAAAAGAACTACTAGTAAATTACATTTCTAATTTATTTAAGAGGAGGTTTATAATGAAAACATATTTACAAACTTTATTTTTAGACGATGAAGGAAATGAATCTTTATTTATAATCAAGGGAGTTCGTACTGACCTAACTGATTTTGATGTTAATGATTGTTTAGACGATATTCTTTATACTAATTGTTTATATATTAATGATTCTTTTCCTACTACTAAAGTTTCTTCACACCTTTACGAAGAGATTGTTACAATTACTGAATTTGATGAATAAAGGAGGTTTTGCTAATGGATGCAGTTTTTACAGACAAAAAAATAAAGTTAACGCTTTATAGAGAAGGTACTTCTCAATCATTTAGTACCATTAATCCCGATTCTACTAATGCAGGGTTAGTAGATTTCGCTATTGCAGTTGAAACAATATTACCATCACCTTTAACTGGTGTTGGTAAAACTATTACAGAAATAATATCTTAATTTATGCCAAGGAGGTTTTTATGAATAATACATTTTTAACTTTAAATTTTTCAACATCTGATGGTAAAGTTTTTAAATATGTTATACGTAATATAGATGACGATTTTTCCGATGTTGCTATTACAGAATTCGCTAATGCTATAGTTTCTACTAATCCCTTTTTATATTACGATATCACAAATAAAGTATCTTTCGCACTCCATAAAGAAGAAGAAAAACATTTCGTAATGTTATAAATAAAAAAAGCCTATGAATATGACTTAATGTCTATTCATAGGCTTTTTTTATTACTATCTTTTCCTTCATACTACTTGCTACATCTATTCTAAAACTTTTTTTTATATTATATTTTATACCTTCCGAATCTAATATTTCAAATATTGTCGCTTCCGCCTTACTCGGTCTGTTATTTTCATCGCTAATATGTCCTAAAAATAAATATTTTAACTTCGCGTCTACTATATCAACTATTAATCTACCCGCCTCTCTATTTGATAAATGTCCTAAATTTGATTTTATACGCTCTTTTAATGCCCTCGGATATTTACCTGTTTGCAACATATACTCATCATAATTACTTTCTATTAGTAAAATATCACATCCCGTTAATCTATTTTTAACATCTTTTGTTATATGTCCTAAATCTGTAGCTATACATATCTTAATATCATTTACTTTTATTTCATACCCTACTGTCTTCACGGCATCATGTGGCACTTCAAATGCTTCTATACATATATCATTTATTACGTTCTTTTCATCAACATATATACATCTTAATAACCTTTCCTCTATTTTACCTTGGTTCTTTTTTTTTAATATCTCTTCTCTTGTTTCCTCTAAGCTGTAAATTGGTATTTTGTATTTTCTGCTCAGAACACCTACTCCTTTTATATGATCTATATGCTCGTGGGTTATGAAAATACCATCTATTTCCTCTATATTAACTTCTATCTCTTTTAGTTTTTTCTCCGTTTCTCTACAGCTTAAACCTACATCTATTAATATCTTTGTATTCTCTGTAGCTATATACGTACAATTACCCTTACTTCCACTCGCTAATGAATAAAATTCAACTTCCATATTCCTTCTCCTACTCGTCTTTTGTTACCCTTCTCACATCCACTCCTAATCCCCTTAATTTTTCTTCTATCTTCTCATATCCTCTATCTATATAGATTGCATTATTGATTTTCGTCTCTCCATCCGCTATTAAACCACACAAAAATAATGCTGCACCTGCTCTTAAATCTGTAGCCGTTACCTCACATCCTGATAACCCATCCACTCCTGTTACATTTGCCATGCTTCCTTGTATACTTATTTTCGCTCCCAACCTTTTTAATTCCGCTACATACTGAAATCTACTATCCCACACCGTCTCGTTTACCTGACTTGTTCCTTTTATTACACTTAGTAATGATATTATTTGTGGTTGCATATCCGTTGGAAATCCTGGATATGACATAGTTTTTACTCTACATGGAATTAATTCTTTTTCTACATGTATTCTTAAACTGTCTCCCATAATATCTATCGTACATCCCACTTCACGTAGTTTTGATGTTATCGATTCTAAATGCTTTGGTATTATGTTTTTTATAACAACATCTCCTTTTGTCATAGCTACACCTACCATATATGTTCCTGCTTCTATTTGATCCGATATTATAGAATAATCTGTTCCTTTTAATTCCTTAACCCCTACTATTTTTATAGTGTCTGTACCTGCTCCTTTTATGTTCGCTCCTAGCTTGTTTAAAAAATTGGCTACATCTACTACGTGTGGCTCTTTTGCACAGTTCTCTAATACTGTTTTACCCTCTGCTAGTGTTGCCGCTAACATTATATTTATAGTAGCCCCTACTGATATTACATCTAAATATATATTTGTCCCTACTAATTTTTCAGCCTCTACTTTTATTAACCCATGCTCTAACTTGACTGTCGCCCCTAACGCCTTAAATCCTTTTATATGCTGGTCTATCGGTCTATCTCCTATGCTACAGCCTCCTGGCATCGTTACTTCCGCCTTCTTGAATCTTCCTAACAAAGCTCCTAAAAAATAATACGATGCTCTTATTTTTTTTACATGCTCGTTTACCGCTTTTTGAGTAGCTATATTTGTACAGTCCATTTTTATTTCATTTTCAACTGTAGTGTCACAACTAACTCCTAAACTTTTTAAACCCTCTATTAGATTTTTTATATCCATTATGTCCGGTACGTTACTTATACAACTAGTTCCACTTGCTAACAATGCCGCTGGTAATATAGCTACCGCCGCATTTTTTGCACCACTTATCTTGACTTCGCCTTCTAATACAACTCCGCCTTTTATTATCAACTGCTCCATATATTTTATCTCCATTCTTATAAACTTCAACTAATTATATCATTTTTGTATAGCTTTGGAAAGCATTTTACATTCTCTACTGTATTAACTTATTTGTATATCCATTTATTATGAACGGTTTTGCAACCTGTCCTGTATATATTCTATATACAGGAACACCATTTGTTATTATATTGTCTTCTTTTATATTCGTATCCGTTGTATCTTTATAATACACTAAATCTATATTATCTATAAAAATTTCATTTTCTAACCCCGCATTATCTACCTTTGTCTCATTTATAAATGTCATTAATGCCATATCCGCAGAAACTATTTCTCTCTTCTCTCCTACATGACCATTTACTTTGAAATTTACCCCTTCTATACTTTTTATTTCATCACCTTTTATTCGCACCTTTACATAGTTATCATATATTTTTACACCATCTATCTTCTCTCTATATTCTATAATCCTTTCATCCCCAGACTTCGCATCCCTGTCTAACTCATATTTAATAAACCTCTCGCCTAACCTTTTTACTATACCGTCTACTATCTCTACCGCCCTTTCATCTTTCACATTCCCTAAACTACGATTATATTTATCTACATACAAAAATTTATTACCCTCTATCTTCAACACCTTCGCATAATGTACATATTCTATCCAACCTTCTTTTTTCGTTACTTTATACTTCTTATCCTCTCCTATTATACTCTCTATTAATCCTTTATCGCCTTCTATAATGTTATTATATTGTAACTCTATTTCTTTCATTGGATAATATTTTTTTGGTATTTTACTGTACAGTCCTATGCTATTATTATTTAATACTTTACTTATATTTACGTTTTGCTTCTCCGTTAACATATAACTAGAATCTACTACTTTCTCTATAATCTTTAAACTTATACTTAAAAATATTAACATTATTAACATTATATTTTTTGACATATTCCAATTCAATTTTTTGTCCTCTCAAATTTTGTAGACTTTAAATATGTTCGCTCACCTTTCCATAGCTTCCAATACATCGTTATCTCTCTTTCTAAATTAAAATCATAACCTAACTCTATCTCATCATAGTCCATTTTTTTTATGTCCTCTTCTATTTTCGATTGTTTATATTCCATCGATTTATTACTTTTTATAAAATTATATACTATTTTCTTATACTTCGTAACTTCCCCATTCTCTACCGTAATCTCTAAAAAATTTTCCATCCTATATTTATCTTTCTGCTCATTACTTAAATATATTGGTAACCCATTTATACTATAATTGAAATTGAAAATTATTTTATCATCTTTTTCCTCATAATTTTCTAAGTAATAACTATTTTTTATACTCTCATCCTTCTTTAAAAATTCCTTTGCTACTGTGAATTTTTCTACAATGCTTAGCTTATTATCCCTAAACTCATTATTATAATACCCATATTCTAATATTCCCGTCATATAGTATCTTACAACTGTATATGCATTACTAAATGTTATTATTTCATCTTTTACCGAACTCTCTATTGTGTTTGTATCTTTTGTGAAAAATCCTTTTACCTTTTCTTTTACACTGCTCCTAACTACCATACCTTTACTTAAATACGGATTCTTGACTTCTATATTGTTTACTTCCTGTTTATCTTTAATGTCTATTGTATAGCCACCTCTATTTTTTTTATACTTTATTTCATTTACATTAAGTTCATATATTGCATCATACATCTTTACTACTTCTACATCGTCATATCCTAACACATATACCTTTTCCTTGTTTTCACTATCATACATTTCTATATTTATTTTTTCTTTTTCTTTACTTAATCTTATCCTATTAAATTCAATGTCCTTATTTATCAACTCTTTACCTTGTAATAAAAATTTGTATTCGAACTCTATACTGTTCTTTTTATACTCTAACTTGTTTATTTCCTTTATACCTTTTTTTTCTGATATTTTTCTTTTTAATATATTTATATGTGCATTATACTCATCCCCATATATTACATAATATTCTCTATCCTTTTTTATCACTATCCTAGCTGGTGTGTAATATAACTCTAATTCATTTAAATCTTTTTTTTTCTCAAATGATATATTGAAATTTATATTACTTTTCGCTATACTATTTACCCACAAATCCATAGATTGCCACAAAACTAATATACTTAATGCTAGTATTAATATGTTTTTTGCTCTACTTGTCATTTCCTCACCTAACTTTCATTTGTCTTTTTAGGTAATGTTATCGTTGTCGTCGTTCCTTCATTTATTTTACTTTCCATTTTAATAGTCCCTTTATGTGCTTTTATAATTTGTCTTGATATTGCTAATCCTAATCCTGTCCCCCCACGTGATCTTGACCTCGCCTTATCCACTCTATAAAATCTCTCAAATACTCTTTCTAAACTATCTTTATCTATACCTATTCCTTCATCCTTTATCTTTATAGAAACTTCATCTACACCTTCATTAACTTCTATTTCTATATTCTTACCCTCATCACTATATTTTATAGAGTTTACTACTATATTTGTAATAACTTGGTTTATTCTACTTTCATCGCATTCTACATAAACTTCATCTCCATAATTAAATGAAATTTTCTGATTTTTACTACTAGAGACTACTTCGTTTTGTCTCATAACTGTTTTTATTATATTTACCAAATTTACTTTCGATATTTTTAATACCGTCTTATCATTATCGAAACTTGATAAATCTAATAAGTCCTTTACTAACAATGTCATCCTGTTTGTCTCATCACTCATAATGTTTAAAAATGACGTCGCCATTTCATTACCTGATACCATGTCTTGTAACGTTTCAGAATATAACTTTATCGTAGTTAGCGGTGTTCTTAACTCATGGGATACATTAGCAACGAATTCTTTTCGCATTTTTTCTAATTTCATATGTCTCGTTATATCTTGTAGCACTATTATTGTACCCTCATTCTCTCTATACCTATTTTCATATGAATTTATTTTAATATTTACATATGTTTTATTTATCTCTTCTTCCCTTTCAATGCTTATATCTTTATCTTGCATAGGCAATTCACTAACATCTACTTTTAATATTTCAAACATTTTTCTCATACTTATCTTTTCCAAATCTTTATACCCCAACAACTCACTACTCGCCTTATTCGCATGGATTAATTTACCATTCATGTCATATGCCAATATTCCTTCTGTCATATTATTTAATATGATTTCTATTTTATTTTTTTCTAAATTTAAATTGTCTATTAACCTATTTAAATTTTTTGACATGTTATTGAACGTTTTTGTCAGTTGACCTATCTCATCATTACTATAAATTTTTAAATTTTCATCAAATTGTCCTTCTGAAAACTCCTTAGCTTTTTTAGTTAACCCTATTATTGGTCCTGTTAATGTCATGGAAAATATATTACCTAATATGACTCCTACCGTCATGCTTACTCCTAATGCCATTATTAATGAATTGCTCATATTTACAAGTAATGCCATACTTAATGTCGCATCTTCTCTTACATATATTATATATTCTTTTCCTGTAATTTTTGATTCCGTTGGCACTGCTACTTCAAACCACCTCTTTACCGTCCCCGTCGTGTCATCTGCCTTTCTCCACGCATTGAACTTCTTTTCCCCATTTATCGCCGATATTATTACTGGCGACGTGTAGTTTTCTACATAATCTGTATATGCTATAGGTTTTAATCCTGTCGCGTCAAATATTATAATTTGCACCCCACGTGATACATTGTTACTCTCTACCATAAATAGTCTTTCTAATCCCGTTTTAAAATCTTCTTCCTCGAAAAAATCTACTATCTCTACACTTACCTTTTTACTGTAATTATTTAATAGACTATATGCTTTGTTTTTTTCATTGTTAGAAAGTCCTAACATCACCACTGTACCCGTTGTAGTCATAACTACTAATACTAGCATTACATACAGTATTATCATCCTCGTTTTTATACTATGCATTATCGTCCCCTAATTATAATCAAAGTAATATCCTAAATTTCTTTTTGTCTTTACATATTTTTTATCACTGTTTTTCTCAAGTTTAACTCTTAATCTTCTTATTGCTACATCTACCGTTCTTACATCTCCTATATATTCATATCCCCACACCTCTTCTAACAATTCCTCACGGCTCACTACCGCACCTCTACTCTCGATTAAATATGTTAATATATCCATTTCTCTTATTGTTAAATTTATTATTTTATCCTTCTGCTTTATCGTCATCATCTCTTTATTTATAAATAAATCTTTTACTTTAACATATTCACTCTTTATTTCTACTCCGTTTTTTACTATTCTTTTTAAATTTGCCTTTATCCTTACTTTTAATTCAGCCATACTAAACGGTTTTGTTACATAATCATCTGCACCTAAGTCAAATCCTAAAACTTTATCCACCTCTTCTGCTCTAGCTGTTAACATTATTATAGGTGTCTCTTTACTCTCCCTTACTTTTTTACACAAATCTAAACCATCCATTTTTGGCATCATTATATCTAATAATATTAAGTCCGGATCTTCATCCATTATTTTTCTATATCCTTCCTCCCCATCAAATGCTGTAATTACCTCATACCCACTTTCTACTAAATTATATTCCACTATTTTAGAAATTTGAATATCATCCTCTACTATTAAAATTTTATGACTCATTACATCCTCCTAATTCTAAAATAGAGTCGCCTACGGCAACTCTATTTTTTATTTTTTTTATTTTTTTTTATTTTAAATACAAAATTGGGTTTTTTGGAACTCCATTTACTCGAACTTCAAAGTGAACATGTGGTCCTGTACTTCTTCCTGTACTTCCCATACTTGCTATAAGTTGTCCCTGATATACCATCTCTCCAACTTTAACATGATTTCTACTGTTGTGAGCATAGTACGTTTGAAATCCATTTTGATGGTCTATAACTACTAAATTCCCATATGCTCCTCCCCATCCTGATCTGATTACTTTACCACCATCTGACGCTACTATCGCTGTTCCTACTGGTCCCGCTATATCCATACCCGCATGTAATTTCCCCCATCTAGTACCAAAAGAGCTACTTATATATCCTTTCGCTGGATTTATAAAGCTACCTATTGCCTTTTTAGGTGGCGTATTTAACGTTCCTCTTTTTACTACTTTTGTTACTGGATCTATATGGATTATCTCTTCTACTATTTCAATGTCTATCTCGTATCCATCTACTTTAACTATATTAGCTGTAACGGTTCTTGTACCGTCCGAACCTTCTTTTATCGTTTTTCTATACGTCTTATATTCAGTATCTACATCTATAAACTCTATATCTCTAGGTGCTATATCGTCATAAGTTAACAACTCTACTGTCTTTATTGATAAAAATGGTCGCGACAGTACTAACTTTATTTCTTCTCCTACACGTAATACTTTTTTTTCATTTAATTTTGGATTCATCTCTAGTAGTTCTTCTACTGTTAAGTCATTTAACCATCCTATATACCATAAAGAATCACCATTTTTTACTACATGAACTTTTTCCTTTACAACATCACGTGTTAATTCATCAAATGCTTCTTTCTGACTATATAATTCTAACGTGCTGTTTTTTTCTAATGGTTTTATTTCTGTCATTTGCACAAATTCAACTTTTGTCGTATTTTCATTTATATAATCCAACTTTATAACTTCTAGCACATTTTCTAGTTCCTCTTTATTCTGCATGTAAAATAGTTCTTCTCCATCAACAATAAGTACATGACCTTCGTAATCTACTCCTGTTTTAGATACTAATGTGTCTACTACTTCATCATATTGTTTAAACTCTTCTACATCTTTTACCCTTACTCTTTTTGTTTGCAATTTTACTTTTTGAAGATTTATTTTTGCATCCCCTTCTTCCCCTATTACCTTTTCTAGTACTTTATTGCTTATATCTTCTTCTGATGTAAAATTTTTAGCACTTACTACACCTATTATTTCTTCTTCTTTGCCTTCTCCTTTTACCGCTATTTGTACCCCTGATAAAGTTTTTAACTTGTTTACATTATTGTTTGTTGCCGTAATACTTATTAATATTAATAAAATTACTATTGAAGAGGTTAAGATCTTGTTTTCTGTAAAAATTATATATCCTTCTTTACATCCTCTTTTAATATTAAAAGCGTATTTCTCAATTTCTATTTTAATCAATGGCATGTATTTATCTACACCATCTTTTGCTTTTTTTATATATTTTGAAACTTTTTCTATGAACTTCATAAGTTTACTTTTAAAGTTATCCATCTATCATACCTTCGCTTTACTCTGGTAAAATGCTTACTGTCTTAGCATTATTGCCATCTTCTACTGTGAAGTATACCAATACATTATCATTTTTATCTAAGTCACGATAATTTAACGTTACTCCCCTACTAGCATCTATAAATTTAGTATCTACTGTTATATTTACTGTTATATACCCTTCTTCTTCTGTATATACTACAAAATCATTCCTATTTACATCTGTTACTACTCCTGTTATCGGTAATAATCCTACATTTTCAATTATATCAATACGAGCCACTTCTTTACTGTCTAGTCTAATCTCTACTATACTTCCTAATCTTAAATCGTACAGATTAATATTTCTTGACCTTATAGTATATTTATCTACTTCTTTCGTTTCTATATCTACTACTTCTATGTAACTGTCATTTTTATCTATTACTATTTTTTGAATACGTCCTTCTACTCGCGAACTTACACCTGTCGCATATACATTTACTATTTCATTATAGTTTACTTGTATATCTAACTTGTCTCCTATTAATAATTGTGTGAAGTGTATTGAACCACTACGCCCTCTATGATATGAGCTATCTTTAGTTCCTATAAATTCTTTTACTTCTCCATTTTTTAATTCAACTACTAATACCGGATATTTATCTCCTAGTTTTACTCTTTTCTCCAATAATTCTCCACTTTCTACTCTCGTAGGATCTGATACCTCTATTTTCATTATCGTGTTTCCCACTACTTCTGCTCTCGCTATATCACCTATTTTTATATTTCCATATGTTGAACGCACTTTATTTTTATAAACTTCACTGTTATTGCCTAATCTATATACATAGCTTTCCATTTTTTTACTTCCATCTAATTTTTCTTCCATTGAATCTATAGTTAGTGAAATTTTTCCGTTGTTATTTGTATTTAACGTTATTATTCCATCTATTATATGTCTTGGCATACCACTTTCATCGATCTCTACTACTTCTCCTCCAGAACTGGTAAACCCATTTATCCTTAACGCTTTTTGATTGTTTTGTACACTAATTGTTACTAGATCACCTTTTTTTAAATCTTTTAGCACTCTTAATTGTCCATCTATATTTATCACTGCATCTTGTGATACCGATAAAGTGATTACTTTACCATCAACTTTTTTTACCGTAATTATATTATTATTTGCATATACTTTTTCTATTGTTCCATTTAACATAGATACATTATCTGTCGTATCTATATCCGTTATTTTTGTTAATACATTATGTAATATCATTGAAAACTCTGCTTTTGTTACCGCCTTTTTAGGATTCAATTTGTTTGATGTATCACCGTTTAAAACATCTTTTTTGTTTAAATAATATATGTTATTTTTCATTTTTTCGTTTATTTCATTGTCATCATAAAATCTATGTGTATATAAAGTACTATTTGCTTCTATGTCTTTACCTATCGCTTTTGTCATTACATATGCTACTTCTTCTTTTGTAATCGCTTTTAATCCTTCTCTTCCATTTACCGAAACTATAAAATCATTTAAATCTCCTGGTGATAATATATTTTTTTCCAATAAATACGCTATTTCCCTATCTGATGATGTATTCCATTTAACATATTTACTATTATACGCATTTAATAAATCTTTATTTTTATCATATGCTCTTTGATAATACCATAATTCCTCTTGTGTCATCCCTTTATATTTATATCCTGCGACTCTCGCAAAAATTTTTGCCGTTTCAAATTTATCCATTTTTTTATTTAAATTAAAATCGCCATTCATATCTCCTAATATATAGCCTTTTTCGGAAACGTTTTTAACTGCTTCATATGCCCAGTGGCTTTTAGGAACATCGTTATACGTTTGTGCCAATGCAACGGTTGTTCCTGTCACTAACATTAATGACGTTAATAATGTTAGTTTTTTAACTGCTCTTTTCATAAATATTCCTCCTATGTTTTCCATATATGACGATGCTGTTTTCTTAAATTTTTCATTTAATTTTATAATAACCTATTTTTATTTTTATTTCAATATTTTTCTCTTTATCATATCCTAAATTATCATATTTTGTTCACTACATACGTTTTGACATTGGATTTAAATTTATCTAATATTTTTTTTTCCATTTTAACGCATTCTTCTTCTGTTTTATACATTCCAAACACAGTGCTACCACTTCCTGACATTAATGTTAAGAGGCTTTTGCCCTTTTCCAATTCCTCTACTATTCTTCTAATAATCTCTATCTCTTTTTCACATATATTTTGTAGGACATTAAAACTACTTTTTTTTAGTTTTTCATAATCCCCTTCCTTTAAACTTTTTTCTACTTTTTCTATGTTTGATCGTTTTTTTAATTTTTTTATTTCTAATTTATTAAAAATTTCTTTCGTGCTTAAACCTTTACTTGGCTTAACTAATAAAAAATACATTTCCATATTATTTTCTATTTGACGCACTATCTCACCTCGTCCCTCTACTACCCCCGTACCTTCCGTTATAAAAAATGGAACGTCGCTTCCTATACTATTTCCTATTTCTATCATTTCTTCTACTGTTAAATTTAACTTGAACATTTCGTTCGTAGCTTTTATTGATGTCGCACAATTACTACTTCCTCCCCCTAATCCAGCTTCTATTGGTATGTTTTTTTTAATTCTAACTGTGATTCCTATGTCACTTTCTTTTATTTGCCTATATCTCAATGTTTTGCTAATTCCTTTGTATATTAAATTTGTTTCATCTAAAGGTATTTGCATGCAATTACTTTTTAATATTATTTTACCTTCTTCATTTTTTTCAAAACTTATTTCGTCATATAAATCTATGCTTTGTATGATTGTTTCTAAATTATGATAACCATCCGTTCGTAACCCCAATACATTTAATGTTATATTTATTTTGCAATATGATTTTTTTTCTATTATCTCCATTTTAACCTACCTTTTTTTACTTTTATAATAATAATCATTTGACTTTATCACTATATAATATTAAAATTATACTATCAAATACTATAATTTCAATATTTATTTAAGGAGTCTCTATTATGAAGATAAATAATTCAAATTCAATATATGAAAAACATGGATTTTTTATATCTAAAAACATATTTTTTTCATTTATGATCCTGTTGTCACTTTCACTTATACCTTTTAGTGCCATTAGCGAACATTTTTTTTTTAAAAAGCCTTTATTTTCTCGCCATCTAGTAGAAAACTATCGTTTGCTTTTTATTTTTGTTCCATACTTGGCTTTATTTTTTTCTATTATATTTTTATTTTTTCCAAAAATTGCAAATATTCGTATCGGTGGTGTTGATGCTAAGCCTATTCATAAAAATTTTGTCTGGTTTTCATTGGTTTTTTCTTCGTCTGTTAGCATTTTACTAATGGTTTCTTCAATTTATTCACCTTTAATATTACGTGGCTCACCACTACTACCAAACGTTGATTCTTTAAATATTACAGCTACTGTATCTAATTTGTACAATTGGTCTTTTTTTGGTTGGTCTCTTATTACTATTACAGGTCTTTCTATGTCTTATTACGTTCACAACTTAGGCTTACCTTTGTTGCCACGTACTTTATTTTACCCAATTTTGAAAAACAGAATTTTTGGATTTATAGGTACTTGTATAGATACTTTTACATTGTTCTCAATTTTATATCTTTCTCTTTTCTCTTTACAGACCACTTCATTACAACTTAATACTGGTGCTTCTGAAATCTTTAGTCTTTCATCACCTGAAAATTTAAAAATATATATATATTTTTTTCTATTATCTGTACTTGCAACTATTATTTTCACAACTTTAGATAAATTAATTACTATAATATCTGTAACTCTATTTTTATTTTTCTCTGCACCATTTTTTACAGTTATTAGAGTTTTCCCTTTTAAGCCTATGAGCGACGCATCTCTTTCTTCTATTTATTTGTTTTTTACTTCGATTCCATCTTTACCGAATGAATTGTTAAATAGCGATGTTTCTTACCTTATAAATCACACTTTTTTTTATTGGTCTTGGTGGGCTGTTTTAGCTATAGGCTTTTCTTTGTTTTTAGCCCATATCTCTTACGGTAGAACTTTCCAACAATTTATTTTTACTGTACTATTTTTACCTTCACTTTTTACTGTTATTTTCTTATCAATTTTAAGTTTTGCGTCTATATATATATCTGATACATTCCCAGAGTATTTGTATCCTATAATAAAGACACCAACTATTACTTTGTATAGATTTAATTTTTTTACTTTTAAACTTTTTAATTTAAGTATGAGTATAAACTTTTTTACGATTCTAACACAAGTTCTGTTATTTCTTGCCTTTAACCTATCGTGTTCTGTTATTATGTCTCAGATTTTAAGCGAAGGTAAAAATTATAAAAATCATTCAAATAGTTTTTTAGTTATACTTTTACAACTTATAATCGCTATTTTTATTTTATTTTTTAAAAAAGGTCAATTTTTAACTATTTCGTCACATCATACTATTATAATATTAGGCTTTATTTGTTTCATTTTAATATTTTTCATTACATTTTCATTTGTCTACCAACTTTATAAAAACTTTTACAAAAAAGATTAAATGTTATGAATATTACTGTTTTTACATCTACTACTCCATTATCATTTTATAAAGATGCTAATAAAGAATATGAAAAACGTTTATCTAGATTTTGTAAGCTTCATACCCATATAGTCCATTGTGATGATGACTTGCTAGCGTGCATTAGTAAAGATTTATTTGTAATTGATATTAATAAAAAATATAATACTATTACTAGTGAATGTTTATCTAATACCATATCTACACTGGCTATATCATCAAATAGCAATATAGCTATTATATTAGTTGATTTTAAACATTCTCTAAAACCACATTTAAATTTAGCTATTAGTAAATCATTTTTAGGATATAGTGTTACCCACACTTTACTCCTCGAACAGATTTACCGCAGTTTTAAAATTATTAACAATGAAAGTTATCACAAATAAAAGGAGCATTATGAACAAACAACAACAACTTATGAAAAAGATTATCGATGAAAAGAAAAAAAATAATAACTGTTTTAAAACTTTGCGACCTACTAAAAATTCTGGTAATAGCAACTCTAAAGTGAATCCACGTATTTCTAAAAATAATGGCGGTGGATTGTTTAGCTAATAGAGACAAAAAAAGTACATATATATATATGTACTTTTTTTGTCTCTATATAATTACTTTTAAAATATTTTTAAAACTTTTACTTCTTATTATTAACACTGTTAATACTCCCTCTCCAAATAAATATATAAAATTATAACTTAGTACATATATTATTGGGTTCATATTCTTCGGTGCAAAGTTTAAAAAGAATACCATACCAGACGTTACAGAAAATATATATCTAAACATTACACCTATTATATATAATGACATTAATTTTTCTAATTTCTTTATAAAAAAACCTCCAAAGCTAAGCCCTACAAATGCTAAAATATAATCTAACATAACTTGGGTCACCGAAAGGAAATAGGGATTCGTAAAAAAGTTTAATAGCCCTACTATAGCCCCCGCTATAGCTCCCACCTTCACTCCATACATATATGTTACTAATACTAAACATAACATGCTCATAGCCGTTATAGACCCACCTAATGGCATTTGCAATATTTTTACTAATGATAATACGTATGATAAACTTACTAAAATTGCAACTTTTACTATCGTTTCAGTTTTCATTATCTTCTCCCTTTTTTATAAAAAAATGACCCGCTTGTAGTAAGCAGGTCATTTTATCCTACGTTGGCATTATCCAAATCAGGCACAGTCGAAGGTCTCACCTTCCTCTCAACCTGTTTACAGGCTCCCTTTTATTTTTTTAGTTTTACTTTGCTTATATTCCTCTACTAGTTCACTGGTAACTTTTACTCCTTTGTTTCTTCCACTTCTTTTAGCTTTTAACATTGCATAATCTATTATTTCTATTATTTCTTCACATTTTTTATCTTTTTGCTTTTTTAAACTGAAAACGCCATAACTACCTGTAATATGTATATTATCTTTTTTATTGACTGGAATTTTTTCATTAAATATTAATCTTATTTCATCGTCAAAGTTTATCTCTTTGTTGTTGTATATTACTATAAATTCATCCCCTCCTATTCTAAACGCTTTTGTATGTTTTGTTTTTTTCTCTATTGCTAGCAATCTTCTTGCCATTGTGGTTAATACTTCATCGCCTATATGATGCCCATACGTATCATTGATAAATTTAAATTTATCAATGTCTAGGTATGCTATACTCACATTCTCTTTATTCATATCTTCTTTTAATACTTCTAATAATGTTCTTTTATTTTTTAGTTTTGTTAAATAGTCATAATTTATTTTTATTTTGTTACTCGTATTCCATCTATATATTAAAGTCACGCTCGCTATTATTGTTACCGAAATATATAGATACAATGATTTTAATAGTAAAGAATATTTTATTTTTATTTCTCCTTCTTCTATTCTTACCGTATTTACGTTGCCCACAATATTTTTATCCCCATCTAGTAAAATCATCTCATTTAGTAAAATTAAATATTCTTTGTTGGGAAAATTCTCATTGTATTCAAACCATGGGTTTCCATCACTATCATATTCTAAATATACATTTACATACTTAGTTTTACCCTCGTCTGCTTTGATAAATTCTGCAAACTCATATTCCAATGGTACCATATCAAATAAATTGTCTAATTTTTCAATTACAACACCTTTTAATTCACCATTTTGTTTGTATGCGTACGGTTTGTTTTCTTTATACAGTATTCTAATTTTAACATCTTTACCTGTCTCTTCTTTTTCCCTTTTTAAAATATCTTCTACTCTAGTTATGATGCTATTTTTTCTAATTTCATACACGTTATATTTTTCTACTAAGTTACTACTCTCGTTAAAATGTGAGTTTTCAATATACTTATCTATTAATGTAATAAAATCTCTATTTTCATTTTTTTTAGCAACAACTTTTACAGGAATCTGTTCCAATAAAAAGTTACCATCTTTAACTACTATGTCGTTGTTGCTAACTAATTCTTCATATTCTAATACACTAGTTATATAATAATCTATTTCCCCATTTAGTAGTAATTCTCTTGGTGATCTTTTAGATATGTCAATTTTAATTATTTCTGTCTTGTTTTTTACCTTTATTCCATTTTGTATAAAGGTTTGGTAGTTTAAATCATCATTTACACCTATTTTGATTACTTTGTCTTCTATTTCATTTGCAAAATTTCCTTTCACATACCCTTTAGTGGAAAATATAAATAAATCTTTATATTTTCTACTAGTCGTACGGTCAAAGTATTTCTTTTCTTCTGCTGATAATACAATATTGTTTACAAACTCTACTTCTCCACGCAGTAATCCCTCTAATGCCTCTTTTTGTGTATTATATATTTTACTGTTAAATTTTATTTCTGATACTTTACCTATTTCTTCAAAAATAAAAGCAGCAGAGTAATCACTTTTTAATTTGCCATAATACACAACAGCCTTTTCCTCTAACTCTTTCAATGCCTCTAGTTCTTTTTTATTTATTTTTATAGTATGTTCTTCTTCTTTATTTAAAAACTGCATATATTCTACTTCTGATACCTTATATAAGTCATCTATATCGCTTTTAAATGTTCTCCCCACTGATATACCTATTATGATGAAGATTATTGCTAATGCGAGTTCCTTAATATTTATTTCATCTTTCACATTTTCACCTCTCTTTATTTATTCACTTAATATATACATATTACCAAATAAAATTCTCTTAAACAATATACATATATATATTTATTTACATTTCTTTTTTTATCTGTTATTTTTATATTAAAGGAGTGTTATTATGTTAAATAAATCGATTTTTACTATAAAGCAAGTTCAAAAACGTTTTACTTCTATATTCTTCTTAACAGGATTTATAGCTTTACTAGTAGGTCTACTTTTTCAAAGTCTTATTATATTTTCTTTTGCCTCTGTTGCTTTTATTTCTACTTTTATTGTATTTCTTAGATATAATAAATATTTAAAGCATCTTAACAATTTAGAAGATGGTACTTTTTCTGTTTTAATTATTGAAGATCCTAAAGCTTTATTCGTAAAATACGGTGATTTTACAGCACCTACTAATTGCATTTTACTTTATAAAGACAAGGAGTATTCCATTTCAATTAGACTTGGTAACAGTAAAAAACTAACTACTACTTTTACACCATCTAACAATTTATACACTGTAGACTTTACTAATGATGTTATAACTTTTATCGAATCTTAATTTATACATAAAAAAACTGTATCTACCTTCTTTTTGGTAGTTACAGTTTTTTTATTCATATTTTTTATAAACCATTTATCTCTTTTGCAAAGTGACATGCTACAAAGTGATTTTCCTCTATTTCCTCAAAAACTGGGTTATCTACTTTACATTTATCTTTTACATATGAACATCTTGCCGAAAATCTACATCCTGGTTTTGGATCTATTGGTGATGTTATTTCACCTTCTAACTGGATTATTTTATCTTCCGCATCAATGTCTATACTCGGTATCGCACTTAATAATGCTTTTGTATATGGGTGATAATTTTTTGCAAATAAATTATCTGAACTAGCTTTTTCAACTTCTTGCCCTAAATACATTACTAAAATATCATCTGAAAAATGTTTTACTACTGATAAATCATGAGTAATAAACATATACGTTAATCCAAATTTATCCTGTAAATCTTGCATTAAATTTAATATTTGCGCTTGAATCGATACGTCTAATGCACTTACCGGCTCATCGCACACTATAAATTTTGGATTTAATGATAATGCTCTTGCTATCCCTATCCTTTGACGTCGTCCACCATCTAACTCATGAGGATACGTTCTATATAATTTTTCTGATAATCCTACCGTCTTCATTAATTCTTTTACTTTTGCTTCTAACTCTTCTTTATTTTTTGTAAGCTTATGTATTATTAACGGCTCTGCTATTATTGCCCCTACTGTCATTCTAGGATTTAATGATGCATATGGATCTTGGAATATTATTTGCATTTTCGAACGTATTTTTATTAATTCTTTTTTACTTAATTTTGAAATGTCTTCCCCTTCAAATTTAACTACTCCTTCTGTAACTTCTAATAATCTTATTACAGCTCTTCCTGTCGTAGACTTACCACAACCACTCTCGCCTACTACTCCTAACGTTTTACCTTTTTCAATTTTAAAAGATACTCCGTCTACTGCATGTACTACACCTTTTCCTGTTGGAAAATACTTTTTTAAATTTTCTACTTCTAAAATATAATTACTCATCATCTATTACCCTACTTTCTTTATATTCATTACACCCTTCTACCTTTAAACATTTAGTATAATGTGTCTCATTTAAATTGTATTCTTTTGGAGCAATTTCTCTACATGCTTCTCTTGCAAATTCACACCTCGGATGAAATTTACACCCACTCGGTAAATTTGTAGCATCTGGTGTTAACCCTTTTATTGGTTTTAATCTTTTTTCTACTTTATCTATCGATGGAATTGAATTAAATAATCCCATCGTATACGGATGCTGTGTATTTTTATACACATCTCTTAACGTTCCATATTCTATTATTTCTCCTGCATACATTATTGCTACATTATCACAAGTTTTTGCTATTACTCCTAAATCATGGGTTATCATCAACATCGCTGTATTAAATTTGATTTTTAAATCTTTCATCATATCTAATACTTGGGCTTGTATCGTAACATCCAATGCTGTAGTCGGCTCATCTGCAATTAATAATTCTGGCGTACATGCTAATGCTATCGCTATTATTATTCTTTGCTTCATTCCTCCTGAAAATTGATGCGGATATTCATTAAATCTTTCCTTCGGTATTCCTACTAACTCTAACATTTCTTTCGCTCTTTCTTTTGCATTTACTTCTGGCTGATGTATTTCTACGCCTTCTTTTATTTGATCTCCTATACTCATTACAGGATTTAAACTCGTCATAGGATCTTGAAATATCATAGATATTTTACTTCCTCTTATATCTAACAAGGCTTTATTATTTACGTTACAAATATCTATTTTCATATTTTCACTATTTGTAAAATTTATATTTCCTTTTGTTACTTTTCCTGGCGGGTTTGGTATTAGTCCCATAATCGCAAGGGCTGTTGTAGTTTTTCCTGCACCTGTTTCCCCTACTAATCCTAATACTTCACCTTTTTTTAATTTTAAATTTATACCATTTACCGCTCTTGTTATTTCTCCATCTACAACGTATTGCACTTCTAAATCTTTTATATCTAATAACGTATCATTCATTTTACACCTCTTAATTTTTTAATTTAGGATCTAACGCATCACGAAGTCCATCACCTAATATATTAAGCGATAATATAACTACTACTATCGTAAGCCCCGTTATTAATGAAAAAAATGGGTCTGTCGTTATAAAATTTTTACCTTCTGATAACATGTTACCCCACTCTGACATCGGTGGTTTTACACCTAATCCTATAAAACTTAATCCTGCTGTTGATAATATTGCTCCTGCTATTGATAATGTTGATTGTATAATTAATGGTGCCATACTATTTGGTATTATATGTTTTAAAACTATTCTTATATTACTAGCACCTATAGCATTTGCCGCCTCTATAAATTCTTGTTCCCTTATCGTCATAACCGCCGCTCTTGTTATTCTTGCAAATCCTGGTATCGACGGTATCGCTATTGCTAATATTAAAAATGGTAATGCACTTCCTAATGAACTTACTATCGCTATTGCTAATAATATCGACGGTATCGCTAAAAATACATCCATCATACGCATTATTATATTATCAACTCTACCACCTACATACCCCACTAACGCTCCTATACTTCCACCTATTAATACCGATGTAAATACTGATGATAATCCGATTGTAATTGATATTCTAGCACCATACACTAATCTTGCTAACGTATCTCTACCAAATGAATCCGTTCCTAATAAATGATCACTAGATGGCATTTCTAACGTTCTTTTTAAATTTTGTCCAACTACATTTTGATAGTCAAATACTGTTCCTTCAAATATTTTTTGACCTATCGATGTCTCTACTGCTATAAACGATATTATAGAAATAACCATAAATCCTGCTAATATAAACAATGATAACATTGATAATCTATTTTTTTTAAGTCTATGCCACAACTCTGCCCATGGTCCTCTATAAGTTTTAGATGTAGCATCTTTTTTATCTTTTTTAATCATCTGCCCTTATCCTTTCTTATATTCTGCTTTTATTCTAGGATCAATGTACGCATACAATATATCCACAAATAAATTCACTATAGTAAACACCGACGCCATAAATATTACTCCTGCTATAACTACTGGCATATCTCTTGTTTTAATAGAATCTACCATGTATCTCCCAACTCCTGGCCACGAAAATACCGATTCTGTTAAAACCGCTCCTCCTAATAAATACCCAAATTGTAAACCTACTACGGTTACTATAGGTATTAATGCATTTGATAAAGCATGCTTTCTTATTACTACTTTTTCTGACACACCTTTTGCTCTTGCCGTTCTTATATAATCTTGTCTTACTACTTCTAACATTGACGATCTTGTCATGCGCATTATAATACCTGCCGCTCCCGTTCCTAACGTTATCGCTGGCAATATTATACTCCCTAACGTTGGTATTTTTATATTTCCAAATAACGTATATGCAACTTTCATACCACCTGTTGGTATAAACTGCACAGGTACAGCAATTCCTATAATTAACATAAGTCCTAACCAAAAGTTTGGCATAGACACTCCTAATAATGCTAATACCGTTGCTACATTATCCGTTATTGAATATTGTTTTGTTGCCGCTATTATTCCTGTCGGTATCGCTATACCTATTGCTATAATCATACTCGCAATCGTTAGCGTTACCGTATTTGGAAAACGACTTAAAATTTCTGTCGCTACATCTCTATTAGATACATAAGATTGTCCAAAATCACCTTGCACATATTTAAATACATAGTTACCATATTGTACTAAAAATGGGTCATTTAATCCCATTTCTTCTCTTTTTTGTGCAATTTGTTCTGCTGTTGCTTGTTCACCTAAAACCAATGATGCTGGGTCTCCTGGACTTAAATGCATAATTGTAAAAACTAAAAAACTTACTCCTATTAATATCGGAACAAGGGCTAATACTCTTTTAAATATATAACTTCCCATATTTATCTCCTCTTATTATAAAAGACGTAGATAGTTTAACTACGCCTTTTATTATTTTATTTTGTGCTATTTCGATGTATCTACGTATACGTTGTGTAATTTCATCGTTCCACTTGGGTGTGAAATAAATCCTTCTACATTGTTTTTCATCGCATGTACTCGTGATAAGTACCAAAGCGGTATATGTACATAATCATCCATTATTTTTTGTTGTGCCTCTGCATATATTTCTAAACGTTTTTCTTCCACAGTTTCTGAACGTCCTTCTTCTAATAATGCATCAACTTCTGGATTTTTATAAAACGTTCTGTTTCCTGCCGCTCCCATCTTTGATGAATGAAATATTGGATATAGTCCGTTATCTGCACCACCTGTTGATGATACCCATCCTAATATAAATATATCATGCTCACCTTTTGCTGTACTATCTAAATACGCTCCCCATTCCATTTGTACAACGTCAACTTCTATTCCAACTTCCGCTAGTTGTGATTGCATAACTGTCGCCGCTTGTACTCTTGTTGGATTCTCATTTGTCCATATACTAAATTTTAAATTTTC
This sequence comes from uncultured Clostridia bacterium, assembly GCA_947313885.1. GTDB lineage: Bacteria > Bacillota > Clostridia > Lachnospirales > CAMZNU01 > CAMZNU01. The sequence continues at coordinate 26,239 of CAMZNU010000008.1, read as the reverse complement.
TTGTCCTGCTTCTTTTAATAACTCCTTAGCTCTTTCTGGATCATATCCATATGCTTCAACCTCTTCTGCCCATCCGTATACTGTCATAGACATTGGTGTATTAGCTTCCACTCCTAAGCCATTAACTATCGTTGGTGCTTGAACCATTGAATCTATATCTACTGCTAAATTTATCGCTTCTCTAACTCTTACATCTTCAAATATCGGATTTTGCATATTAAACCCTGCATACGCATATGAAAAATCATATTCATTTGTAAATTTTAAATCTGGATTACTTTCTATTGATGCAAAATCTGGTGCTGCTATGTCATATGCTAAATCTATATCTCCAGCTTCTAATGCTAGTTTTCTAGATGAATTATCTGTATATACTAATAATTCTATTTTGTCCGCTTTAGCCATATTGTCTTTATCCCAATAATTTTCATTTTTCACTATAGTTGATCCTTGTCCTTGAACAAAGTTATCAAATTTAAATTGTCCTGTACCTATTGGAATATTACCATCACTTCCTGATGCATATTGATCCCCTTGTGCCTCTACTGTTCCTTTATCTAACATACCCATCGCTGTATGTGATAAATTAGTAAGTAGCGGAGTATATGGATATAATAGCTCAAGTTCTACCGTATAGTCATCTATAGCTCTTATTTCTTCTACTACTTCTAGTAAATGTCCTACATTTGTTGATGCTTTCCCTCTATTAAATGTAAACACCACATCTTCTGAATTGAAATCCTCACCATTATGGAATTTAACTCCTTCTCTTAATTTAAATGTCCATACTGTTCCTGTATCATCTAATGACCAGCTTGTTGCTAATAATGGTATTAAATTTAATTTTTCATCTTGGTAAATTAAACTTTCATACATGTTTGCACGTACTCTTGATGATGGTTGATCATTTTTCCCATGTGGATCAAATGATGCTACATCTGCACCCATACCTACTTTTAACGTTCCACCCCCTACACTACCTTCTGTATCTGTACCACCTTTGCTACACGCTGTTAACGTTATCGTTGCCATAATTAGTACTGTTAATAACTTTTTCAATATTTTATTTCCCCCTTAAACTTACTTACATTGTATAATCCTCTACTTAACAACTTCAACGTTGTATAGTTTCATACTTCCTGCTGGATGTGCTTCGAATCCTTCTACATTTTTATTCATAGCATGAACTCTTGATGTGTACCAAAGTGGTATATGTACAAAGTCATCCATTATCAATTGTTGTATTTCTTCATATATTTCTAATCTCTCTGCTTCCGTTCCCGCTGCACGTCCTGCTTCTAACAATGCATCTGCTTCTGGATTTTCATAGAAAGTTCTATTTCCCGCTGCACCTTTTGCTTCTGAATGGAACAATGGATACATTCCATAATCCGGATCTCCTGTTGATGATACCCATCCTAATATAAATACATCATGTTCTCCATTTGCTGTTCCATCTAAGTACGCTCCCCATTCCATTTGTACAACGTTTGCTGTAATTCCAACTTCTGCAAGTTGTGACTGCATAACTGTTGCTGCTTGTACTCTTGTCGGGTTTTCATTTGTCCATATATTAAACTTTAAATCTTCTTTTCCTGCTTCTTTTAATAACTCTTTTGCTCTTTCTGGATCATATCCATAAGCTTTAACATTTTCTGACCATCCAAAAACTTTATTAGATATTGGTGTGTTAGCTTCTTTTCCTAATCCATTCATTATTGTAGGAGCTTGAACCATAGAATCCACATCTATTGCTAAATTTATAGCTTCACGAACTCGTACATCTTCAAATATTGGATTCTCCATATTAAACCCTGCATATGCATATGATAAATCATAATCATTTGTATATTTTAAATCTGCATTACTTTTTATTGATGCAAAATCTGGTGCTGCTATGTCATACGCTATATCAACATCTCCTGCTTCTACAGATAATTTTCTTGATGAATTATCCGTTATTGTTAGCATTTCTAATTTATCTACTTTAGCTATTTTATCTTTGTTCCAATAATTTTCATTTTTAACTAAAGTCGTTCCTTGACCTTGTACAAAATTATCAAATTTAAATTGCCCTGTACCTATTGGAATATTTCCATTACTTCCCGATGCATACTGATCCCCTTGCGCCTCTACTGTTCCTTTATCTAACATACCCATTGTCGTATGTGATAAGTTATTTAGTAACGGCATATACGGATACTTTAATACTATTTCTAATGTATAGTCATCTACTGCTTTTACTGTTTCTAATGTTTCTAGTAAATGTCCAACTTCTGCTGACTTCATCGCTCTATTAAATGTAAACTCTGCATCTTCTGCATCAAATTTTTCACCGTTATGAAATGTTACTCCTTCTCTTAAGTTAAATGTCCATACTACACCTGTGTCATCTACCGACCAATCTGTCGCTAATAATGGTTCTAAATTTAGATCCGCATCTTGGTAAATTAAGCCTTCATAAATATTTGTTCTAACTCTTGATGATGGTTGATCATTTTTACCATGTGGATCAAATGATGCTACATCTGCTCCTAATGCTACTTTTAATGTTTTCTCACCATCGCTTACTCCATCCCCTTTACTACACGCTGTTAACGTTAGTGTTGCCATAATTAATACTGCTAATAATTTTTTCAATATCTACTTCCCCCTCTAAAAAATAGTTAAACTATAATATGTAATAAAACTAATATAAATAACAATTATAAAAATTATCATTTATATTAGTTTATATAATTTATATATATATTACAAGGTTTTTTATTTTACTTCATATACACTGTATGTAATTTCATTATCCCGCTTGGATGTGCAACAAATCCTTCTATATTCTTTTGCATTCCATGTATTTTCGATAAGTACCAAAGTGGTACATGTATATAATCATCCATTATTAATTGTTCAACTTCCGCATATATTTTTACACGTTCATCTGTTGTTAATGCTAAACGTCCCGCTTCTAATAATTTATCTACTTCTAAGTTTTTATAAAACGTTCTATTCCCTCCAGCTCCAAACTTTGATGAGTGGAACACAGGGTATAACGCATTATCAGGATCTCCTGTTGATGGTATCCATGATAGTATACATGCTTCATGTTCTCCATTTGCCGTTCCGTCTATAAATGCACCAAGTTCCATTTGCACAATATCAACTTCTATGCCAATTTCCGCTAATTGTGATTGTATAACTACTGCTGCTTGCACTCTTGTTGGATTTTCTGTTGTCCATATGCTAAATTTTAAATTTTCTTCTCCAGCTTCTTTTAATAATTTTTTAGCTCTTTCTGGATTATAGCCATATGCTTTTATATCTTTTGACCACCCAAATACTGTCATTGAAATAGGTGCATTCGCCTCTTTTCCCAATCCATTAATTATTGTAGGTGCTTGAATAATAGACTCTACATCTATCGCTAAATTTATAGCTTCTCGAACTCTTATATCTTTAAATTTGGGATTATTCATATTAAATGTAGCATATGTATACGAAAAATCGAAATTATCTGTATATTTTAAATTTGGATCTTTTTTTATTGATTCAAAATCTGATGATGCTATCTCATATGCTATATCTACATCACCCGCTTCTAATGCCAATTTTCTAGATGAATCATCTGTATATACTAACATTTTTAATTTATCTACTTTAGCTTTGTTGTTTGAATCCCAATATTCTTCATTTTTTACTAATGTTGTTCCTTCTCCTTTTACAAGACTTTCAAACTTAAACGGCCCTGTACCTACTGGATCATTTCCATCTGTTCCAGATGCATAACTATCCCCCTGTCTTTCCACTGTACCTTTATCTAACATACCTAATGCAGGATGTGCTAAATTATTTAAAATTGGCATAAATGGGTATAGTAATTCTATCTCTACAGTATAATCATCTACTACTCTTACCTCCTTTATAATTTCAACTATGTGACCTACATTAGATGATTTTTTTCCTCTGTCAATAGTAAATTTTACATCCTCTGATGTAAAATCTTCACCATTATGAAACTTTACTCCTTCTTTCAGTTTAATGGTCCATATTTTACCTGTACCATCTACAAACCAATCTTTAGCTAACCCTTCCTTTAAATTTGAATTTTCATCTTGGTAAATTAAAGTTTCATACATATTAGCACGAACTCTTTCTGATGTTACGTCATTTTTTCCATGTGGGTCTAGTGATGCTACATCTGCACCTAGTGCTACTTTTAATGTGTTTTCACCGTTTCCTGCTGTATCACCTTTACTACACGCTGTCAACATTAGTGTCGCCATAATCAATGCTGTTAATATCTTTTTCAATATCTATTCCCTCCTCTAAAAAATAGTTCAAACATAATATGATAAACTAATATATAATAATTATAAACATTATTGTTTATATTATTGTAATACATATATATATGTATTACAATAATTTAAAGATATCTTTTTGTTTATACATAAAGTTATTATATTTTAAACCTAAAATAATATACATATTAACTGCTTTCATTATTTAATTTGTTTATTGATGATTTTAATACTCATAAAGTATATAATAAGTTTAATTTAAATTATTTACTACTTTAGGAGGCAACTATGCACAAACTCTATTTCTCTATTTTTTTTGTCCTCGGATTATTAACAAATATTTTATTCGTAGGATTTACTATTTTATTTGTATCTAAAGGTTTTTCCACTTATCAAATTTCTATATTAACTTCTATTAGTTTTTTAGGGGCAATTTTCCAACCTTTTCTCGGTCGTATTTTTGACCGCAGTAAAAACAAAAATAGAACTTTACAAATAGTTTTAGCTATTTTATTTATTTTAACTTTAGCTATGTTATATTTTGAATCATTTAGCAATTACTTATTTCTAATTTTTACAATTTCTATATTTAGAATGCCCATTCTTGGACTTTTTGAAGAAATGTCTTTAGCTTATTGCATAGAGCATAATTTAGATTTCCCAACACTTCGTAGCGGTGCATCTTGGGGCTATGCTTCTAGCCTTCTTTTTGTCCTTCCATTTGTTTTTTTTGATTCTTCAAACGGTATTATATTAATAGCCTTATTATCTTTTATTATTTCTATCATTCTTTTACACTTTACAACTTCCGCTTCAATGTCAAATTCTAAAGAACATCACTCTTTTATAAATAGCATAAAACTTATATTTACAAAAAAGATATCTTTATTAATTTTATCATCTGCGATTATAATGGGCGTTACTCAACTAAAATTAGCTTACCAAAATATTTTATTAGAAGATCTTAATGCTCCTTTTTACATAATCGCTCTTGCTAATTTTTTTACCGTATCTTTTGAACTATATTTAATGTCGCGTTATAACAAGTTTTTTAAAGCTCATTCTGTAAAAAAAGCTTTTACATTATCAGCTTTCATAGTTTTTACCCAATTAATACTATTTTCTTTTTCTAATAGTATTTTATTTACTTTAGCTATTACATTGTTTCACGGTGTTGCAATGTCAATATTTATACCTACTCTCGGGCTAGCTCTTAGAAAAAATTTGTCCCTTTCTCTAACTAGTACAGGGTTTTTATTAAATATTATGGTGACTTCTTTAACTAGTACCATAATTGGATTTTTAATTATTACACCTATAGTTTCTAATTTTGGGATTTCTTTTGCCTTTATTACTTTAGCAATTATTTCTTTATTATCTTTAATACCAACTCATCTTAACGATTTGGACAAATAAAAAAAACCTCAACGGGTTTTTTTTATTTGCTATATTTATTTTAATTTACTTATTTCTTCTATTAATACTAATCTCATAAGTTGATGTGGAAACGTCATCTTACTATAACTTATTTTATAATTACTTCTTTTTTTTACTTCATCACTTATTCCTAACGATCCACCTATTATAAATGTTACCTTTTTATATTGTAGTTCCATACTTTTTATTTTTTCTTTTAGTTCATTATTTTTTATTTCTCTTCCTTTTATATCTAATATTATTACAAACTCATCTTTCTTTATTTTTTCAATAATTTTATTTCCTTCTTTATCTAAAATTTGTAATTTTTCTTTTTCTGATGCTTTATCTCTTATACTCTCATCTTTTAATTCTATAACTTCTATTCCCTTACTATAATATCTTACCCCTTCTTTTAAATAATTTTCTTTTAGCTTGCCTATACATATTATTTTAAACTTCATATTTAAATTGTCACCTTTTTTATTCTCTTAAACATTTTATTCTATTTAACTCGCATTTTTTTTCTAAATAGTTTTCTTTTTCTATATACCCTATTTCACTTAATTGCTTCACTATTTTTATGTTTTTTTTGATTTTCCATATTTCAAACTCTGGGTGCATAAGCTCTATTCTATCTATAATGCTTTTTATTACTTTTAAATCTAACTGCTCTATCTCTTCTATATCTATAACTATACTGTTTGTAAAATTATTGTCTATTTTAACTTTACCTACTTTTTTTTCTTTAACTACTACTTCTATTTCTTTTATAACATTTTCTTCATTATATATATTTTTAAATTTAACCCCTTCTTTTAATATTTCTTTTAATTTATTTAAATAATTATATTTTATAAACGTCCCATCTTTTACCATGTCATCTATTTCATCTATTGATATTATTTTTACATCCATAACTTCCTCTTTTTGAATCATTATATCTTTTAAATCTATTTTTTTTCTTACAATATATATATCATCTAATACATCAGAACATTTTAACGTTAATATTTTTTCTAATTCTTTTTCTTCTATATTTAAGCCTATTTCTTCTTCTATTTCTCTAACCGCTGTAACTACAGTATTATGCCCTGTAGTCGCACAGCCTCCTGCTGAACAATCCCACATACCACCGTATGACTTGTTTTTTATTCGTCTTTGTATTACAACATCCCCATTGTTATCAATTATCCATACATGAACTACTAACCTATAAGCACCTATTGGTAGCTTTACCCCTCTTTCATGTGTTAGATTTATTTTTTTTCTTCTACCATTGTAAATATCAAATATCTCACCCATTTTTATTCTCCTTTTATTTATATATATAAAACAAGTGCCTCGCGAATTCACGAAGCACTTGTTTTATAAAAGGCGTCACCCAGATTTGAACTGGGGATGAGGGTGTTGCAGACCCTTGCCTTACCACTTGGCGATGACGCCACTCATCAACAAAATATATTGTATCAGATTTTTTTTAATTTGTAAACAAAAGTTTTATTTACTATTATCAAAAAAAGTTTCTAGCATTTTTATTGCATTTTCTAACTCTTTTTCATTTTTGTTTTCACATATATATTGTATCTTATTCATTAAAGCATCTTTTGGTGACACAGTTTCTTTAGATGTTACGGCTAAATTTACTATTACCTTTAATTCCTTCTCTTCTACTTTTAAAAACTTTGCCATCTCAGGTATTAATTCTGATTTTATATCTCTTTCCCCACGTTCATATAATCCTACTAAAGATTTTGATATGTTAAGATGCTCCGCTAACTCCTCACGGCTTTTTTCTAAAAATTTTCGCATATTTTCTATCGTCTTACCTATTTCTCTTCTTCTTATTAATCTTGCTTCGTCTATTTCTAAATTCATATTTTCATTGTTCTTATAATATTTCATATTTGACCTCTCTATTTTATTTTTATCTTCATATTTTAAATTTTTTTCACCCTTTTTTATCTATCTTTTATAATTTTATCACATTTTTTTTTTACTACTTGTCACATTTTTGTATTTTTTTGTCATTATTTTCTTTCATGATTTCATGATCCGTTTTTATCAATATACATTTTCAAAACTTTATGATATATTTATTATTATATATTTATTTATCGGAGGTATACATTGAGTGCAATTATTTTAAAATTATTTATCGGTTCTTCTATTGATTACAAAAATAAAGTTACACGAAATAAAATAGGCATATTATGTAGTTTCGTTGGCATTTTTTCTAATATATTACTTTTCGGCGTTAAACTTCTCATTGGAATTTATTCTAATAGTATTTCCATTATTGCCGATTCCTTTAACAATTTAAATGATTCTTTATCCGCTATCATTTCTTTCCTCGGATTTAAATTTGGCAGTAAAACACCTGATGCCGAACATCCTTTTGGACACGGAAGAAGCGAATATATTTCCGCTCTTATTATTTCTTTCCTCATTATGCTTTTTGGATGGGAACTTTTTAAAGTATCTATCTCTACTATTTTAAATCCTAAAGTTTTAAACTTTAATCTTTTATCTTTTAGTCTTTTATCCATAACTATACTCATTAAAGTTTGGTTAGGTTTTTTTAATCTTAAAATAGGCAAACAAATTAACTCGCTTTCTTTATTAGCTACTTCTAAAGATAGTTTTAATGACGTTTTAGTTACTTCTATCACTTTGATAGGACTTGCTATTTCTCATTTCACTGGTTATGTACTAGACGGATACCTCGGGGTTATCGTTTCATTATTTATATTTTATAGCGGGTTCTCAATTACTAAAGATACTTTCTCTTTGCTAATTGGAGAATGCATCGATCCTGTTATAGCTAACGAAATCATTAATAATATCCAAACTTACAATAAAGTTATTGGTGTTCATGATTTAATAGTTCATAGCTATGGTAGTAATTGTCATCTAGCAACTATACATGTTGAACTACCTTCTAATATGTCTTTAGAAGATTCGCATAATCTTGTTGACAAAATAGAATTAGATATATCTAAACATTTAGGCATTCACCTAACTATTCACATTGATCCTGTTGATTTGAATAATGACTCTCTTAATCACATTCATCTATCTCTGAAAAATTTTATGCGTAACCATAAATATAACTTAACTTTTAGTGATCTTCGTATAGTATCTACTGATACCGCTAATAACATTATTTTAAACCTAACCCTACCGCTAGATATAGGTCATTACAGCACAACGCAATTAAAAACCGAAATATGTGATTTTCTGAAATCTGTAGATGACTCTTATAACTGTATCATTAATATAAATAATAACTTTTCAACAACGTTGTAGCATGCAGAAAGGAGAACTTATGAAGTACAAAAAAAAGGCTGGCAAAAAAAAAGCTTCTGCCAGCAACAATAAAAAAAATGAAATTATTTCTTTTTCATCAATTATATTTAGTTTTTTTATTTTTTATTTACTACTCTCCTCGGGGGAAAATAGTGGTTTTTTAACTCTATTTTTAACTAATTCCTTAAATGGACTTTTTGGATTTGGTAAATTTTTCGTACCTATATTTATTTTCACTTTCACAATTTATACTTTTTTACAAAATTCTTTTAGCTATAAAAAATTAATTTTATCTAGTTTTATTTTTTTAAACTCTTTATTCTTATTACATTTAATTTCCAATAACGCTTTAGATGATTACACTATGGTTGAATATTTTTCAAAAAATTATTCTGGTCAAACAGATTTTATTTTAAATGGTGGATTGATCGGTGCTTTATTTGGTCAACTTGTTTTAACTATACTTGGTACTGTTGGGTCATATTTATTTATCTTTACGTCGTTTTTAATACTTATTACTTTACTTACTGAGTACTCTATAATGAAGTTATTTTATGTTTTAACTATTAATACTTATGATTCTTTAATGACTATGTTAAATAAATACTCTGAAAATAAAAACGAACAAGCTGAAACTTCAAAAAATTTAGAGCATTCTGATTTGGAATATCAAAATAAACTACAACGTAATAGTGTTAATTCACACTATTTTAATAAAAGCAATAAAGGTGTAGCGAAAAAAACTGTTATAAAAAAAGAAACTGCTACTCCCGTGTCAGACAATTTACGAAAAAAATCTAAAGCCATTAAAAAGAAAAAAATAGTATTAAGAAAAAAAGTAAAACCTATTACTATTTCTCATCGTCCACCTGTGGAAAACCCAGTTTCCTTATTTAATAAAAATATTGACGAATCAAAGGATACGGCAAATTTCTATTCACATACAATAGACAACAATTCAAATGATTCTACCCATAATGAAGTTATTACACACTTACATAATGACACAGAAGCAAATAGTTCATTAGACTCAAGGCACAAACTCATTAAAGAATTTTATGAAGATACTAAAGAAATTCACTCAAAAAGACTTTTTGATAATATTAATATGACTACTAGTAATGATGATAATACTGAAAATAATATTGATTCTAATACCGACTTTGATATTGACTCTAATATTGACTTTGATATTGACTCTAATACCGACTTTGATATTGACTCTAATACCGACTTTGATATTGATTCTAATACCGACTTTGATATTGATTCTAATACCGACTTTGATATTGATTCTAATATTGATATAGGTGATATAGCGAAAACCTTAATTTCTAATGATGATGATTTTAATATCAATTCTAAAAATATAGTTTTAAATGGAAATATTATTACAGGGTTGTTTGATGATAACAATAGTACTAATAATGACAATTTATCATCACCAAATTTTTTGACAGATGATGATTCACATTTTGAAAATATCAATATTGATGATGAATTAAATTATGAAGACATAGACTTTGATAACATTCCTAAATTTAATAGTAATACTATTTCAAATGAACACAATAATTTAATTACAGAAAATACAATTAATGATTCACAAGAAGAAATTGTAATATCTACAGATGAAGTCATTGAAAAAGATGACTACGTATTTCCATCTATTGAGTTGTTGAGTAAAAACTTAAATGTTGCTTCTGATTCATCAGAAACAGAAATTCATAATAATATTATTAAATTAGAAGAAACTTTATTAAGCTTTGGCGTTAAAGCTAAAGTTGTTAATGTTGATAAAGGTCCTACGGTTACGAGGTATGAAGTTCAACCAGCTCCTGGAGTTAAGGTTAGTAAAATAGCAAACTTATCTGATGATCTTGCTTTAAATTTAGCTACATCGGGAGTTAGAATTCAAGCACCTGTCCCTAACAAAGCTGTAGTTGGTATTGAAGTTCCTAACCGTATTACAGAAGATGTTTTTTTACGTGAAGTTCTAGAAACAGATGAGTTTAACGACTTTGAATCAAACTTAGCTTTTGGACTCGGTAAAGACATCGGCGGTAAAGTTATTATTACCGATATCGCTAAAATGCCACATATGTTAATAGCAGGTGCTACAGGTTCTGGTAAAAGTGTTTGTATTAATACTTTAATTACTAGCATTATTTATAAAGCACATCCTGACGACGTTAAATTACTTATGATCGATCCTAAAGTAGTTGAACTTAGTATTTATAACGGTATACCACACTTATTAATTCCTGTAGTTACAGATCCTAAAAAAGCTTCATCGGCTCTTCTTTGGGCTGTAGCTGAAATGGATAGACGTTATAAATTATTTGCGGATAATGCAACTCGTAATTTAGAAGGATACAACAAAATTGCTAAACAAAAAAATTATGAAGCAATGCCTCAAATAGTTATTATTATTGATGAACTTGCAGACCTTATGATGACTGGTGCTAAAGAAGTTGAGGGGTCTATTTGTAGACTTGCACAACTTGCCCGTGCCGCTGGTATTCATTTAATTATTGCAACGCAACGACCATCTGTAGATGTTATAACTGGTTTAATAAAAGCTAACATACCTTCTAGAATGGCATTTTCTGTATCGTCGGGTACGGATTCTAGAACCGTTTTAGATACTACTGGTGCAGAAAAACTTCTTGGACGTGGAGATATGCTGTTTAGTCCTGTTGGTAATAATGAACCCTTAAGAATTCAAGGAGCTTTTGTTTCTGACTCTGAAGTTGAAGCTATTGTTGAACATTTAAAACAATTTACTACAACCCCTATTGATGTCGATTTACTCACTAAAATCATTAGTGCTAATGCAACATCGCAAAATGGTTCTAATGATGAATATGATGAACTTTTTGCTGACGTCGTTGATTTTATAATTGAAAAACAAAAAGCATCCGCTTCTATGTTGCAATCAAAGTTTAGAATTGGATACAATAGAGCATCAAGAATTATAGATTCTTTAGAAAATTGTGGGCATATCGGATTGTCAGAAGGTAGCCGTGCTAGAAAAGTTTTAATTACAAAAGAAGAATGGAATAATACACGTAGTAATTTCTAAGTAAGGAGTCATAAAATGAACACTATGGATTGCGTAAAAGTTAGAGATTCTATTTTAAATACTTTATCTCTAGACTTTAAAAAATTAAATTTTGTCCCAACTTTAGCTGTTGTCGTTGTTGGCGACGATAATGCTGGTAAAGTTTATTTAAACAGTATTAAAAAAACAGCAAAAAAATTAGGAGTTGATGTTATAACTTATATATACCCTGTTAATATTTTAGAAGAAGACTTAATTAAAAATATTCAAATTTTAAATAATGATAATAACATTACTAGTATTTTAATAGAAATGCCTCTTCCTAATCATATTAATTATTCTAATATTTCTTTAGCAATTGCCAAAGAAAAGGACGTAGATTGTATACACCCCGAAAACATTGGACTACTATTAATGAATGAAAATAAATTTACACCGTGTACCCCTAAAAGTATTTTAAGTATTTTAGACCATTATGAAATCCCTTTAGACGGCAAGCACTGTGTATTAATAGGGCGTAGCAATATTATTGGTAAACCACTTACGTCAATGCTTTTAGAACGTAATGCGACCATTACTATTTGTCACTCTAAAACTATTGATATTGGGAATACTACTAATAAAGGTGACATATTAATTAGTGCTGTAGGTATACCGAATTTTGTAACTAAGGATATGGTTAAAGACGATGCTATTGTTATAGACGTTGGTATTAACCGTGATAAATTTAATAAAGTATGTGGTGATGTTGATTTTATTAACGTTAAAGATAAATGTTCTCACATCACCTCAGTTCCTAAAGGCGTAGGTTGCATAACTGTCACTATGCTTATGAAAAATGTTTTAACTAGTTGTGTCATAAAAGGAGAAACAAATGAATAATTTAGATATAAAAATTGGATTTGTATCACTTGGCTGTGATAAAAATCTTGTTGATAGCGAAATAATGTTAGGTATTATTAACGATGAAGGTTATACAATTACTAATGATGAAGAAAATGCACATATCGTTATTATTAATACATGTGGTTTTAAATTAGATGCTACAGAAGAAGGTATAGAAAATATTTTACAAATTACTCAATATAAAGAAAATAATATTTGTAAAGGAATTATCGTAACTGGTTGTATGGCACAACGTTATAGAGAAGAACTTTTAAAAGAAATTCCTGAAATTGATGCAATAGTAGGTACTAATGATTTTGATGCAATTGCTAGCGTTATTAAAAAAGTTTTAGATGGTGAAAAAGTTTCTATTATAAATAAACGTTCTAAAACGTTATCGGAAAAACTTTTTAATCGACGTATTCTTACAACCCCTGGTCATTATGCATATTTAAAAATTGCAGAAGGGTGTGATAATAGATGTACTTATTGTACAATTCCAAGTATTAGAGGAGCTTTTAGAAGTCGTACTATCGAAAGTATTGTAGACGAAACTAAAACTTTAACCTCTAAAGGTGTTAAAGAACTTATTATAGTTGCTCAAGATACTTCTGTTTATGGTAAGGATCTTTATGGCGAAATTAAATTAGTTGAACTTTTACAACAAATTAGTAAAGTAGATGGCGTTCATTGGATACGACTTATGTATTTATACCCTGAACAAATTACAGATTCTCTTATCGATGAAATTGCACGTAATGAAAAAATTTGTAACTACGTAGATATGCCAATACAACACAGCAACGATTTCATACTTAAAAAAATGGCTCGTATTAGTAGCCGTAAACTATTATTAGAAAAAATTAATAAATTAAAATCAAAAATACCTGATATTTGTTTGAGAACTACTTTAATGGTTGGTTTTCCTCATGAAACTGATGAACATTTTAAAGACTTGTGCGATTTTGTAGAAGGAGTACGTTTTGATAAACTTGGTGTTTTTGAATACTGTCAAGAAGATGGCACTAAATCCGCTACTATGGATAATCAAGTTGATGAAGAAACAAAAAAACAACGTAAAGACTACATTTTAGACATACAAAAAAATATTTCAGCATCTAAAACTACACAGTATATAGGAAAAACTTTAGAAGTTATTACCGACGGTAAACTAGACGGTGAAGAAAATATTTATTGTGGTCGTACATTTAAAGATTGTGTTGACGTCGATGGATTAGTATTTTTTAAATGTGATTATGAACTACTTTGTGGCGATTTCGTTAATGTTAAAATTACAGAAGGTTTAGACTTCGATTTAGTCGGAGATATAATTACTGATTAGGAGGTTTTTATGAACATTGCTAACAAACTTACAATTCTTAGAATTTTTATGATTCCATTTTTTATTTATTTTCTTTCTATAGGCACTGTATTTTCTGATATTATAGCAACTACTATTTTTACAGTAGCGGCACTTACTGATTTTTTAGACGGATACATTGCACGAAAATACAACATGATTACTAATTTCGGTAAATTTATGGATCCTATAGCTGATAAATTACTTGTTGCATCGGCTATTATATATTTTATCCAATCTGGTAAAATAACAGCTATACCTGTTATTATTATGATAGGTCGTGAATTTATAATTTCTGGATTTAGATTAGTAGCTAGTGATAACAATGTTGTTATAGCCGCATCACCTTACGGAAAAATTAAAACTATTACTCAAATGGTTATGATTATTTATTTATGTTCTAGTATAGATAATTTATATAATATCCCTTATGTAGCTAATATTTTAATTTGGTCATCGGTGTTTACTTCTTTACTAAGCCTTTTTGATTACATTATTAAAAATAAACAGGTTTTTAACGAAAATAATTAATTTTTATAAAAACACAAACAAATGTTTGTGTTTTTATATTTTTTCTTGTAAAATACTATTAACATATTGATTATAAATTTTGGAGGATATTATGAAAAAAAATCAAAAAGACGATGCTTTAAAAACTGCTTTGTCGCAAATTGAAAAACAATTTGGTAAAGGTTCTGTTATGAAACTTGGTGATTCTGCTAACCCACATGACGTAGAATCTATATCTACAGGTTCTTTAAGTGTTGATTTAGCTCTAGGTATAGGTGGTTTACCAAAAGGTCGTATAATCGAAATTTACGGTCCTGAATCTTCTGGTAAAACTACTTTAGCTTTACACGTAGTTGCCGAAGTTCAAAAAGCTGGTGGTATCGCTGGGTTTATTGATGCGGAACATGCATTAGATCCTGTGTATAGCCAAAAACTTGGCGTTCAAATAGATGACTTATATATTTCACAACCTGATAACGGTGAACAAGCTTTAGAAATTACAGAAGCTATGGTTCGTTCTGGTGCTATGGACGTTATTGTTATCGATTCTGTTGCGGCTCTTGTACCTCGTGCTGAAATTGAAGGTGAAATGGGAGATAGTCATGTAGGTCTTCATGCTCGTCTTATGTCACAAGCCCTTCGTAAAATAACTGGTATAGCTCATAAAACTAACTGTACTATTATTTTTATAAATCAATTAAGAGAAAAAATTGGTATAGTATACGGTAACCCTGAAACTACTACTGGTGGACGTGCTTTAAAATTCTATGCTTCTGTTAGAATCGATATTAGACGTTCTGAAGCAATTAAATCTGGTATGGAGATTTTAGGAAATAGAACTAAAATTAAAATAGCTAAAAATAAAATAGCTCCACCTTTTAAAACTTGTGAAGTTGATATTATGTATGGTCTTGGTATTTCACGCGAAGGAGATATTTTAGACTTAGCATCTAAAGTTGGCATCGTAAATAAAAGTGGTTCTTGGTATGCATATAATGAAGAACGTTTAGGACAAGGACGTGAAAATGCTAAAGCCTACTTCATTGCAAACCCTGATATCGCACGTGAGATAGAAAATAAAGTTCGTGAAAGTTATGACTTATCACTACTTCCACCTATTACAAAAGAAGATGTTAAGGAAGATGTTAAAGAAGATGTTAACGACGACGCGAAAGAAGACGTGAAAAAAGATGCGAAAAAACCCAAAAAAACTAGAAAGTCTAAAAAAATTGAAACTGAAGAAGAATTAGATATATAAAAAAGGGCAATGAACCCGTCGGTTCATTGCCCTTTTTTTATTTATTATTTTTGGCTATGGTCTTTTCTATTATTTTCTCTAAGTTGTTGATACTAATTGTTAGCGACGATATTTTACCTTCAAATCTAACTAATAAATAGATCGATACAACTGTAGGAAATCCTAGCTCCTGCATAGCTGCGAATAAAGATTCTACTTTAACCACCTCCTAAAATTTTATTCATATTAATATGTATTTATATTTTACGAATTAATTAGCTATTTGTCTTATATATAAACATAGATATATTTACTTAGCATATAGTAAACATATAGGGAGGGGATAAGATGAATAAAATGGTACAAAATATAAAGGAACATTTTTTTATTTACATATATGTTCTATTTCTAATAATAGGTGTTATTTACGATTTTAACAAAAAAGAAATAAAAGAAATTTTTGCATTATCACATAGTAAAGCCATCGTTATTATAGATGCGGGACACGGTGGTTTTGACCCTGGTGTTGTTGGTAATGATATGTATGAAAAAGACGTAAACTTAGAAATTGCTCTTAAATTACAGGAATATTTAGAACAATCAGGCGCTTATGTATACATGACTAGAACAGATGATAGTGCAACAGCAAATACGAAAAAAAAGGATATGCTATTTAGAAAATCTTTTACAAACGGTAGCAATGCCGACATACTAATTAGCATTCATCAAAATTCTTTTACAGATTCTAAAGTAAATGGATCACAAGTTTTTTATTATGATAATTCTGAAAAAAGTAAAATATTAGCTTTAAATATTCAAGAACAATTAAACACTTTTGCAAACCCTACAAATAATAAAAAAGCAATGCCTACTAGTACATATTATTTATTACGTGAAACTAACATACCAGCCGTAATTGTAGAATGTGGTTTTTTAACTAGTCCAGACGATAGTTATAAATTATCTACGAATGAATATAAAGACAAATTAGCATGGTCTATATATGTCGCTACTCTTAAATACTTTGACGACATAAAATAAATAATGTATAATTTTAAAAAACTATACTTACTTATTTATATATAAGGATTGGAAAAAAATAATGTCAAACATAAACGATTTACTTAACGAAAACTTAAACGATGTATTAAAGCAACATAACTTTTACAAACTTAGAAAAGTTCAAGAAGAAACTTTGCAAGATAGTTTAAATGGTACGGATATTATAGTTAGATCTAGTACAGGTTCTGGTAAAACTTTATCCTACTTATTACCTATTTTAAACGCTATTGATGATTCTATTAAAACACCACAGGCTATCGTTTTAGCACCATCTTATGAACTAGCTTCTCAAGTTTATAACGTTGCATATGCTTTATGTAAAGATTTAAATATTGAAGTTGCTTTATTAATAGGAAGTGCTAACATCGATAGACAACTATCTAAACTTAAAAATAAACCAAAATTAATTATTGGTACTAGTGGTAGAATTTTAAAACTTGTATCTCTTAAAAAACTTAAAATGCATACGATTAAAACTATCGTATTAGATGAGGGTGATCGTCTTCTTAGTGAAAAACATTTAAATAACACAGAAGAAGTAATTAAAAAAACTTTAAGAGATAGACAGCTTGTTTTATATTCGGCTACTATCGATGACTTAACTGTAGACGTTGCTAAAACTATTATGAAGTCTCCTCTTTTGTATAATATTAAAGAAGATTCTATTGTACCTAAAAACATTGTACATCACACTTTTATAACTACTAAACGTGATAAAATACCAACTCTTAGAAAAATTATTTCGGCTTATAAAATGAATAAAGTTCTTCTTTTTACTAGTAAACAAACAGATGCTAATACGTTAGTTGATAAATTAAATTTCCATAATAAAGATGCTATCGCTTTAAACGGTGAAATTAGTTCCATTGAACGTAAAGACGCCTTAGATGGTTTTAGATCTGGTAAATATAAAGTTCTTGTTTGCACGGATATTTTTAGCCGTGGTCTTGATATAGAAAAACTTTTTTATGTTATTAACTTTGATTTAACTGAAGATTTTTCTATTTACCAACATAGAGTAGGTCGTATAGGTCGTACTTCTAAAATCGGTACTGCTATTTCTTTAGTTGAACCTACAGAAGTTGGAATACTTTCTTTTATCGGTAAAAATTTAAATATTAAATTCGATAAAAAAGGTTTACAAGATGGTTCTGTTATAGATCAATAAAAAAAGAGTAATAAAAAAACTAGCCAATGTCATAAAGGATTTTATCCCTATCACATCGGCTAGTTTTTTTACTCTTTTTTATTTTTTGTTTCCTTATTTTTTTATTTCTTCTCGCAATTGTTTTAAATCTTCTTTTGAAAATAAATAATCTTTATTACAAAAATGGCAATTTAATTCTGCTTTTTCATCTTCTTCTATTATTTTTGTTAACTCTATTTCTCCAATACTT
Source organism: uncultured Clostridia bacterium (assembly GCA_947313885.1). Taxonomy (GTDB): domain Bacteria; phylum Bacillota; class Clostridia; order Lachnospirales; family CAMZNU01; genus CAMZNU01. The sequence goes on along the minus strand of CAMZNU010000008.1, from coordinate 7,704 downwards.
ATTAATGCTTTTTCTACTCTTTCCTTTGTACAATCACATTTAAATTGAATTGGTATAGTTTCATTTATTTTTAAATCTAAATCCCCTAATACTAACTTAGCTATTTCTTCTATCGTTAACCCCTCATCTAACAACGTTGTAATAGGTTTTAACTCCATTAATTTTTTTTCTAACTTTTCTATTACTTCTTCTTCTGCCTCTGGCATTAATTGTATAAAAAAACCACCCGCTTTTTTAACTGAATAATCTTTATCTACTAATACCCCTAATGCTATCGATGTTGGTATTTGCTCTGACTTTGCATAGTAATACGTTAAATCATCTGCTATTTCTCCTGAAATTAATGGTGTTTGGCTAGTGTACATATCTTTTAACCCTACATCTTTTATTATATTTATATCCCCAAACCCTAATGCTGTACCTACATCTAACTTACCATTTTCTTTTAGTGGTATGTCCACTATGTTAACTAACGGGTATCCTTTTACATTACCTTTACTATCTGCTACTGCTAATAATCCTTTTGCTGGTCCATCCCCTTTTATTGATAACGTTATTTGGTCTTTATCATTTTTTAAAGTTTGTCCTATTAATAATCCTGCTGTTAATGTTCTACCTAATCCCGCCGTTACAACTGGTGATGTTTTATGGTATTCGTATGCTGTATTTACAACGTCTCTGCTATCTATAAAAAAACCTCTTATACTTCCTTCTCCTGCTGTTACTCTAATTATTTTATCCATTATTCTCCTCTACATATAAAATACACTCTATTACTTTTCTCGTCTGTTTCCATCGTAACAGTATCAATTACTTCTAGTATATCTAATTTCGCACTTTTTATTAACGTACTAATTAAATTTATAGATCTTGCCTTTACTATATGTGTTTCCTCCACTTTTTTATATAATCCATTTTCTTCTAAAAGAAACAGAGTTAATTCATATTTGTTTATATTAGTTTTATCATTAAACTCATTATTTATTATATACGTTGAATCCTCTGCTACTTCACTATAACTTTTATTGCCTAGCGTCTCTTCGTAATAATATTTTGTGTTTACATCAAATATAAAAATACTATCTTTATTTAAATGCTTTTTAACTTGTTTAAAGCTATTTAATAAATCTTTATCATCCAATACATAATTATAACTATCGCAAGTACTCATTACACAGTCATATTTTTTATTCATATTAAAGTTTATTATATTTTGATTTTCATATTTAACTTCTACACCATGTATTTCATTTTTTCGTATTCCTTCTTCTAACATCTCTTTTGATATGTCTATACCTGTAACTTCTATATTATCTAATGCAAACATTGTACTCATCATTCCCGTTCCACATCCTAAATCTAATATAGTATTTGGTTGTTTATTATATTTATCAAATATCATATATATATTTTCATACCATTCGTCATAGGGCGCATTTTCCATAAAATAATCATACACCTTTGAAAACTCTTTATACATTTTATCAGCTCCTACCTCCATAAATTTTATATAATTATTTTTATTGTGTCAACTTTTCTATTTAGTTGTTTACAAAAAAATAGAAGATAATTTATATCCTCTATTTTTTCTTATTATATTATAATTTTTTCTCAAGTTTATCCCAGTTATAATGTCCGTACATAGCATTTACTAAATATGCTGTCCACATAGCAACCATTACCATATCACCCATTGTATACCACATATATATAGATAATGAATTAACGATAATCCATAATGTCCATTGTTCTTTAAATCTTCTTACCATTAAGAACATTGCAAATACACTTCCTGCTGTAGTAAATGCATCTACAAATGGTAACGGATTACTCTCCATACCAAATAAACTATTTACATACGGCATTAATTTACCAATACCATAAGTTACTGCCCCTAAAGATATTACTGATATTACAAATTGATCTAAGGTAAATTTTCTAGCTCTAATAATTTGACTGTTTCCTTTTAACCCACTTTGCCACATGTAATATCCTATAAATTGCATCGGTAAATAGTACATAACATTTAATACAAAATCCCCTGCATAATTGTTACTGTATGCTATAAAAGCATATCCTGATACGTTTATTATACCCCAAAAATAATTCCATATGTTACCTTTAGCAACTAGTACAACACACAATATTCCTGCAACACTTACAAAAATACCAAATAGATTTTCATCCCATAAATAATTTATGTACATTAACGACACAAAAAATATTGATATCCATATTATTTCAAAGGTTTCAAACCCTTTAAATTGTTCTAAAAAACTCTCCTTCTTAAATAATAGCGCTAGTACTAGCCCTACTAAAAAATATATTACTAATCCCATTTCAAAATTTGCTAGCAGTAATTCTTTCATTTTATATCCTCCTATGATATATGTTTTTATTTTTATTTTTTATTTCAACATATTTAAAAATTATTTTTTATATGTTTTATTACCTCTTTAAATCGTTCATTATATGATTTTTTATCTACTACTACATATTTTATATTAAATTTATCATATAACTTTTTTAATTCATTAAATTCTTTTTCTCGTTCTTCAAACCCTCTATCGTGCCATCTTATTCCATCTTCTACAAATTTTACGTTAGGCTTTAATAAAATCGTTAAATCTTGATCATGGTTTTCTATTAAAGTTTCTAATGTATCTTTTGCTTTTATATATTCCTCTTCTAAATCATCGCTCCAATTATTATTTTTTATATACTCATCTCTATATTTATTTAAAAAGTTTAACGTAACTACCATATCTGTATCTACCAATAAAAATAATCTTGAATACATGTTTACTTTTTTATCTTGTAATATTTGTTGCATCGCTATATGTACAAATTCTTTTGGCGTGAAACAACTATCATTCCCCCCTAAAAATTTTCTACCGTGATATCTTCCATACTCTTCACTAAATGACGTATTTAAAAATGATGATACTTTTTTTGTCATTACCGTTTTACCACAAGACTCTGTTCCTGAAATTACTATTTTTTTATTTACATACCTCATAAACTCTTTCGCTATGTGTTTAGATTCATATATATTTTTTTCTATATTTGCTACAGTTATTTCTTTATTGCTAAACAACTCTAACATCTCATTTTTTATTTTTTTAAATTTTCGTTTACTTTCATCTGTAAATAATGTCCATTCACTATAGTCTTCTATTTTTAATTTATTTATGAAATAACTTTCTAATTCGTCATTTGTAAGCTCTTCTTTTATTTCATGTATATAAAATTCTATCCCTATATCATTTAGTATTTTACTTATCGTTATTGATAACTCTCTTATGTTAGAGTATCTCTTTATTCCCTTATAGTTTATTACACCTATATGTATTACCTCTACACAACCTGCACTTTGCATAAATACTTCTTTATGTAAGTCATGTAACAATCTAAACTCACCTATTAATATCCCCTTTTTTTTCATCGTAAGCCCCTTATTTATTTTTTTTCATATACTTATTTAAGTATAATATATAAAAATTTATTTTGCAATACTTTATTGAATTTATTTTATATATTTTAAATATTATTACAAAAAAGAGATTAAACATAATATGTTTAATCTCTTTTTCTTATTTTTTATACCTATAAAATCCTTTTGCCACTAACTCTGCTTTTCCTGTCATATACACACTCTCTTTTATTTCTATATCTAAATCACCTATCGCTAATTTAACTTTAACTTTTTTATCTAGTCTTTTCGTATAATTTCCTATAATTACACTAGCACATGAACCCGTTCCACATGCTAACGTATGTCCTGCCCCTCTTTCCCATGTATCAACTTTAATTTCATTCTCATTTACAATCTCTACAAAATTAACATTTAATTTCTTTGGGAACAGTTTATTATTTTCTATTAACTTCCCTATTTTTTCTATGTCTATTTTTTTTATGTCATCTACAAATATTACACCATGGGGAACTCCCATGAACATAACCGATATAACAATTTCTTTATTATCAATAATTATTGTCTCTTCAATAAACTCTTTTTTATCACTATTAACTGGTATACGTTCAGTATCAAATGTACCGTTACCCATATTAACTTTAGCTATAAATTCCTCTTCTTTTTTAATTTCTATTACTAATTCTCCTGCTAACGTCTCTATATTATATTTGTTTCCTTCTAATAAATTATTATTATATATATAGTTTGCAAAACATCTAATGCCATTACCACACATCTCACCTATACTACCATCACTGTTAATAAATATCATTTGTCCTTTATCACCTTTATTAACATATATCATTATTCCGTTTCCACCAATCGAGACATGTCTTTTACAAACTTTTTTTGCAAGTTCTTGAAACTCATTTTCTTTTATACCTTCTTTTATTAAATCATCATAATTAAATATTACAAAATCATTTCCTAATCCATGGTACTTCTCGAATTTTAACATTTAAAACTCCCTTTAATATATGTCGTTTCTTATTAAATCTTCATATGTCTCTCTCTTAACTATAAGTTCTGCTTTCCCATTCTCTACCATTATTACCGCTGGCTTTAAATTTCTATTATAATTGCTAGACATTGAATAGTTATATGCCCCCGTTCCAAATATGCATAGCATATCTCCTATACATGCTTTTTGCATCGGTGCGTCCTTTATTAATAAATCTCCTGATTCACAACACGTTCCCGCTATTGTTGCTATTTCACTTTTTTTATCTAACATTTTATTTCCTATTGTACCTGTGTACGTCGCTTGGTATAATGCCGGTCTAATATTATCTGTCATTCCACCATCTATAAAATAATAGTTTTTACCTGTATATGTCTTTTTTAAACCTTGTACTGTATATAACGTAGTACCTGCATTTGCTACTAGAGATCTTCCTGGCTCTATTTGAATCTCTTTTATTCCTAACCCTTTTCTTTCATTTATTTCCTCTACTATTTTTACCATACTACTTAAACATAATGCTAAATCTACTTCTACATCACCTTCTGCATAGAATATTCCAAATCCTCCACCTAAATTTAAAACTTCTACTACTATCCCCTCATCTAATATTTCTTTTATATAATCACTCATTACTTCTGCTGCCTTTAAAAAAGATTTATGATCTGATATTTGTGATCCTATATGTGAATGCAACCCTTTAAACACTATATAATCACTTTTATCCATCTTCTTTATTAACTCCATCGTCTCTTTCATGAATATCGATTCCCCAAACTTAGAATCATGTAATGTCGTTTGTATATACTCATGGGTATGGGCATCTATTCCTGGATTCACTCTTAATATTACATCTATTTTTTTATTTTTTTCTCCGCATATTCTTTCTAACGTCTCAAACTCTAAATGGTTATCTACTATTATCGTTCCTATTTCTAAATCTAATGCCATCTCTATCTCTTTTACAGATTTACTATTACCATGAAAATGTACTCTCTTCATATCTATTCCCGATTTAGAGGCTGTATATAGTTCTCCACCTGATACTACATCTAGTGATATATCTAACTCTTTTACTAATTTACACATACCAACTGTTAAAAATGCTTTAGACGCATAGGCTATTTCTGTTTTTATTTTGTCTGATTTAAAATTATTTTTCATTAAATTAACTTTATCTACAATATATTTTTTATCCATAACGTACAACGGTGTTTGGTATTTTTCTCTTAAATCTGTAACTGATATACCACCTATCTCTAATGTGTTTTCTTCATTAATTTTTTGGCTTCCAAACATTTTATTCTCCTTCGTATTTTACTTTAAAGTATACTATGCTTTCTTTTTCTTTTTTAACGGTACCATCGTTATCCCTGTAAATGCATATATCATTGATAAAATTGGTGATATTATCGATAACAAGCAATACGGTATAAACACGTAAGGCAATGCCCCTGCTCCCATAAGAGTTTGTGCCCCGAATATCGCATTAGCATTCCACGGTATTAACCACGCCCCTAACGTTCCACTATCTTCTAAAACTCTAGATAAATTTTCTGGCGCTAAGTTTTCCTCCTCATATATCGGTTTCATTAATGTTCCTGGTACTATTATTGCAAGTAACATTGATGATCCTATCATATTTGTTAAATACCCAACCGATAACGTCGTTCCTACAACTCTAGCTTTAGAACCTTTACATTTTTTCGCTAACGGTGATACTAATGTAGTTAATACTCCTGATTCACTTAACATACCCGTTATAGCCGCCGCAACAAATACAATTAAAAATGAACTTACCATACTAAGTATTCCACCACGGTTTAATAACGTATCTATATAATCTGTTCCTGTATTTATTGTAAAACCTCCATATAAAAAGTCTAATAATTCACTTACTGAATATCCTTGTCTAATCCATGCCATAAACATAGCTGTAAAAGTTCCACCTAACATAGCTGAAATAGGTGGAACTTTTTTTATTAATAATGTTATTACTAACACTATAGGTATAAGTTCTAATACTCCTAATTTAAATATATTATCTAATCCTATAATTGTATTTTGTGATATAGTCGCATCAAATGTTTCCATATTAATTGCTGAAAATCCTAAAAACGTAAATATAATTGCACTTATAATATACGCTGGTAACGTTGTAATTGTCATATGTTTTATATGTGTCATTAATGGTGCTCCTGATATTGCTGCTGCAAGATTTGTCGTATCTGATAACGGTGACATTTTATCTCCAAATGCCGCCCCTGATATAACTGCCCCTGCTGTCATTCCCATTGGCACACCTAACGCATTACCTATTCCCATCATTGCTACCCCTGCCGTACCTATCGTTCCCCATGACGTTCCCGTTGCTAGAGACGTCATAGTTGTAATTAGTAACGCCGATAATAAAAATATTTTTGGCGATATCATTTTTAAGCCAATTACGATTATATACGGCACTGTTCCACTTGCAATAAATGATGCTATTAACGTACCTACTACTAAAATAATAAAGTTTGCTTCTAGTGACTCCATTACTACTTTCCATCCAAAATCTTGTACTTCCTTATACGTGTATCCAATTCTCATAATTAAAGGTACTGTAAACAACCATGATAAAATAAACATTGTTTCTATAGCACCGCCAAATATTAATGAACCACCTAGCACAAATACAAATATACTTGCAACTATAAACCCTGCATAACCTATAGATATTTTTTTATCCGTTTTAAAAATGTCCTTATCCATATTTCCCTCCCATAATTAAAATTAGTTTCATTATTTTACTTTATTACATATTTTATTGCAAACTATTTTACATTTTCATTTTTTTATACTATTTATTTTTTTATCTATTGTTTTTTTGTCTATATTTTATATAGCATAAATGTCTAAATATATCATACTATTGTTTTTTACTTTTCCCTTTACAATAAAAAAAAGCCCATATGGACTTTTTTATTGTTATTCTATATCTTCTAAAATTTCATCTTGTTCATTTTCTAATTCTTCCTCTTCTTTTCTTCTTTTTCCTAATATGAAGAAAAGTAAAGTTCCAAGTCCTGCTCCTCCTACAAGTCCTGCGACAATTTTACCTATGTTTATACCTGTCTCTTCTTTATTATATTCTAAACCAATTGGCACTCTACCGCTTAATAAGTCGACTTGTCCGCCAAATTCTAGATTTTTTAATTCATTATATTCTTCTTCTGTTACTTTATAAGTAATTAGGTTTTTATTTTTATCTTCTATTTTTATTTCA